>CAYVLY010000004.1:0-4151 GCA_964452565.1 uncultured Gammaproteobacteria bacterium | reverse complement strand
GAACAACCAACAACCAACAACCAACAACCAACAACCAACAACCAACAAGCAACAACCAACAACCAAATGCGCCTAAGTAAAGAGCAAATTGATCAGATAAAATCAAGTGTACTCAACAACTTGGGTCCAAATGCAAAGGTTTTTTTATTTGGCTCCAGAGTAGAGGAAGATAAAAGAGGTGGTGATGTTGACTTGTTGATTGAGTCGGTGCAACCGATCTCACTGCTCCAAAGGGCAAAAACCAAACTAGAACTAGAGCAAAAAATACACCTGCCTGTTGATATAATCAGCTGCCAAGCCAATGAAAAACCAACACCATTTCAACAAATAGCGTGGTCTTCTGCCATATCTTTGGAATAGATTGAATGAGTGAGTCACTACTTTCAGTAAATAAGCAGCACCTTTCCAATCTGATCGAAGCTATTCAGCGATGTGTTTATTTTCTGGATGCCTCCATTGATAAGCTGGAATGGCCCCTACAGAGTAGCTACCTCTCGCAACATAAAAAGGACGTAGCACTGTTCGAATCGTTATCTGCCATTAACGAACGATTTGCAAAGTTGCAGGATGTGCTCAGTTCAGCCATGCGACACGCAGCGATGCTTTCGGGGGAATCTGCTGACAATTTTCTTAAAGTCATGGCATTTTACGAAAAGATCGGTGTGATCGACTCCGTCAATGCCTGGCAGCTATATAGAGCGGTACGTAATATTGCCGCACACGATTATGAGACGAGCTATGAGGAAATTGCCGAGCATTTTAATGCAATAAGGGAGTTGGTTGGTCCCATTTGTCAAGATGCGTCGCGCTTTGTTCGTTACTGTGATCAATCACTCGGTGTACAAGCAGTGGACGAAGAATTTCTCGACCACTTCAACACAATAACGTACTCACAACCCTGAACAACCAACTTTTTCCCCGCAAGTGAAGTACAACCCCAAATTTCTTGATTAAATAGAGATATTCAGTGCAGAGGAGCAAGCTGAGCTAGATGATCTTTGCAACAAGGTCACGCTTCAAAAATTTTTAGATAACCGGAGCTATTAATCGTTTCATAAGTTCATTCACGTTTTGCCAATATGCTATGTAGCATAGAATCAATTTCGTGTTCCGCTGAATTTGATTCATTACCGACAAAATAACACTTTTCATCACTAGTACTCTAGCAATCATGGATTGATGGATAGAGTGACTTCAATTTCACCCTCGCATCTTCAGTAGTAAATCGCCAATCAACTCGAACTGCTTTCTGATTCCGTTGTTGCTGCCATGCATCAATTTCTCTGCGTAATGTCTCTTGATCAGGTATCCGCCGATTGAGGCATTGTCTGCTCATTACACCGATTTCTATCTCTGCCATATCCAGCCAACTTCCATGTTTTGGCGTGTAGTGAATTTCCAGCCGTTCAGCAATCCGTCGCGCCTCTTCAGGCTCAAAAGCCGCATACAGAGAAGAGAGCTTATGGGTATTGAGGTTGTCCATCACCAGAATGATCTTCTTTCCGGGAAAGTGGATATCAACCAGCTCTCGTATCAGATGTGCCCAGTCAATTTTGGTATGCCGGTCGGTTACCTTAACGTGTCGCCATCCCAGAAGCGGGGCTGATAACATGAACAAATTGCTCACTCCGTTCCTCTCGTACTCATAATCGAAGCGTTGCGGCTTGCCTGGCTGCGCTGCCCACGGTATACGGACCTCCTTCACACACTGTTTGCTGGTCTCATCCATGCAGACCAATACCTCATCTTCTTTATAGCTGCGCTGATAGACCTCCAGTATATCTTCCATTGCACAAACAAAATCAGCGCTCTCTTTCGGTGGTATAACCCAGCACTCCTTCAGCCACGGTTTAAGGTCGTTTTTTTTAGTGTCTGCCGAACACACTCACTGGATATCGAATCAACAATTTGGCATTCAACCAGCCGATCAGCCAATAGCTGCATTGTCCAGTCAGAATATCCTTCCGGGGCTGATGAACAGGCGGTTGCTACCAAAAAGGCTTCGGCTTCTCCATCCAGTTTTTTCGGGCGACGACGCTTTTGTACCCTTGGATTGAGTGCAGCATCAAGCCCTTCCTCAACAAAACGTTTGCGTACCCGCTCTACACTCAAAGGGCTTACACATACCGCTTTTGCAATGTCTGCATCCTTATAGCCTCCAGATTCTGAGGATTCATCTGCAAGAAGCAGAATCTGGACATGGTTCAATTTTCTGGCTGCTATTTTCCCTCGTGATTTTAGCTCTATTAAGTCATCACGCTCTTCTTTTGACAGGTTAACTCGATATTTCTTTGCCGGCATATTGAGACCTCAGGTTTTCAGTCTGTTGTGGTGATTACCTGAGATCTTACATTAATTATCCATCAATACAAAGTTGCTAGAGTACTAGTGTAGTAGTGCAATCTTGATGGAACTTATAATCCGCATGGATATCATTCCAAATTATGTATCACGCTGTTTTAAATATGAATTTATAAGTTCCAATCTAACTGCAACAGTACACTAGTACTTCATCATTCTGATAATTTAGGATAAAGACGCTTTAGCTTTATCCGAGCATCTGCGGTGGTGAAACGCCAATCAACAGGCTTGTTTGATTGATTGCGATGAGCTGTCCAGGCCGCTATTTCACTATGGACACTTTCTATATCGGGTATGCGCCGATCAAGACATTGGCGGCTCAATACCCCAAATTCACATTCCGCCATATTCAACCAGCTTCCGTGCTTGGGAGTATAGATAAACTCCAGTTTGTCGAGTAGTGATCTGGCTTGCTCCGGGGGAAATGCCTTGTACAGTGAAGCACCCGTATGGGTATTGAGGTTATCCATCACCAAGGTAATCCGCTCAGCTTGTGGGTAGTCCTCCTCGACTAATCTACGGACACCTTCCGCCCACTGTAATGCGGCATGATTGTCAGCAACATCTACTCTTCGCCAGTTCTCAAATGGCGTATAGAATAAAATCATGTGAGCTACTCCGTTGCGTTCGTACTCTACATCATAGCGCTCTGTTTGTCCGGGGCTGGCTGGAATGGGATCTCGCACCTCTTTCACGCACTGCTTACTGCTCTCATCCATACAAACTACCGGGTGACTGGGATCATGGGGTCTATGATATACCTCCAGCACCTCTTCCATTTGGCAGACGAATGCAGCGTTGGCTTGTGCTGGAATGCACCACATCCGCTTCTGCCAAGGTTTGATGGTGTTTTTTTAAAACCCGACGAACGGTCTCTGTAGAAATTGTCTCAACAATCTCCAGTTCAATCAGGCGATCACACAGCATGCTCAAGGTCCATCGTGCATATCCCTCCGGTGGCTCATTACAGGCTATGTTCACCAGCCGAGCTTCGCCTTCACCATCCAGACTGGTGGACCGTTCACGACTTCGTTTTTTACGTTCCAGTGCTGAATCAAGCCCTTCACATACACACCGCTCACGAATTTGTTCCACGGTTCTACGACTGAAGCCAACCTGTTCTGCAGCTTCACGGTCAATCTTTGCAGGGCCGAACTCTCCTTCATCTACCAGCAGCAGTACCTGGGCATGGCGCCGACGGTAAGCCGCTGCTTTCCCTCGATTGATCAATTCCTCAAGCTGTTTACGTTCTTCACCGGCTAAACGAACAACGAATCTCTTTTTCATTTTGATTCCTCAACAAGTTGGACTGTCCTGTTGAGATATCAGTTTAACATCCTAAGTTATCTTGGTGTTCGAGTACTAGTGTACTGTTGCAGTTAGATTGGAACTTATGTTTTTTCTTTTAAAACAACGCAATACATTTTTTAAGATGATATGCATGCGGATTATAAGTTCCATCAAGATTGCACTACTACACTAGCTAAAGAGTATGGGGTATCACGACAAACGCTTTATTCCTCAATCGATTGAATGTATGCATAACATGCATATAATATAGATCATGAAGACAGAGTTTGATCCCACAAAAAACCAGATCAACATTCAGAGGCACGGTATCAGTCTTGCTGATGCCACAGGAGTACTGATGGACCCAATGGCACTCACTATTGAGGATGTCGATCACGAAGAGCGCCGTTTCATCACTCTTGGCCTTGATTATCTCTTACGTATTTTAGTCATTGTATGGACTGATTGTGGTGATAACTGCTATTAGTCGTTCCATATGT
>CAYVLY010000003.1:0-90509 GCA_964452565.1 uncultured Gammaproteobacteria bacterium | reverse complement strand
CTCGTCGGCGCCGGGGTTGATGCTGGCATCGGAATCGTCGCAGTCGGTGGCGTCCGAGACGTAGCCCGAGGGCTGAGTGCAAGCTTCTGCCCCTGAGATGGTACTGGGGTCGCCGTAGCCGTCGCCGTCCGAGTCGGCATACCAGGACTCGGTGTCCTCATCTCCATCACAGTTGTTGTCGACTCCGTCGCCACAGACCTCCTCGGCGTCCGGATTGATGGAGGCGTCGGTGTCGTCGCAGTCTCCTGGAGTGGCGGCATAGCCGGTGGGAAGCTCGCAGGCCTCACCGGTCAGGCTGGGATTGCCATAGCCATCGCCATCGGTGTCCTCGTAATAGGTCGAGGTGACCCCCTCATCAACGTCGCCGTCGCAGTCGTTGTCCACCTCGTCGCAAACCTCCTCTGCGTCGGGGTTGACCGAAGCATCGGTGTCGTCGCAATCGGTGGCATCGGTGACGTAGCCAGTGGGCTGCTCGCAGTCCACAATGGTTACGTTGTCCGGATCCCCGAAACCATCGGAGTCGCCATCGATGTACCAGGTGAAGGACTCGGGGATCACACCGTCGCAGTCGTTGTCCACCTCGTCGCAGATCTCCTCGGCACCGGGGTAGACGCTGGCGTCGGAGTCGTCGCAGTCGTCGGCGTTGTCCACGTAACCCGTGGGGGATTCGCAGGCCTTCACCATGAGATAGATGCTGCCGAAACTGTCACCATCCGAGTCCACGTACCAGTTGGTGGTGTCCATCGCGTCGGACTCGTCGACGTCGCCGTCGCAGTCGTTGTCCACCTCGTCGCAAACCTCCTCTGCGTCGGGGTTGACCGAAGCATCGGTGTCGTCGCAGTCATCGTCACTGTTGTAGCCGTCGCCATCATGATCCTCTGGATACTCGGCGGTGTCGAACTCTTTCTCTTCAAAGCAGCCAACCGTCATGGCGGCTACCAGAATCATTGTGGGAATTGTTTTGAAGAGCCTCATGGCATCTCCTCTTTGTTCAAGGGGCCGGATTGGGTAGCAGTCAGGATCTAACTCCACTTTGGTGGTGATTGAACCTGAACAGACCCATGCACACACATAAGCCATAATGCTTATAGGGCATGCAAGAAAAGAACATTAGCAAGAAAACCTCTTTTTGTCAAGAGTTTTCACTAATATTCGCGAGTTTTTATGCCTTGCAAATATTCTAATAAGCTCAAACCCCCTGTCCAGAGCCTTAGCGGAGTAGCCGCTTTTGGCCCTGAAAACAGGGGGTTATAGACGTTGTGTGGGGGGTCTGTGAGGACTCCTACTCAGCCTCGTCGATGCTGAGGTGGGCCACCACCACATCGTACTCGTGGCCGTAGGACGGATCCTTGGCGCACAGTCGGATGGTCTCACTGGCCGAGGTGGCAGTGAACACTCCACCCAGGATGATCTCCTCACCCACTGTCATGTTCTTGTAGATCGTGTAGGTGGATGACCCGCTCAGGTAGTTGCTGTAGTCTGCCTCGCTCATCAGGACCCAGGAGATGGAGCCCATCGAGCCGACGTGGCTGATGGCCACGGTGGCGATGTACTCATTGCCCGGGGTGAGCGTGCTCACCGGTGTGGCGTGCATGCAGCCACCCTCGATGGCGCTCGAACTGCCCGACACCATCTCGATGCCGTTGAGCGTTCCGGAGTAGATCGTGGACAGGGTCACGGACGTCACCGTGGCACTGGAACCGAACGGGTCGGTCCAGTCTGCGCTCCCCGAGACGAACGTGGAGTAGATGTCCTCATTATCCACCAGGCTCACGCCCGAGGGGTAGAGGAAGTCACCCACATCGTTCTCGTAGCTTGTCACCTCCCGTCCAGAGAGTCCGTTGCAGTCCTCGTCCCAGACGGTCGCCTCGTGGTCCGTGGCGATGGGGTTGGTGTCTGCATCGCTGTCATCGCAGTCGCCTCCTGCATCCGTATAGCCCGAAGGCTCAGAGCAGGACACGACCGTCGGATCGTCATCGCTTCCATAGCCGTCCAGGTCGCTGTCGAGGTACCAGGTCGTGGCATCCACAGCGCCGGACTCGTCCATGTCTCCGTCGCAGTCGTTGTCCACGCTGTCGCAGACCTCGTCGGCGCCGGGGTTGATGGCAGGGTCGGTGTCGTCGCAGTCGGAGCCATGGGAGCAGTCGGCCATGCTCAGATAGCCATCGGAGTCACCGTCGAAACCCTCGTCCGTGTCTCCGTCGCAGTCGTTGTCCACGCCGTCGCAGTACTCGTCGGCACCGGGGTTGATGCTGGCATCGGTGTCGTCGCAGTCCGAGCTGTCGGCGGTGTAACCGCTGGGCACGTAGCACTGAGTCAGGGTGAGACCCGCATCACCGTAGCCGTCGGAGTCGGTGTCTGCGTACCAGGTGGTCGCGTCCAGGGCGTCGTCCTCGTCGAGGTCGCCGTCGCAGTCCGTATCCACGCCGTCGCAGTACTCGTCCGCGCCGGGGTAGATCGTGGCGTCGGTGTCGTCGCAGTCGCCGGTCGTCTCCACGAACCCGGTCGGCTGGAAGCAGGCGTCGACCGCTGTGCCATTGCCATAGCCGTCGCCGTCGTTGTCGTCGTGCCACGTGGTCTGGTCGGTCACGCCCAGATCATCATCGTCCACCAGGCTGTCGCAGTCGTTGTCCACACTATCGCAGACCTCCTCGACGTCCGGGTTGATGGCGGAGTCGGTGTCGTCGCAGTCGGTGGAGTCGGAGACGTAGCCGGAGGGCTGGGTGCAGGCGATGATCCTGGTCCCGGTATCACCGAAGCTGTCGGAGTCGGTGTCTGCGTACCAGAGCGCAGCATCCACGGCATCGGACTCGTCGGTGTCGCCGTCGCAGTCGTTGTCCATGCCATCGCAGATCTCGCTGGCGCTGGGGTTGACGCTGGCATCGGTGTCGTCGCAGTCGGTGCTGTCGGAGACGTGGCCGGAAGGTGCCTCGCAGGACTCGGTGCTGCTGGAAGTATCACCGTAGCCGTCCGAATCGGCGTCGGCATAGAAGGTCAGCACGTCCACGGCGTCGTCCTCGTCGACGTCGCTGTCGCAGTCGTCGTCGTAGCCGTTGCAGTACTCGTCGGCGCCGGGATTGACGGCCGCGTCGGTGTCGTCGCAGTCGGTGTTGAAGACCACATAGCCTGAGGGTTGGGTACAGGCCGTGGCACTTACCGAGGCGTCGCCGTAGCTGTCGCCGTCTGAATCGGCATACCAGGTGCTGGCGTCCACAGCGTCGGACTCGTCGATGTCTCCGTCGCAGTCGTTGTCCATGCCATCGCAGATCTCGCTGGCGCTGGGGTTGACGCTGGCATCGGTGTCGTCGCAGTCGGTGCTGTCGGAGACGTGGCCGGAGGGCTGGGTGCAGGCGCTGATTGCGGTTGCGCCCGAATCTCCGAAACCATCCGCGTCGGTGTCGACGTACCAGAGCCCAGCGTCCACGGCGTCGGACTCGTCGGTGTCACCGTCGCAGTCGTCGTCCAGGTAGTTGCAGTACTCTTCCGCGCCGGGGTAGACCGTGGCATTGGTATCGTCGCAGTCGGTGGCATCCGAGATGTAGCCGGATGGTGCCTCACAGGACTCGGTGGTGCTGGAAGAATCACCGTAGCCGTCGGAGTCGGTGTCCGCGTACCAGGTGGCCTCTTCCGAGAAGATGCCATCACAGTCGTAGTCAGTGCCGTCGCAGCTTTCCGGAGCGCCGGGGTAGATGTCAGCCCGCGAATCGTCGCAGTCGAAGTCGGTATAGGCACCCGCACACACGACCATGTCGGCCACGCTCGGGAAACCGTCACCGTCGGCATCGAAACCTTCGTCGACGTCGCCGTCACAGTTGTTGTCAGCGGCGTCGCAGATCTCACCGGCATCGGGATTGGTCTCGAAGGCGGCGTCGTCGCAGTCGGTGGCGTCCGAGACATAGCCGTAGGGGACCTCGTCGCAGGCTTCGTGGGGGATCGCTGCGTTGCCATAGCCGTCGTTATCCACATCAGCGTAGTAGGTCGTGGTGACTCCCTCGTCGACGTCGCCGTCGCAGTCATTGTCCACCTCGTCGCAGATCTCCTCGGCGTCGGGGTTAACGAAGCCATTGGAGTCGTCGCAGTCGTCACCGCTGTCGATGTATCCCGAGGGAGGCTCACAGGCGTGGACCTCATCGTCCTCGTCACCGTAGCCGTCGTTGTCGGCATCGGCGTACCAGCTGCTGGCGTCCACCAGGTTGCTGTCGTCGTCGTCGACCTGGCTGTCGCAGTCGTCGTCGTAGCCGTTGCAGACCTCGTCGGCACCGGGGTAGATGAACTCATCGCCATCGTCGCAGTCGGAGCCGTCTTCGACGTAGCCGGTGGGCTGGTTGCAGGCATTCAGCGTGTAGCTGATGCTTCCGTAGCCGTCACCGTCGCTGTCTGCGTACCAGGTGGTGGCGTCGGCGGCATCATCTTCATCGGCCAGACCGTCGCAGTCGTTGTCGATGCCGTCGCAGTACTCGTCGGCGCCGGGGTTGATGGCGGCGTCGGCGTCGTCGCAGTCCTGGCCATCGTCGTAGCCATCGCCATCGGCATCCTGACCGTAGGACGATCCAGTGTCGTTGGTATCGAGCAGCTTGACGCCTTCCATATCCCACCAGCTGTAGCATCCGGATGCAAGCACTGCCATGACTGGCAATGCCATGATCAGTTTTTTGAACATCATGTTCCCTTCATTGAAAGCTTCCTGCCTTCAAAAACGTTGTAAAGGGGCCTTTTGGGCAAAGCCCACTTGACGCAGGGGGATCCCGCGCAAGCTTAAAAAATTAACACAAAACCCTTGAAAAGTCAAGGGTTTTGCCTAATGTTAGTATTTTTACTTATTTTTCCGAAGTTCTTCTATTTTCTTCTCAAAATCTAGTATTTTCTTATTCTCTGGGTTTACCTCTATCAACCGATCTAACACTGTCATAGCCATATGAACGTCTCCGCTCTTAATGATCGCTTCAATGTAGAGATCAAGATATTTGGGATTCTTCGGGCTCAATTCTACTGCCCTTTCAAAGTGCCCAACCGCACCATCCACGTTATCGAGTTTCAGATCGACTTCACCCAAGCTAGCTATTACACTAGCGTCTTTTGGATGAAGTTTATTCAGAAATACAAATGTCTCCTTAGCTGATTCATAATCCTTTGTAGCCAGATATACGCGTCCAAGAAGCTCGTATGCATCTGCGTTGCGAGCATCAAGCCCAATAACTTGAATGAGCTTCTTCTCGGCCAAATCCCAGATCTCCTCATCCATAAACTTTTGTGCCTCATCGACAAGTTGATCAATAACACGCAGGTCCCCTTCGTCGGCTGCCTGCTTGTGCTTTTCTTGCTGATACCTACGCTCGGCTGCAGTCAGCTTTCCAGCAAAACGCCGGAATGCTTCTTGCATTCCAGTACCAAGAGGTCGTATGACTCCCTTCTGCGCTTTTTTGGCATACTTGAGTCCTGTGCGCTCAATTCGCTTTCTCAATAACTCTTGTTTCTTTTTCTTTGACACAGACTCTGGGATCGAATCTGGATCTAGAACTCTCAGGTCGGTCCACTTTTGCCAAACAAGCCATCCAATCACAATAACGCCTCCTACAAATAATATGCTAAATAATATCGTCCAAAACATAGATTATAGTTCCTGAGCGGTTATGACATCAGTTGCGGCGTCTACTATGCCCTGGAACTCTTTTATTTTCAAGCTTGCACCCCCAACCAACACCCCATCAACTAATTCCTCACGTAAAAACACATATGCGTTTTGAGAATCAACTGATCCTCCATACAAAATATGAATCTTACTTTCAGGAACGTCTACAATCTTTTTGATCGTATCTTTGATGAAGTCATGCATCTCAACCATATCTGCAACAAGCGCCGCGTGATCTGATCCAATGGCCCATACTGGTTCATAAGCAACAAATAGATGCTTTTGCCTTGGGATGCGTAAACCTTTCAATGCACTGATAAGCTGCTCTGACACATAAGACTCTGCATTTCCAACATTACGCTCTTCTGATGGCTCACCCACACACAAAACAGGTACAAGTTTTGACTCCATTGCGGCCTTAAAACGATCTTTAATAATCTCTAGACTTTCACCAAAAACATGACGACGCTCAGAATGACCTACCAAAACATACTCACACTGAATGTCTTCAAGCATGGAGGTTGAGACCTCTCCAGTGAATGCGCCCTTTTTCTGTGTACCACAATTTTGCGCACCAAGTCTCATTCTAGATCGCGCCATTACCTTTCGAACCTCGTTAAGCACAGTAAAGGATGGAAATATAACAACTGACGGTGTCTTTTCCTTACCTCGTAGTGTTCGCATTACTCCACGCGCAAGGGCCACACTCTCGCGAATGCCTAGGTTCATTTTCCAATTTGCAAATACGTATTTCATAGTAAAAAGGTTATAGAGGTGATCAGAGGTGATCAGAGGTTACGAAGTTCCAAACCTCTAATCACCTTTTACTACCTTTTATCACTTTTCATTACTTCTTCGAAATGCTTCTTTAGATCCTTATCTTTCTTGTACGGACCAATTGCTGCAACTGATAATTGATTAAGATCCAAAACCTCACAAGCCACTCTTTTAATATCTGAACGCTTAACTGCATGTAATTCCTTAAGTCGCTCTTCTGGGGTTTTTGAATATCCCAGATGAAGCTCCTGCCGGCCATAAAACTCTGCTCGTGCAGATGAATTCTCAAGACCAAGTTGCATAGCGCCATCCAAATGGTCCTTTGTATAACTAAGTTCTTTTTGAGTTACACCGTGCTTTTTAATCTTATCCAGCTCCTTGAAAATTGTCTTAACAGCATCATCAAGTCTTTTCTCATCAAGTCCTGCTTGGATAATAAACTTACCAACATCCTCATAAAAACCAACATGGGATCGGATCGTGTAGCAAAGTCCCTTACGTTCCCTAACTTCGATAAATAACCTTGAACTCATCGACCCTCCCAATATAGTTGATAAGATTCTAAGCGCTGGGGAATCCTTATGCTCACGACCAACTGTTGGAAAACCTAGTGCAAGTTGGATCTGTTTCAATGGCTTAAACTGCGTTCTCATGCGAGCTCCCGGAGCTTCAAAACGATCAGAGATTGTCTCGTAAGCTCTCACCTTGTCCTGCGTAACCTTTACGCTTCCAAATGTTTTTTCAAGAAGCGCTTTGGCGTCCTTTGGAATCGCTCCAGCTAATACAACAACCATTCTCTCAGGTGAATAATGTTCATTCTTATACTTAAGGATATCAGCACGTCTCATGTCAACTACTGATTCAGGTGTTCCAGCAATCTCCCGGCCCAAAGAAGAGCCGTCAAACATCACCTGCTCAATCATATCGCCAATATGCATGATCGGATTTTCCTCATACATCTTTATCTCCTCAACTATCACTTGCTTCTCGCGTTTGAGTTCTTTAGAGTCAAACTTTGAGTTAAAAAGCATGTCATGTAAAAGATCGATCGCGACCGGTGCCTTATCTCCAGCAATTTTTACATAATATCCAGTAACATCCTTGCCAGTGTAGGCATTGAACTCTGCACCATATCGATCTAATTCCTTTGAAATATCCAATGTTGTTGGTCGCTTTTTCGTTCCCTTGAACATCATGTGTTCGATAAGATGCGAGCCTCCCATTACTCTATCTGACTCATAACGAGAGCCAACGTCTGACAAAACTAAAACAGTAACAGCATTTGTGCCTTTAAACGGAACAAGATGAAATCGCATGCCATTATTCAGCTGCTTTGCTTTGATCATATTTTTCTATTGATTAATAATCGAGCTTCTCTGCAAAGTATGCTTCTAGCTCATTTATAGCTACACGGTCCTGCTTCATAGTATCGCGATCACGAACAGTAACCGCCTTATCCTCCAATGAATCAAAATCAAATGTAATACAGTATGGCGTTCCAATCTCGTCTTGTCTGCGATATCGCTTCCCAATCGACTGAGTAATGTCAAAGTCTGTGTGATATTTCTTTGCAAGAGTTTTGAAAACTTCGCGCGCTGGTTCGATCAGCTCGTCTTTCTTTGAGAGTGGCAACACTGCGATCTTGAATGGTGCTAGCTTTGGATGAAGCTTCAAGACCACACGAGTCTCTCCCTCAACTTCTTCCTCTGTGTAAGCATCGGTAAGAACTGCTAGTAGAGTACGCCCAACGCCAGCAGAGGTTTCAACAACGTGGGGGGTATACTTTTCTTTTTTCTGCTGATCCATGTACTCCAGCTTTTGACCAGAATGTTCGCAATGCTGAGTAAGATCATAGTCCCCTCGCGCATGGATGCCCTCAAGCTCTTTCCATCCAAATGGATACTTATACTCAATGTCATACGCTTCCTTAGCATAGAACACTAAGTTCTCATGCTGATGCCATTTAAGGTTTTTCTTATCTATACCTAGATCAATGTAGAACTGCATTCTGAGCTCCTTCCACTCATCATAGAACTTCATTGCTTCATCTGGATGTACAAAATACTGCATCTCCATTTGCTCAAACTCGCGTGTTCTAAATATGAATTGCCGCGCTGTAATCTCATTACGAAATGCTTTACCAACTTGAGCAATACCAAACGGAACCTTAACGTGCATTGAATCAACTACATTTTTAAAGTTCACAAAGATTCCTTGGCAAGTCTCACCGCGAAGATACACTGGATTTTCTGCCCAATCTCCTGTGAAGTTTCCAAGGTTTGACTGCACGAGCAAGTTGAACTTTCGAACATCTGTGAAATCTTGCGCCCCACATTTTGGACACTTCAACTTATCTTTATTTTCTTCAAAAATCTTATTTACCTCCTCTTCAGTCATTTTCTCATCTGCAAACACATCAATTGACTCAAGCATGTGATCAACACGATGTCGCGCATGGCACTTCTTACACTCAGTCAGAGGATCAGCAAAGCCACCAACATGTCCACTAGCCTCCCAAATCTTTGGACTCATGAAAATCGAGCTATCAAGTCCAACGACATCTTCACGCTCATGTACTATTGTTTTCCACCATGCAGCCTTAATGTTATTTGAAAGCTCTGTGCCAAGCGGGCCATAGTCATAAACTGCTGAAAACCCACCATAGATCTCTGAGGACGGAAAGATAAAGCCGCGTCGCTTACAAAGCGACACGATCTTTTCCATTTGCTTCTGCTCTTCTTTTGCCATATTAAATCGTTGTAATCTCTTCTTCTTTTTTCTTTGCCATCTCATCGATCTTTGCAACTTGATCCTTTACGTCGCTTTCAAGATTCTCAAGTTCACGGCGCTTGTCGTCATCTCCAATACCTTCTTGCTTATCGATTACTTTCTTCTCATCCTCTCTTATGCGACGAATCTTAACCTTCGAATCCTCTGTCTTTTCTTTCAACTTCTTAACCATTTGCTGACGATTATCATCTGTCATCATTGGCATATTAAGACGGATGATTTTTCCATCTACATTTGGAGTCATGCCAAGATCTGCTTCCATGAGCGCCTTTTCAATCGACTGAACAACAGACGCATCCCATGGCTCAATCTGCACAGTCTTTGGGTCAGGTGTTGAAATGCTCGCAACAGCTTTTAGTGGCTGCTGCGCTCCATAGGCTTCAACCTGAACACTATCAACCAACTCTGGAGTGGCGCGACCAGTTCGTAGGGTCTTAAGTTCTCCTTCAAAGAACTCGATTACTTTTTGAAATTGTTCGTTTCTACTCATATAAAATGCATCTTAGTCAGTTTTTCGCTAGTTGTCCAATGCTCTAAATCCTACCAAAACCCTATCCATATCATCTGGATTTACGCGCACAATGTAAGGTGTTCTGCCAGACGGTAAATCTTCAGTTACCCATGACTGACCTCCAGTGCTTGTGCTGTAAAAAGTTGATGAGGTTGTGTAGTAAATATCGCTCGCATTGTGAGGTGCAAATGCAACATCCCAAACTCGGACTTCACCCTCTTCTGTAAGCAATGACAAAGCATCCCATGTCTCACCCATGTCAATGGAAATCAGTAATCCATATTCAGTATTCATAATCACAGACGTTCCATCTTCGGTTTGAGTAAAACCATAAACCTCATCTGAACTCTTGAACTCTTTCCTTAGCTCATCCTCATACTCAGTCCAGCTTGATCCACTGTCTTCAGATCGATACAGGCCCCTGCGGTCAGTTGCCACAAGGATAATCCGACTATCTGCCTTACTGATTTCTAAATCAGTAATATCATCATTTACACGATAAATAGTTGACCAAGTTCCTCCAGCATCTGCTGACTTAATAACTGCTCCTTGCTCGTTACCAAGCCAAAGATTGTCTGGACTGTACCAATCAATATCAAAAGTTGTCACATACTCGTCTGACTGATCTACTTCATAAATATCATCAACACTTCGCATGCAGTCAGTAGTCTTCAAAACTGTGTCAGGATATGCAATATAGATCGTACAAACATCACTTGGGTGAACTTCAATATCAACAATCGATCCAGTTGCAAGGGCGCTTGCATCTGGTCGCTGCCATGTGCTTCCAGCGTCATATGAGACAAACACTCCATTTCCATCAGTTCCAAGATAGTAAACAGTAGCATCTGAGGGATCAATCTCAATAACTGTTACATTTACTCCAGCAATAGATCCGACTCCGCCTGCCTGAGGAAGCGCTGCCAGTTGAGTCCAGTTTTGTCCACTGTCCTGTGTTTGCCAAACACCGCCAGTGCTAGATGTTGAGCTTGATGAAAGGCAACTATTACCAACAAGTACCAAGGACAGAGCCAAAAGGCTTAAAGATGTATATTTTTTCATATTCTCATTATGTGTCACCCCCGACCCCGATCGGGGGTCCATCACTTATCGAAATTGATTTTCGATGGATCCCGGCTCTACGGCCGGGATGACAGATTAGTTGTTTAAAAACTCGACGCAAACACTTGTAGGGCAAGTGCTGGTTGAACATTGCGATCCAGTGCACGCTCACATTCATGAAGAGTTGAGAGTGCTTTCTTGATCTGAGTACCTGAGCTTTGTCCTGCTAGATCTTTAACCTGATCAGCAGAGCTCATACCCAAAGAGTACAGCAAACCTTCATGCAGCCACATTCTCCATAATTCTACCATGTTTTGGATCACTCGTTGACGATCTTCTTTGGTTTTTGTGATCAACTCAATCTTACGCATTCGCTCGTAAAGTGGGTCTTGCAAAAACTGAAGAGCCTCCTGTGCCTTTTCTTCTTGCTCCTTACAGTTCTCTTCGTCAGAACAAACAAATGCAACTCCTGCTCTACCCATACTAAGCTGCGCAATAAGCTGTGCTTTTTGTTTTTTTACTCCAAACCTATCTTCAAGGGCATCAACTATTTGATCAACTGGCAAAAGATTGAATTCAATAGTCGCAACGCGCGAACGAATGGTTTCCAAAAGTGCATCTGAGTTATGAGAGATGAGGATCAAAACAGTCTGAGGTGTTGGTTCTTCCAATGTTTTTAGTAAGGCATTCTGCGCAGAGGTTGTCATTGAATCAGCGCCGTTGATAATTGCAATCTTCCAGCCTCCACCAAAAGTAGAAAGTGACAAGGTCTGCTTGAGCGCTCGGATCTCTTCAACTCCGATCTTCCCATTCTCATCACTTACGATTGTTACATTTGGTGAAGTTTGAAGTTTGTCAGTCTCTAGACTTAATAATCGCTCAGCAAACTCCTTTGCAATCGTTGCCTTGCCCAATCCTTTTGAACCAGAAAAACAATAAGCATGTGCGACATTTCCAGACTCTAGGACATGCTTTAGATAATCACACTGCTTTTTATGGCCAATAATGCTCTCAAACGAGGGATTCATAGGGGTATTGTACCACGGAATGCAGCCGAAGGTCCTGAGCGAGCAGGGCGAGTCGAAGGGAACCCAGGACCCAGACTCAGGCCCACCACGAGTACATCCAGGCTTATCCTCGGGCAGGAGAACGGAATAGCATTTTGAGTCCAATTTATCCTTTAATTACAAATTGGATCGCCAAAATGCCCGTTTGTATGCCTGAGGTATACCTGGACGAGCGCAGTATGGGCCAACACCCTTTCTTTTCCATATTTCTTTGGGTGAGCAAAGAAATATGGCCTGGGGGTCCAGGGGGACGGAGTACCCCCAACTGATCACTCAGAGCTTTACAATTTTTTTTACTAACTTTGGCCCCAAATCCATGGTTTGCTCTTGACAAAACCGCTTTTTTGTGCTATATTACAACGTTCGCATTTGGCCAGAAAGCCAATATAAATGCGTTCCCTTCACTTGTTTCCCCAAGCATGCCCCACCCCCGGGGCTTCCATCCAACCCCCGACCACCCGACCAAGGAGGTCGAGGGGTCACCCAGCCAGAACAAGGAGTGCCATCATGGCCGAAGCAACCAAGAACACGCAGCCCCGCCAGGACACCCTCTTCATCTACAAAAAGTGGGATGAGCTGACCGAGGCCGAGAAGCAGCTGAAGCGCGCCCTACTGGCCATCGCCAACCTGGTCAAGAGTGACGAGGCGGCAATGGAGCAGATGGTACAGGAGCTCGAGCCCGCGCGCCTGGTCGCCGAGCAGCTGTGCCTCAAGAAGATGCACGACGCAGGTGACAAGGCTGGCCTGGCTGCCAAGGCCCGCTACGATGTGGCCGTCTTCCTCTCGCACCAGAACCAAGCCTGCAAGGCCATCCTGGATGCCGCATCCAAGGCCGGCACCTACCGGCGGTTCAAGAGGGGCGACAAGTGGCAGCACAGCGGCAAGTGCCCCTACACCTACGCGATGGACCAGAAGGCCGGGAAGGTCGTCCTGACCAGCAACAAGCAGGCCGCGGCGAACACGCTCTACGCCATCGCCCAGAGCAAGAAGCTGGGTGTGCGCCGGAGCTACCGCGAGGTCGGTGAGTGCTTCGTGGCGCTGGGCATCCTCACCGATGAGGTGTTCGCCCAGATCCGCAAGTTCTCCGCTGCCCTGCCTGCGAAGGTCGGTGGCAAGGAGAGCGACCTGGACTTCCAGCGGCTGACCCCCACCCGCAAGGTCGCCCAGGCCCAGGATGGCGGTCTGACGGCCAGCATCCGCGAGCTCAGCCAGGCGCCCCGCTAGTCCGCCGCCCCTTCACCCCCTTCCGTCTCGCATGCAGGATCACCGATCACGAGCCTTGTCTCAAGATCGCCTGTATGCGGGTCGCGCAGAGAATACAAGTTCACTTGTGTGCTCTGAGTGGCTATGTCACCTGTCATTCTGAGCGTAGCGAAGAATCTACTTGAGTGGATCCTTCACTTCGTTCAGGATGACAACAATTTGAGAGAGAACAAAAAAAACGCTTTGGATGTGATTAGGAGATCACATCTGAGGCGTTTTCTACAGCAACCTGGAGGTTGATGAATTTCTTCTGAAATTACAAAGCCTCAGGAGGATTGAATGTTCAAGTTCTAAGACTTGGCTTCGGCTAACTCCTAGTACATACCCGAACATTCTCGGGATATATTCCTTCGGGAGTCACTACCCTATGAGCCCAGCCTAGCTGGGCACATGTTCTGAGCCTGTCTCAGAGCACCACATCACCTCCAGATTGCTGTGGGAAACCACCACAAATAGACGCCCCATCCCGGGGTTTTCTTTCCACCAGAAGCCACACCGAAGGAGATATCGGAAATGGCAACAGCAGCATCAGAAGTTCGACACCTGCCAGTCCCAAACGTCGTCATGACCCTGGATCTGGAAGGTGAACGACAGCGGCAGCAGATCATCGCAGAAGGTCGGGCCCAGGAGCTCGAGCGGTGGGCAGACGAGAAAAACCAGATCACCGGCCGCAAGCCGGCCTGGTGGGTCACCAACGAGAATGGAGTGCGCAGCTTCGGAACCTCGCCCAACTTCGGCGAGGTAGCCATGAACAACCACATGGACTTGTACGACATGCACGTCCAGATGGCTGACCCCTTCCACCCCGATCGCGTCGACCCCTCCACTGACCAGGTCCTCATCGAGCACTTCGACTTCGGCCGCGAGGCCTTGGACGACGAGGAATACGAGCTCGACGAGTACGACGAAGATGAGGTCTGGGACGACATGGAGAACTGGATCGGAGAAAACGAAGAGCGTCGGGTCCAGCTCGCGCAAGAGCACCTGATCTGGCTGGCAGGAGACATGGTCAGGGTGTACAGAGGAGACATGATCGAAGGCGATATCGACTACGAGGTCGAGTATGCCGATGCCATCGCCCGCTATGCCGCTCATCTCGAGGCCGAGCGTATCGCGGCCGAGCCCCACCAGGCTCGCAAGAGCCGTCACGTGTCCAAGGACTGCCATGTGGCACGGCTCCACGGCCACAGGCCGCGCGCCCGTCGCGGCGCAGAACGGAACTACCGCGGCCCGAGGTGGGCCAGCTACATGCCCTACACCAACCGGCACGTCGAGGACAAGCACCGGATGCCCTGGCTGGGCACCTCAGAGGGTGATCTCGAAAAGATGATCCAGCACCGTCTCGATGAGGAACTCCCCATCCCGCCCAGGGCGATCGAGGAACTCGAAGCCCAGCAGCGCGAGCTCGAGAAGCTGTTCCACAACCGGATCGCTGAGCTCGATCGCAAGCACTCGGCTGCGGCCTAGTCCCCCGTCCCTTCCCCCGTCTCACAGGCAGGGCCAGTACCTAGTACTGTGCTCTGCCAACACGCAGTGTTCATAAGTAAACTTGTGAACAGCGCAAAAAACACCACCCGATTGGGTGGTGTTTTGTCTGTATCCTCAAACTCAGTCCCCAGCCAATTTTCCCCAGCTAATCTTGAGTGCGTGCAGTTGCCCTACGTCCCTGATGGTGTCGGGCCTTGCGACCCGACGCCAACCCTACGGCTGGAGATTATCGATCAGCCCAACCATTAATACCTCTAATAAAAAAATTGGCGGCAGGTGTCTGTGTTCTAGTAAGCCGCGGGACTACTCGCAAAGGCCTTTTCTTTTCCATATTTCTTTGGGCCAGCAAAGAAACATGGCCAGGGGGTTTGGGGGATGGAATACCCCCAAGCGATAACTAATCTTCCTTTCCTATCCTCGAAAGCCTAACAGCCTCATTCCAAGCAAGCTCAAGTGTTGCCCTTGCAGTATCTGCAATCTCCTTTGACTGAACCTCTACGGCGATGATACTCGATGAGTAAGAAAACATAACAACCCGATCGCCGCAAACTGTCATCTCACCTTTGATACTTACAACATCTGGATCAACAACAACATATTGAAAGTTATCAAGCTCATCTAAATGCGATGTATCTTCTTGCGTTGCAATAATGGTCTTCACTTTTCGATCCTTACGCTTCAACTCTTTTGCATGCTCTCCATCTGAAGATGGATCATAGAGCTTTTTCAAAGTATCCAGTCCCACAATCTGAATCATATCCTCATCCAACATCTCATACTCTGCCTGCATAGCACGAAGCCCCGTAACACGCTCAAAATAACGAATCTTAGGTTTACTGCCATCAGTATTGTGAAACACCTGCAAACGCTGGATTGTTTGATGTGCCTTATGCTTTCGCTTCTCTAACTCCCGCTGCTGAAGCTCAAATAATGTCAAAATCGACTGCGGGGCCTCTGCCCTAAAGTGTTGTGTGCCATCGACATTTACTGAAGTAATCAACCCCTTCTTTATCAAACTCTTAAGCACCGCATAGGTTGTTGCACGATTAGCACCAGCCTTATCACCAATTCGTTGTGCAGGTGACACGCTCAACTCCAATGCTGCCAAATACACCTTGGCCTCATTGGGTGAAAATCCTAAATGTATAAGTTCGGTAATAATGTCACGCATATCTACAAATCCCTCAAAACCTCCCACGTCTTTTGTGCCGTACTTTGCCAAGTAAACTCTTGTACTCGCTGATTTCCCTTTTCGATCAGATTCGATCTAATTTCACTACCTCGAACCTGCTCCATAGCATCAACCCAGGCATGGATATCTTGCGTTGATCGAATCAAGGCTGCATCGCCACATACCTCACGCAATGCAGGTACATCTGATGCTATTACTGGAGTTCCAGCTGCCATGGCCTCAAGTGCTGGAATGCCAAATCCTTCATAGGTTGAAGGAAAAACATATGCCAGCGATCCATGCATCAATGCAGCAAGATCTTCCTCAGGTACAAATCCTAAAACATGGGCTCGATCCTTGGCCTTTGAGCTTTTGATTTGATTCTCAATCTCCTCTTGGCCATTTCCCATCTTTCCTCCAAGAACTAAGTGTAAATCTGACTCGGGGTGCTTTTCAATGTACTTTTCAAAAACTTGCAGCAAAAAACCAATTCCCTTTTTCTTTTCAACTCGACCGATGGTTAGTAAGTACTTCTGAGCTTTTAAATGGTATTTTTGCAAAATTTCATCCACATCCCTGGGTCTGACCCTAAACTTATTGGGTCTGACCCCTAATCTAGTTACAGTCATTCGATCAGACCGAATCTTGTAGAACTTCTCAAGATCAGCCTTTGTGGTCTCTGAAACCGTTAAAATCTGATCAGCCTTTTGAGCTGCGCGTCTAACTGCCCATTTCTGTCGAAAACGATTAAAAAATGTATACACCTCGGGCACATGGACAAAAGCAATGTCGTGAATTGTGTTCACAATTTTTGTTCGCCAAGATCCCAATGGAATCTCATGTGCAGGTGAGAAGAATACATCAGGCGGCCTTACAAGTAGTTCCCAGCTTAATCGCATATGCGTCCAACCCTTTGATAATATTGAAAGCTTTAAGACTTTCCATTCCCATCCTTCTGGTAACTCTCCAAGATCATCGACGATATTTGATGTATACAAAAAAACCCGCTCCCCCTCCTTAAGCGGTTTTTTCATCATCTCGCTTATTAGCTCAAACACATACCTTTCAACTCCAGTGTAGTTCGGTCGTGTCAGGGCATTAACGTCGATTCCGTAAATCATAACTAGCCAGTGAAGACGCTACGCTTGTAAGCGTCAAGATTATCAAGTGCAATTCCTGTTCCCTTTGCAACACAAAGTTGTGACTCTTCTGCCAAATAAGTAGGCACTCCAGTCGCCTCTGCAATGAGCCGATCAAAGTTCCGCAGCTGTGAACTTCCACCAGAAATCACGATTCCTTTGTCCATCACATCAGCGGAGAGCTCAGGTGGTGTTTTATACAACACCTCTTTAATTGCCTCTAGGATCCCTTCTAAGAGCGGTTGGATAGCTTCTGTGACATCATCCGAGGTCACGATCATGATTTTTGGAAGTCCAGTTATCATATCTCGGCCCTTAACTTCCATCTCAAGTTTGTCCTCCAAGTACATTGCGGAACCAACTCGAATCTTAATTTCCTCTGCAGTTCGTTCACCAACGGCAAGGTTGTACTTCTTGCGAATATGTTCCATGATCGCCTGATCAAACTTAACTCCCCCAATTCTGACAGAGTCAGATGCAACAATCCCCCCAAGCGAGATAACTGCAACCTCAGTGGTTCCCCCACCAATCTCAACTACCATGTGACCTGATGGACTTCCGATTGGGATACTCGCACCTATGGCTGCAACGATTGGTTGACGGATAATATAAGCAGCTTTTGCTCCAGCAGAGAGTGCTGCATCAATAACTGCACGTCTTTCAGTTGAGGTGATCCCACCAGGAACCGCAACCATTACTTCAGGACGCAAAATCCGCATTCCTCCAAGAGACTTATTGATGAAATATCGAAGCATTGCCTCTGTGGTTTTATAGTCAGCAATCACCCCATCCTTAAGTGGACGTTGAGCAACAATTGTATCCGGGGTGCGCCCAAGCATGTCCTTTGCCTCTTTTCCAACTGCCAAAACTTTTCTGTCTGCCTTGGATACCGCTACCACAGATGGCTCATTGATAATAATTCCACGCTTCGGCAGATATACCAAAACCGTGGTGGTTCCTAAATCAATTCCAATTTTTTTCTCGAACATAAGTAAGTATCTCCCCCCCTCAATCCTCCGTCTAAATTCATTCGTCATCCCGGCCCCTGAGCCGGGATCCATCGATATATATCGAACTCGACTTTTCGATGGACCCCTGCCTGCGCAGGGGTGACACAGTGCAGTGCTAAAACTGCACAATAAACTCCAAATCCTGATCTAGCTGAACCTCAACGTGATATGTCTGATCTCCATACTGGTCTTCCAGCTCAGAAGGCTCTGCTGCTCTTAGGTTTTTATCAAAATCAAGGTCTAGAGTCAACGCAGCCTGTTTAGAACCTACTTGCTTGAAAACGGTCAAATCATAAAGCCCATCTTCGATTGCCTCGCTCACAGAGTCTGGCAATGAATACACAAATGATAGAGTGCCAGTCTCTCCAGGCTCTATTGAGATATAGCTTCCAAACCGCATTGTTCCAAGCTCTTCATATGCAGATGCATTGTCACCAGTTGTTGAGATCAACTCACTACCAATGGGCGCCAAGATACTTGTGTAACTTAGATAACGAGTTGTGCGCCAATCAAAGCCACCCTGATGATAATAAGTGATATCAACTTGCGCCTGGTAACCATTATCACTTGGAATAATTGAATACACGATCTCCTTTTCCATTGCGTGATCAGTCTTCAGAGCACCCATGTTCGCGTCAGCTACCAACAAAAAGTCATCTGTTTCGTCAACATCTAGCACGCCTGCCCAGTCAGCATCTTCAAACACAACCTGGGTTTGAGCATCAAAGCTATACATTCCGATCTGCTTTTGCGTGAACATCTGCTCAAAGGCTGTGATCAAACCTGGAAGCTCTGTAATAGATACATCCATTAATCGATCCATGAGCTCATCGACAAGATCGTTGATTATCGCCTTACGATCTTCCCATGCAACTCCACGTTCTTTAAATCCAAACTCAACATCATACTCAAGAGTCTCGGTGAAATTCTCACTTGTAAAAGTGATTCCATCAACTGTGACATCGCCGATCACCTCAAGTAACATCTCGACAACAGTTGGTGTGAATCCAATAACGCCATGGATCTCAGGAACTGGCTGACCTGAATAAGAATACTCTTGGCGCAAAAGTTGTACTGCGGTTTTCGACGACTCTGCAAAGTCTGGGTACCAGTTAGCATCACGGAAGTACCATGTATCAAGCCCCAAATAGGCCTCGATTGGATACGGCGGCTCGACAACGTATTCATCACTCTCAACCAATTGATCAATTGAATAAGTATCAGCAGTTGTTATATCAATAATCTCTCCGTCACGTACCTGTAGTAATCCATAAACACCCATAAAGCCACCACCTGGCCGCATCTCTGTGTTATTCAAAAATAGCAAAAGCCACTGTCTATCCTGATCCACCCCTGCAAGTTCATCGATCGACTGCGCAAATGGTGTAATAAGCTCAACTGCAGCAGCAATCTTAGGCAATGTTTCTTGAAGCTCTAGGACAACATCTTCCATATCACCTAAAAGCTGCAGACCCTCCAATTCAGAAAGCTTTTCTTGTGCAATATCTAACTGAACACTGGCTTTGGCTAAATCTGGTGCAATATTACTAAATGTCTGAAGTATCTCCACACGCACGTCACTTGGCAATGTTTCAAACGTATATTCCTTATCAAGCCCAGCAACATCATCGAGTGCATCTTGAATGTCAGAAACTGACGAATACACCTCTTGAACAATTGACAAAGCATCATCCATAACACCAGCAAGTGTTATCCCAGTGTCGACCAACACAACCAGTGCCTCAACTTGATCACCAACATATGGCAATGGATACATCCACTTGGCAGCCCATAAGCTACTCTTGGCTATCTCAAGCGAATCTTGAGCCTCCCTTACTTCAATCTGTGCCCTTTCAAACTCAAACTCCAAAGCATAGGCCTGTGCCGCCTCAAGTGAATCTTGGACATCGAGAGCAGCATTAACAAACCTTCCTATGCTAATCAAAAAGAAAAGACACGCAACAAGCAGAATGCCTCCGACTGCAATAAAACTCACCTTCTTCACCTTAAAAGGCATCTTCGGTGGTTGATAGGAGATCATTGGCTCTGTATCTGGCTCTGGGCCACCAAGAGCATCTGGCTCCTCTAAAAAGTTTAACCCCTTTGGCATGTTGGTATTATATCAGAAAAGAGCCATGTTAGTGGCTCTTTACTTTGGGATCTAGGGTTTGTTTTATTCTCCCCCCTCCAATTCAACACTACTTTTACTTGGCTTTTTTGCTTTCTCATCCCAAAGACCTCGATCTGCGAGTAATGGCTGGATCTCGGCCATAACCTGATACTCTCGTTCTACTGCTTCCTCGTCATAGCTGTCAGCCCCCTCAAGACTCATAGCCTGATCCCAATCTGAATAAGACATCTCCCATTCGCCAACCAAATCAGCGTTACTCATACTTTCATAACGTGACTTCCCCTGTTCTCTACTACCTTCTTGCATATAAATAGATTAATAATCTTTCTGCTATTTTACATGAAATGTTGCATATCCCACAACTCCCTGTTCATTTGATCACTCTGCGAGGATTCTCTTTTCCTCTATATTTTGCAAAAAACTTTATAGCACTCGCAATCTGTATCCAGGCAAATCGATTGAATAGTTGCTTTAGAAAGTTGCCATCAGCACTTGCACGTCGATGATAATGGATCATGTGTGCTTTTGGGTAATAAACTACTCTGTGCCCTTTTTCCCAAAACCTCCTACAAAGATCATTATCCTCATAATACATGAAAAAGCGCTCATCAAAATGCCCAACCTCATCTAGTGTTGTCTTTCGTGTGAATAACGCTGCACCAATAAGAGAGTCAACATCCATCTCTTGATCATGGTTCTCGTGAGTCATAAGATAATGCTCCACAGCTCTGCGACCAAATGAAAACTTGCCCAGCGGTGTTCTTCGATATGCCGGAATCATTACTGTTGGAAATCTGTAACATGAGTATTGAAGGCTACCATCTGGATTTTTAAGTTGAGGACCGCAGATCCCCACATCATGATTTTCATCCATAAACTCCATCATTGTCTCTAGAGACTCGGGCTGCACAACAATATCTGGGTTAAAGATCAATACATAGCGCCCTTTTGCTGCCTTGATTCCAACATTCATCGCAGCTCCAAATCCAACATTTCTCTCAAGCCCAATGTGACGAATGTGCGGGAATTCATCTGCAAGAACCTCACCAAATCCAGCAGCAGGATTATTATCGATGATAACAACCTCGAAGTTCACCTTGGGTGCTGCGCGACTGATACTCCCTAAAGTCTGACGCAACAAACGACCCTCAAACGTGTGAACAATAAGGATCGACAGATCGATTGTTTTGGAATTATTCAACATACGCGCGGATCTCGCTCTCAGGCTTTAGCTGTCGCTTTAGAATCTGCTTGCGTTTCTTAAGCATCTTAGGTATTAGCTTGATTCCTTGGAGAAGTCTTGAGCGGGTCTGACCCTCAAAGAAAAATGCATAAACGACTCTACCACCTTCATTAAATACAATCCAGGGTAGTCCGAGAATCAAATCTCCAAACGTTAGATTCTTCAAAAGTACGAAAAGTTGATTACGCGTCGAGTATGCTGCGAAAAATGGATTCTGTCCTTTGCGATTCCTTAAGCGCTGCAGCCATGTTTGCTTCTCAGCTCCATACATCCCTCGATAATGATATGCAATGGCGTCTGGTACAAATACAGTCTTCCACCTTCGCTTTTGTAATCTCCAAGCCAAGTCACAATCTTCTCGATAAGCAAAAAAGTCAGAATCGAAAAAATCATTTTCGACTATCACATCGCGTACAGTCTCGATCGGAATCATAAACATAGCCCCACCTGGACCAAAAAGGTCCAATTTTTGATCATACTGACCGGCATCCATATCCCCTGCGCCACGATCACCCATACGCCAAGACTTTGAAACCTGAAGTCCAGTTGTATCAAATATATCTGATTTGACTGTCTCCTCAAGATACTCATCGCCAATATTCTCGCCGAACGCTCGATATAGCTTAGGCTGTACTGCTCCGATATTCTTTCCGAGAGTCTTGACCATCTTTTCAATCGCATCTGGCTCGATAAGCATGTCGGCGTTCGCAAGTAAGATAGCAGCCTGTTGGTTCTCTGGTGCCCGATCTAAGGTAAATCGAATCAACTGATTATGACCTTCAGCAAATCCCAAGTTCTTATTATTGCGAACAACTAGGTTCTTTGGACAATGCTGCTGAATAAACTCATAAGTGCCATCAGTTGATCCATTATCCAAAAGTCGGATTGTGAAATTTTTGTGGGTCTGACCCCCTAAGGACTCTAAAAGCGCAGGCAAATAGTCCCGCTCATTCCAAGCAATAATGTGTACATATACATGCATAGATGTACACAGTGTACTTAATTCCTTAAATGTTTACCAAAATTACTTTAAAAAAAGCCCAATATTAGTTAGAATCCTTGACAAAAAGGCATTTTTGCGCTATTATAGTTTGTTGATATTTCATAATGTGTGAGCAATTTATCAGTGCTCGCGTTCTCTGAGTGTATAATGAATATGCCCTCTGAGAACCCGAGCATGAAAGGCAAAACAATGCTCATCTCCGTCCTGCGCCGTGTCGGCGCCCTCTGGTCCCTGGTCTGGGGCCTGGTCTGCTCTGTGATCCTATTCCCGTTCATTGCGGTAGCGGCAGCCCAGCTGGACGTGATCCTCAGGGAGAACTACGAAGACCGGAACAGCACCATGAAAGTGGTGAACGGTGTGGTCGAGTTCGTCAGCTGCCTGGCCGTCGGTGCGCTCATCTGGGCAGTCAGCCTGTTCTTCTTCACCATCTACGCGCCCAGCCAGTGGCTCGAAGCCATCGGCTGGAACATCCAGCCGACAATCGAGTACTCGGTTTTCTGGTGGGAAACCAGGGTACTGGTGGACATCGGGCTACTGGAGAGCATCCCAGCCTACTTCGAACCGGCGTGGTACGTGTACAACGTCGCAGCCACCATCATATTCCTGGCCATCCCCGTGGCCGCAGTGCTCTTCAGCCTGGAGGTGGTCACCACACCACATGCCGGCTACCGCAGCCCCGTGATCAAGCGCGCCATCCGCTGGTCCACCTGCATGGGCTACTCCATCTGACCCACGCCCCCCTCGCCTCCGTCGAGCCCCTGCTCGCGCGGGGGTTCTTCTTTTCTATCTTTAAAGTACAACTTTTGATGCGATCGCATCAACTCTTGTACCAAACACAAAACCCGACGCGATGCCGGGCCTTTTGTTAATATCTACTTTTTAACTCGCCTCTGCTTTCTTGTCACATTGAATCCAAGATACTTTCCAGTCATCATGCGGGTTTGAGCATCGATTGCTGGGAAGGCTCCAAATACTACAAACGTGATCGGCAACAAAGCCCATTGTAAGATCATAATCAACCACCACCATCGCGATTTATCTTTTGGTCGCTTAGGTAAAAGCCAAAAACTCAAAAGCGCACTAATGAATACACCAGCAGTTGCAACCTGCATCATGCGTTCGAGAGTGAATGGTGAGTTTGCCAAAAGCGCTGTTGGCGTATCTTGCAACATGAAGAATGGCAAGTATCCGAGAATGAAAATCAACATTGGTGCTGTTGCCCAGGTGTACATTCCTTCAAGTTGATTAAAAACATACTTTGTCTTAATCCACCAAGGAATCATCTTATTTTCTTTAAACTTCTCAAGCATGTATGGAAGATGCTCCACTCCCCATGCCCAACGTCTCTGCTGCTTATAAAGCGCTTTCATACCATCCCAATAACCTTCGCCTTCGACAGCGTCCATGTAAACAGGCAAAAACATTGGCTCTACACGATAATCTCCGTTATATTGAATCAAACCTTGCAAAAAGATGCGTGAATCTTCAGACACTAAGTTTGGCTCATGGAATCCAACATCAACAAGCATTTGCCAGGTCATAGAATGTGATGAAAACGTCCACATTCGATCTGATCGGGCCAACTCAGACAAAAGCCAGAAAGTAGTACCAAACACTGAAACACGAATCGGTGCCTGAACCTTCCATACATTATTCGAATATAGCACCACTGGTTGATACGATGCCTGCGTAGGTTTATCAACTGTGAGATATAAATAGCTCAATCTCGAATAGTACTGAGGATGGGCGATCGTATCAATATCAAACGCTGTAACAAGAATATCTTCGTAAGGAATCTTCTGCTCATCAATATACTTCTGAACCTCAGTCTCCATCCACTTCATGTTAGAACCTTTTCCAACAATCTCACCAGGCAGACCTTTAGGATGAACCGTTATCATGAAATACGCAAACACATCTCCATATTCTTCTTTAATCTTCTCTGCCTTTTCCAAAAACTCCTGCTTTCTTGGCTCTTCACCACCAAGCACAACAATAAACCGATCATTTCGATAAGCACTTTCTTTGATCGACTCCATGGCATCTCGTAAAATGTTGATGCCCTCATCGACTGTTGGTAAAAATACGATGTGATAAAGGCGATCCCAATCTTCGATCTCCTGAGTCTTTGCATACCAATCAATAAGCATTGCCTTGCGATATGTCCGATGTGCAAATATAACAAAAAACAAAAAGTACAGAACACGCATTGTCCAGTACAAATCAAAAATGATAATGAAGATTACAGCAACTGCAGGAGCAAAAAAAGACGCTCCAATCGCAAGGATAAACGTCGTCCAAATAAGAATTCCTGGGATCATCTCCCAAAATCTGTGCTTTCCGTATTGTGATGCATTTTCGTCCATAGGTCGATTAGACTAACAGAAAACGCTGTATTTTTCAATGGCTGGCCGATAATCACTAAGCCAGCCGGGATCCCTCACCTTCGTATCGGGATGGTCTAAGTTTTCAAATACTTCCTCATCGCAAATGCGGTGGTCAAAAGGCTCAAGAGCGCCAGAGCTAGGAACTGCCAACCAAAGATAAATAGTGCATTGTCTTGGAAATACGAAAATATACTCTCACCGGCATCACCGAAGTAATCTGTGATTTGATTTCTTGATGCACCTAAAAGTCCGAATGTAATCGCGATCATCACAACTGTTGCACAGAAACTATAGAGTAAGGCCTCAAGTATGAATGGCCCACGCACAAACCAGTCATTTGCTCCAACCAACTTCATGATTCCAATCTCATCGCGATGAACGTAAATCGCAACACGAATGGTGTTAAAGATAATCATTATTGCGATTAGTCCAAATAATCCAGCCAGTGCAAATCCAGCATAGCCAATCCGGGTATTGAGCGTTTCTATCTTCTCAATAACTTGCTCATAGTCAGTGAAGTCCTGCTCTTTGATATAAGGGGTGAACTCAGGCGTTTCCATCACATCTGAGATAAAATCAAAGTCATCCGTTGACTGAGTTGTGACTACAAGCGAATGCCCAAATGGGTTATCTCCAACTTCATCAAGTGACGAAAGTATCACCTCGTCATCTGCATGACGTTCTTTAAAAAGCTCCAGTGCCTCATCAGCTGAAACATACTCTACATCTCGTACCTGCGAAAATCCACGTAGATAACCTTGCGCTGAAGTAACAATATCCTCAGATGCATCTGGTGTGAAGTAGAATGTCACCTCTACCTTTTGCTCAACCGCCTCGAGAACCGACTCTGCAACTACATTCATGAATAGTACTGCGTTGATCGTTATCAGGGTTAAGACAAAAATTGTTAGAGTTATAAAAGACAGCCAGAAGTTTCTAAAAATGTTCTGGAATGTAAACTTAATAACCCTAGCAGTTGATAAAGGTAAACTCATGAGAGAATGTATTTACCGCGCTCAATGTCAGAAACGATTTTTCCATCCGCAATTGTCACCACGCGTTTTTTAAGTGCATTAACTATATCTCGATCATGTGTTACCAAAACAACTGTAGTTCCGTATTCGTTGATCTTTTTAAGAAGTTGGATAATCTCATGCGCATGAATGGTATCGAGATTTCCAGTTGGCTCATCTGCTACAAGGATCTTTGGCCGATGAACTAGAGCGCGCGCAATTGATACTCGTTGCTGCTCACCGCCTGACAATTGGCGTGGATACCGAGCATGCTTATCTGAAAGCCCAACGATTTTTAATACTTGAGGAACAATTTTGTGAATACGTGAGCGTGACTCGCCGGCTACCTCAAGCGCGAATTTCACATTCTCTAAAACCGTCTTTCGTGGCAGTAACTTAAAGTCCTGAAACACAACACCTATCTGTCTGCGAAGATCTGGCACCTCTGACTGACGTATTCTGCTGATGTCCCAATCTCCAATTACGATCTTTCCCTTTGTTGCTTTTTCTTCTGCAAACAAAAGCTTTGCTAGAGTTGTTTTACCTGATCCACTCTGCCCAACAACAGATATAAACTCACCTGGTTTTATATGCAAGCTAACATGCCGCAAAGCCTTTGTGCTTGGCGGATAGTGCTTGCTAACATTAGAAAATCGAATCATATTGCTGGGTTATTATATCATAGAACGGAAAAGACCTTGTCTGGGACCAGGTCTGAGGACAGCTTGTAGGTGATCACTGGTGGGTGGATGTCATGCGCGCGACACCTGCCAGCACCATGCCGATGAGCAGCGGTACCACCAGCGCGAAGACTATCATCACAACGTAGTCTTCTTGTGACATCTGCCTGTGCTCACTCCACCCGGCATTTTCTGCCCAGACGCCAACCAGGCATCCGGCCAGCAAAACGAGCGCCCAGAGAACGAATGCGCCGAACTCATCAACGCTATGGCGCATGCGCATCATGAACAGCAGGTAGAGCAGCGCCCAGACGTATGGCGAGATCGCCGTGGACACCACACCGCTGACCAGGATATCGAAGTAGAACATCGTTCCCCCTTTTTGCTTTTTAATATTGGCCGTTGTTAGCCGTTTAGAAACCTTAAGAAAGAAACTAGCCAAAAAATAGCACAAAATTGTGCTTTTGTCAAGATTTCTGAGCTAATTTTAGCGCAAAATTTTAGTTCAATTTTATTAGTTGAACTAAAATGGTTCAACTAAAAATAATCGATCAAAAACACCCTTCGACTTCGCTCAGGGTGTTTTGCTTTATCTACTTATTCGCTGCGTATAATGCCATCACTGTATCCCAGGTCATGTCCTCCATAGAGCTTAAGCTGGTTCCAAATTCGTAACTTGAATAGAAGGCTTCTGAAATATCTACTATAAATTTATTCCACTCGTCTCCATACAATTCTTCTACAAGCTCCTCTGTTGCGATCCATCGCAGTGAACCGTCAGCATCAATAGCATAAACCTTATTTACAGACGGGAACTTCACAAGGGTCGAACCTGGCCTATAAGTAACCATGGGTCCCATTGGAATCGCGGACATTGTTTCCTGTTCAATGGTTTTTATACCGTGAAAAGTCGTGAACCATGTACTGTACACCGATTCATTGGGGAATGGATGTCTTCGTTGATCGGCGCCAACGTAATAGACTGCTGAATCCGCCTGCGTTGCTGGGTCTCCATCATCTACGAGCTTCACAAGTGAACCAATGGCAACTTCCTGTACTGGGAACTCTGACGTATCTATTTCTCTTTTTGCCACTTCCTTTGTCCATTTATCACCAAAGGCTGATTCAATCGCCATTCCAATCGGTACAACAATCTCCTCTGCCTCTTCTTCACCATCAGCGGCATCTGCTGTGTCATCGGCATCATCGACAGCATCGTCATCTTCATCCACTTCTTCTACCTCACATATATCCATTAATCCAGTTTCATAAGTACTTGTTATTTCAACAAGGTCAGTTCCCTCAATCTTGAATTGTATATCAGATGCCTCAGAAAGACCTTCTGGCGCTATCCATGAGTAACTTCCAGAGTTTGTAGCTTGACTTGCAATGGTGGCGTAAGTCTCACCCTGATCTGTTGAATAGTACAGATTCACAAACCCAACACTAGAAGTCACTGACCAGGATAATTTAATCTTTGCCCCTGGCTCTACGCCAGAACATTCATCCTCATCAGCCGCTCCTGCACCATCTGCAACATCAATATCATCTGTAACAGGATAACTCATTGTATCTGCGACTTGAGACGCCTGGCTTGAGCTTGTCCCTGTGCAAGTCATGGTCGTGAAGGTTAAAGCTGTTCCAATTGGGGCTGAAGCAGAGTCATCCAATGCTGTGTATCCAGTCTCCCCCGCAGCGGCAGCTATAACAGTATCATCTGTCGCTATTGAATAATCTGTAATACATAAGAATGGAGCATGTGAAACAGTTACAGTTTTATCACTATTACTCCAAGAAGCAGTTCCCCATCCTCCTGGGTTTGGGGTCGAGGTAAACTCTGAGGCATGCACCCATCCTCCACCAGTAGCCATTGCCTCTGAGAAATTCCAGACAATAGCATTCGTTCGTGATTGAACAGTAGATGTATCCGTTGGAGTTGAGGTTAAGATTACTGGCTTTGCCTCGTCTACAAATGATGTTGCACTAAATGCTGTTGCAGCGTTTGTAGCTGAGTCCTGAATAGATCCAGTTGTTGGAGTAAACGCAATTGTTGGTTGTGTAGAGCCCCCTGTGATGTCTGCTGCGGCTGTTGCAGTAAATGTGACACTTGATGTTCCGTTTCCTGAAGCAATCGCTGAAACGTCCATGTTTGTCAGGTCATTAGCTACCGTAACCCAATCTCCATCGTCATAAACAATGGTTACCGTCTCTGAGAATGCTAGAACTGCGGAATCTATCTGCCCATCTGCATCTGAATCCCTATACCCAATCTGGTTCATGCGCGGAGAAGCAGCGTCAGTAACTGTCTGCGCAGCTCCAAATGTTGCAACCGCATTATTGTATGCATCTGTTAATCTACCCGCAGCATTTGTATATAGCACTGTTGGCGCGGTTGCTCCTCCTGTTTCGTTAGCATCTGCCGTGACTGTTAATAATATGGTATCGGTAGAAGCAGACGCTCCAGAGTCATCTAATGTTATTGTTCCTTGTTCTGAGAATGACCAGTCTGCTGTATTATAGCTTCCCAGTGAAACGTTTTCATTAAACACAATATCCACTCGATCCACTGTTCCATCTGCATTTGTATCCTTGTAGGACGCTGATGATACTGTTGGAGCCGTGAGATCTAATGAAAAGTTTGAACTAGAAGATGGTGTTCCTGCTTCAGTTCCATCGTATGGAGTAACCGTGATGGTTGCAGTAGAAATATCTATCCCTGTTTCATCTGTAGATGCATTCCATTGCGTCGTCACTGTATTAGCTCCAGATGAACTTGTTATATATCCAGAGGCATTACCAACTTGATAAGTATCATCATTCTCTACTTTTGGATCTCCATATGTTGCAGAAGTATCTCCATCTGTCTCGCTAAGAGTCGCCTTTGTATTCCCTCCACCTACATTGTATTGAACAAGGGCTTCTAGGGTATTATCATCATCGCCATCATCCATGATGAATGTAATTGTGACAGTTCCGTCTGATTCTTGAACTGCTGTAACAGATGTAACTGTTGGAGCAACATTAAAGCCCCAGTTGGTATTATTCCCATTATCAGTAGAATGAGCAACATCAACATGTGTGATGGCATTGCCACCACTTGCATCTGAATCTGTAACATGTACGTAGTCAACGGAACTTGTTCCGGAAACATTTAAAAGCCAAGTGGTACCTGGGTCTGAACTAGCTAGAGTTATTTGCTGACCTGACGCACCAGTTACTGTAAATGTACCTGCCACAGTTGTTGTTGTAGTATGCGTAAATGTGATTGTATCTCCATTAGTCGTCATTGACAGGTTGTTAAATGTCGTGTTTCCAGAGACAGTTGTTGCAACACCTGAATCAGACAATGCTACTGTTCCGCTGTTGTGTGTAAATGTTCCACCAGTATTAGCAAAGTTCCCCTTCACCGTCATTGTTCCTGTTGGTGCAGTAAAGGTTCCGCCAGCCTGAGTAAAATTACTATTAACTGTTAGAGAGCTCAGTGGTGTTGAAGTACGGCTATCATTACTTCCTGCCGCAAGTGCTATTCGTTCGGCACTAGTAACAACGCGCTCATAAACTCTGACCTCGTCCATGCGACCATTGAAATAATGACCGTTACCATTACTGGTACCATCGTGATACTTTGTATCACCTAGCTTTGCCGCCAAAGAATCTTGTGCGGTATGTGCTGGCATAGATCCACCAGTTGCAGATGTTCCTTGGCTTACATTGCCTATAAACAATTCAAGATTTCCAGTATCGTCAAATGTTAAAATTACATTTGTCCAAGTATCTGCGCTAATATTTCCGGACAGGAATACTGAATTTATCCCACTCCCCCAGGAGCCACCATAAACTTTTCCTCCATCTATATAAATATTCATTCCATTAGATGTCCCTCCCTCTTGAAATAACACCTGCCTGGATGACGTGTCAGATGTTTTGAACCAGAGTGAAACTGATCTGTCATTGAAGGCTGCATCACTAGTAAATTCAACATATTCATTACTAGTTCCGCCATCGAAAACTAAACCATTGGTATTTGTGAAGGTAAGAGGCGCTAAATCAGATGTAATCCAGTCCCCTTCCTCCATATTATTAAGTGTTCCATTATTCGTATTTGCTGACTGGTCAGTTGCAGTTGATCCTGACCCATCATCCAAATTCCAATATGACCATAGATTATTTGCCATGGTGTTTGTGCCAGTTAAATACTGACCATTGATTGAATCAGCGCTGTCAGTAAAATTAACTGAGAGGTTATTAAAGGTCCAATTAAGCATGTTGTAAGCATCTGCTGCGCTATCTCCATCTCCTACAAATTCAATGGTTCCACTGTCAGTATCATTGGTTAAAGACAATGTCTCATCACCCTGGATTCTCAATGTGCCTAAATTACTAAATGTTCCACTAACCGTGAGACCAGAGCCGTTTACATCAAGTATTCCTGACGTTATTGTTAAATTCCCAGCTATAGTTTCCGTAGATCCCATCTGCACAACCGCACCACCAGTACCTACTACTTCTAGATGATGATATGTCCAATCCTGTAGTGAGACAGTCCCCGAAGTCGGGTCATAGATAACTTGACTTCCAGATGCAAGCGTGGGGTCACCAGTATTTACTGACAATGTTTCCGAGCCCTGCCACCTAAGTACCCCTCCATCTTCAATATCGAAGTCACTATTTGCTTGGTCGTTGATATCAAGATCGTAACCATTAAGATCAAAAGTTCCTTCAACAATAGTCAGGTCTTGGTCTGACTGATTCATTGTCAAATCTGAGGCTAGCTGAACAGACCCTCCGGACTTATTAATAACAATATCAGCGTTAAAAGCACCTGTAGCACCTGTTAAATCAAAGCTTTGCACATTGCTGCTAGTGAACTGCAATGTTGTGCTTGTATCAGTATCCCAGGCTGATGCAACAGTAACATTTCCTTGCGCCTGCACAGTTCCGCTATTGAATCTACCGTCTGTCATGGTTAGTGCCCCTTCAGCAACAATGGTCTGTGAACTAAGCTGTAGCCCCCAGCCAGGCTTGTTAACTGCGAGATTATTAAACGTAACTGCCTGATTAACATCCGCGTCTCCACCGGATACTGTATCATCAAATGTTACCGTCCCATTGTTGTGAGAAAAGGTGCCAACAGCGGTGAGGACCTTTGAAAGAGTTAATGATCCACTGGCATCTGGAGCTTCGAATGTACCACCATTGATTAAAACGTCATTGGCTACAATATCCCCTGAACCACCATTAAATGTTCCGGCATCGATTTGCAAGTCATCGTGAAGGTCTAATGTATAACTGCCAAGATTGACTGTTCCTGTTGTAAGCACAAAATCTGCATTTCCATCAGTACTAACATCAATATCTGAACCAAAATCAAAGGATCCTCCGGCTTTGTTGACAATTATTTTGTTTTGGAAGTAAGTTGCGCCACAGGTAAATGTCTGCGTAGCAGATCCTGTAAACTCAAAGTCAGCAGTTCCATTGTCATCTGCATTAACCGTTATTGTTGCCCCTTGCAGCTGCAAGGTACCGTTGTTGACGTAACCATCTGTCACGGTAAGTGTATTTGTAACAATAGTTGTTGTGGTTCTTAGATTCAACCCCCAGCCACTTGTTTTGTTTAATACAAGGTTTTTGAATGTGACAGCATTATAGATATTTACTTCTCCGCCAGCTGTTGTGTCATCAAACGTGACCGTACCATCGTTGTGAGTAAATGTACCAGTCGCTCTTAGGTCTCCGGAAATAGTCAAAGAACCACTTGCGTCAGGAGCTTCAAATGTACCACCATTAATCGTCAAATTATCAGTTATAATGTCTCCTGTATTACTATTAAACGTTCCGCCATCGATTTGTATAAGGTCTTGAACATCCAATGTATAACCGCCAAGATTGACTGTTCCTAATGTAAGTACAAAGTCTGCACTGGCATCGGTTGATGTATCAATATTTGAACCAAAGTCAAAGGATCCTCCGGCTTTGTTAACGATTATTTTGTATTGGAAGTAAGTTGCGTTACACGTAAGTGTCTGAGTGGCTGATTGTGTGAACTCAAAGTCAGCATTTCCATTGTCAGCATTAGCGCCAATAGTTGTTGTTGCTCCCTGCATCTCGAGCGTACCGTTGTTGATGTACCCATCTGTAACAGTCAATGTGTCTGTCACAATGATGGTTATGGTTCTCAAATTCAATCCCCAGCCGCCCGTTTTGTTTAATACAAGGTTTTTAAAAGTAACAGCATCATAAATATCTACATCTCCAGCAGCTGTTGTGTCATCAAGCGTAACTGTTCCGTCATTATGGGTGAATGTACCATCTACCACAAGGACGCCAGAAATTGCCAAGGAACCACTAGCGTCAGGAGCTTCAAAGGTACCAGCATTAATTCTTAGATCATCTGTTATAACATCTCCTGTATTACTATTAAACGTTCCGCCATCGATTTGTATATCATCATGAACATTTAATGTATAACTGCCAAGATTAACTGTTCCTAATGTAAGTACAAAGTCTGCACTGGCATCGGTTGATGTATCAATATTTGAACCAAAGTCAAAGGATCCTCCGGCTTTGTTAACGGTTATCTTATATTGGAAATAAGTGGCACTACATGTAAGTGTCTGGGTAGCAGATTGTGTGAACTCGATATCAGCATTTCCATTACCCGCATCTGTACCAACCGTTGTTGTTACTCCTTGCATCTCAATCGTGCCATTGTTAACTGCTCCATCTGTCAAAGTTAGCGTGCCTTCCACTATGATAGTCTGACCGCTCAAATTTACGTCCCAGCTTGATTTGTTAACAATGAAGTTATACAAAGTCGCCGCATTATTAAAATCAGTATCTGTACTTCCAGAAGCAAAAATAGCTTCTACTGTTCCGCTGTTGTGGGTAAATGTTCCTGTGATATTAACTATTCCAGCCAAATACAAAGTTCCTTTAGTAGATGTAAAATTACTTCCTACGGTAAGGTCACCATTGATGGTAATGTCGTCAGAAGCATTACTACTTCCTGTGAATGTACCCGCATCCTGGGCAAAATCACTAGTTCCAACTGTTATATCAGAACCTGTCTGCTGCGTGATTGTGCCGGCGTATCCGGTGTTTATATCAATTCCTTTGACATTAATCGTGGCATCAATATCGCAGTTTGCATCATAGGCGTCCACAAATGTCGCAACATCGATCGAAGTAGGAGCCGTTCCAGTATCCCAGTTGCCATCAGTGCTCCAATTATTATCAACATCTCCCTCCCAAGTTACAACAGCAGCTTCAGCATTATTGACCCACAAAACTCCAGCAAGAAACACAAATACTGCAATGACTGAAACATTACAAATGAATAAGGCAAGTGATCTTGTCTTTATATATCTCATGTATATTTGTGCGTATATTGTATCAATTATGGCGGTTCGAACAAACAAATCTGTGGACATAAAAACCCCCCGCCAGAACGGGGATTTTAATTCTTTTTCTTACCCAAATTATTGACCATAAATCTTAACTACTGCTGCTTCTTTGTATTCGATGAGTACATCAGCCAGTGTGTTTTTATAGAGTACAATCATTTGCAGGCCAATCTGAGTGCAAGCCTCCTCATCTTCAGATTCGATTTGATCATAGGTCATTGCTACCACAAATCGATCTTCAAGTTCGATAATATCGGAGATTATATCAATCTCATTGACCCACCCACCTTCCAGCCCATCATCAAGCTCATCTACACACACATACCCTACATCACCACCAAACTGACCAGCAGCAGTCTCAGAGTATTGGATCGCAAGGTCTTCAAAGCTAACACCTGATTCATACAAAGACAGAACATGTCCTAGCTCATCAATGACACTTTGTTGATGCTTATCAGAGTCATAAATCGCCTCATCTACAGCTGTAGACAGCGCTAATGGCTCAAGCACATAATCTTCATATTGCTCTTGGGTCCAACTATACTGACTCCACTGATCTTCACCTGTTTCAATCGAATCAATTGAGACACCTAACTCACCTGCAATCTGCCCTATAATTTTTTGCCGTACAATCGCATCAATCGCAGAACCAAAATGATCCTCATCTGGCTCTTCAATCTGCGCCAAACTATCAAAAGCGAATACCTCCTCATACCAAAACAGATCTCCATTCACTGACCCAGCTGGCAATGGCAGCACATTCGCGATTGACCGAGTGAATTCAGTGTTTGTGTGCTGACTATAAATCTGATTATAAACAAAGAATACGCTGCCAATGATCAACAATACAATCACTAGTATCAAAAAATTCAGAAACGAGAATCGTGTCTGAACCTCCTGAACTTCCTTGTCCTCTTTAGCTATCCTCATAACCTTTTAGTTCATTAAAAGTATTGGACGCGAAAAAGTAATAAAACCAACGCGCAACATTTGTCATTCCATCATCAACTCCATCCTGGTCTTGACCGTCACCATTTTCATCGTCCTGAATAACAATTACGGTCTCACCCTCCTGTCCCAAGCCCTGCTTAATGCGCCCCTCTGACTCTAAGAAATACTCACTTGAAAGCTCCTGAATCAATGCCATTGTCTCCAGCTGCTCAGATTCTTGTTCAAGCTTTTGTTCCTGCAGATCCTCGATGTAATGCTGGACTTGTATGTTCCCCACATACTCACGTCCAAAAGCAATCAAAAAAACCACAAGCAATACTGCCAAGATCGCAATAAACCACTTATTTTTTGTTGACTTTTTTCGTGCCATGTTTCTTTTTTAATACTACCTTGCGCCTTGATCCAAGAGAAGCCTCTGCGTGAATATCCTGTACTGCCTCAAGAAGTGACTCAAACCTTTCCGAATGCTTTAGATCTGAAACCTTTATGTCAAATGTGCGGTCCTTCTTGGTGCGAATATAGACTGTGGAAAGCCTACACATCTTTTGCATGGCTCCCTTTTTATCACACTCAACCTCATCTATATCTTGAATATCAAGTTCTGAAATTTCGCGCTTAAACAAACCTTGTTGCTCAGAATCAATAATGCGCTCATCTGTGATAATCAAAACACTGTAAAACCACATTACCCATAATCTTGAGGAGTACAAAAGCGCAAGTCCTAGAATAACTATAAACAGAACAAAGCCAAATCCACCAAGTCGCATTAGAGGGAAAAAGAAAAAGAAAGGAATCAGTATAAAAATCGCAGCAAAGAAAAATCGAGGAAGCTCTCTACATACGCTTCTTCGCACAACTGCAAGAACCTGCTCTTCAGGTTGAAGTTCAACCGTAGACACGCTCATAGAACCTCTCTTAATGCTCGTCGAGCGCTTTCCCTGTCATCCATCGGAACTTTCTTGCCTTTTTCAACTGCCATAACAGTTTCAGAACCTTTTCCTGTGATTATCACAACATCACCTTTTTTAGCCAAATGAATAGCTTTACTAATCGCATTGTCTCGATCATCAATTAAAAATAGATTAACGCCCTCTTGCTTTCCAGCTTTTTTCGCACCTTTTGCAACTTGCTCAATAATCTGACGCGGATCTTCATCATATGGATCCTCATTCGTAACTATTACAATATCTTCATGCTCTGCAGCAAGCTCTCCAATCTTTTGTCTGCGAGCCTTGTCTCGCCCACCACCAGCTGACCCATGTATCCCAATAATTCTTTTTGGCTTTAACACCTTTATAGCATCTAGCAATGCATGCAAAGCAAACGGTTCATAGGCATAATCGACAATCACAGAAAAATCTTGACCCTCGTCTACCCTCTCGAAACGACCCGCGATTGGCTCAAGGTGTTTAAGTGCTTTCTTAATCTCTCCTTCACTAAATCCTAGTGCATGCAAAACAGCTAGTGCACTAATTGCATTTTTTTGCTGAAAAGTCGCAATATATGGAATTATCATTTCGACATTATTCACATTGATTTTCAATCCCCCTGCACTAATCCTTCCAGGTTTTACAACCAGATGATCTTTATTTGGTGTGCCTGATACTGAAAAAGTTATATGTCTATCTGCATCAAAGGATGAAAAGAACGGAGCATGATCATCATCTGCATTAATAACTGAAATCTTTTCTATCTCCTGGTCTTTGATTGTCTTATGTGTGCGATCCATTAGATGCGCGAACAGCTTTCCCTTTGCGGCCTTATAATTTTCAAAACCTCCATGTGCCTCAATGTGCTCAGGTGTTAAGTTAGTATATGTGACAAGATCGTAATTAATACCTATGTGGCGGAACTGCTCAATCCCTTGAGAGCTTGTTTCAATAATCGCATACTCACAACCAGCTCGAACCATGCGTTTCAAAGTCTTTTGTAAATAAAAACGACCCGGCATGGTCATTTTCATATCGTTGATAACATCATGCCCAGCTATTGAAAACCGCGCTGTTGTTGTATATCCCACAATGGCACCCTGTGACTCAAGCATCTGCGCAATCATCTGTATAGTAGATGACTTTCCATTGGTTCCGGTGACTCCAATTACAATCATTTCTTTTGAAGGATCTGCGTAGAGAAAAACCGCCAACCTTGCAAGCGCCAAGTGGTAGATATTCAAAATCGGTTGCGGAATGATTTTGCGTAACAAACGAATCATATTGATCTGAGTTCTGTGTTCCCCTCGACCCTGCTCGGGGCCTTTGGCTGGGTTCTGGGTTCTTTTACAAATTTCGCACCTCTTCACGGAATTGCTCCCCACGATCAAACTCATTCTTAAACATGTTAAAGCTTGCGGCCGCTGGCGAGAGTAGGACTATGTCACCTGAAGCAGCTAAAGACTTTGCATGCTGCACTGCATCTTTCATGGACAAAATCTTTTCTGTCTTTTTCACACGATCTCCAACTTTCTCTGAAATCATCTGCGATGCATCACCATCAAACAACACCAAGTGCTTGCAGGTTTCTGCAATCTGATCCGCAAGCGCATCATACTCAACACCCTTATCCATTCCGCCAGCAATAAGAATCACATCAGCATCTGCACCAAATCGCTTTAGCGCAGCAATAACAGCATCAGGCTGCGTCGCAGTTGTATCATTGATATAAGTAATCTCATCAACCTCACGTACGAGCTCTTGTCGATCTGATACCCCCTGAAACTCTTTTGTGATCTTTTTAACAACATCAGATGCAACTCCTCGAAGTCGAGCAGCACAAATTGAGGTCAGGATATTTTCCATATTATGCTCGCCCTTGAGACCCACCTCATCAACAGGGACTATCTCCTCTTCTTGACCCTCTTTACGGAATACGATCATGCCGTCCTTTATAAAACATCCATTATGGTCCATGTATTTTCTGGAACACCAATAAAGCTGTCCGCGAACTTTTGATTCCATTCCACGCACAGTCTCATGATCATAGTTTAATATCGTGTACTGGTCTGGATCCTGTGACAAAAAGATAATCTCCTTTGAATGAATGTAATCTTCGTATGAGTTGTATCGATTTAAGTGATCTGGGTACACATTGGTTAGCACTGCAAAATCTGGTCCCTTACCAATGTCTTCAAATGCACCTGGCAAGCTCTCAAGCATCCATGATGATAATTCAAGCACGATCAGTGTTTCCTCCCCGCGCACTAAGAGCTCATCGAGATACTCAAGCGGCGATACTTTGATATTTCCTGCAACAATTGTTCGGTCATCCTGGTTCTCAAACATTGTACCAATCATCTTAGTTGTTGTGGTCTTTCCCTTGGTCCCTGTGACTGCAACGATTGGATATGGTGAGAAGCGGAAGAAAAGACTCACATCTGATTCGATTGATACACCTGCTTGTTTTGCAGCAACAATAAACTCAGACTCACTTGGTACTCCTGGGTTTTGAACAACACAGTCCACCTCAGTGAAATCTTCTTTACGATGCTCACCAAGAACAAATAATGGTGAGTAAATGGTTCGATCCGGATACATCTCACGATACTTGTGATACCACTCCATCACAAGTTCCATGGACTCTTCAAGTTCAGTCTCATCTTTGAGGTCTGTGATGATAGTCTGAGCGCCATGGCGTATAAGCCATTTTGCAGCTCCAAGACCACTTCCTTGCTTATATCGACCTAGCCCCATTACGGTCACTACAGCATCTTGAAAATTCTCGATTTTTCGTAAATCCATATGATTCTATTATAGCAAAAGAATGCAGTAGGCAGTAGATATATAAAAGCCCCAAGGTTCAACCTTGAATGTATTAACAAGCTATATTGACCTTCTTATAATAAAATGATGTGATAGATATGTACTCCCCATCTAATATTAATGTGGGGAAATTTTATTTATGAAAAAATCAAATGAACACTTCGGCTACTTCCATGTATATAATCGTGGTGTTGATAAGCGAATAATCTTTATTGATGACCGCGATCGAGTGAAGTTCCTGGGCTGTATTAAAGACCTAGTAAGCAAAGATTGGAATGACTATGTTAAAATTCTTGCTTATTGTTTAATGGATAATCACTACCACCTACTCATTGAACAGCTATCAGAAGATGGGCTTCCGAAGTATATGCAGAGGGTTGGCACCGCATACACCATGTACTTCAATAAAAAATATGAAAGATCCGGAGCTCTATTCGAATCTAGGTATAAATCAAAACACATCACAAGTGATACGTATCTATTTCATATATTCCGCTATATCCATCTAAATCCACTAAAATTTATCAATCCAAAATGGAAATCCGGAACAAAAAAGATATGCAGCGCTATTAATTTTATCATCAACTATAAATGGTCGAATGTACGAAAAATTTTCTCGACTATAAATAATGCTGAGCATATTTTGAAGTATGAATTCAATTCACTTGATAACTACTCCAAATTTTTACTTGACTGGATAAGGTATGGGCTACCACATCAGCTCAACCCCATTAAATAAAGGTTTCTTGCTCAAGGTTGAACCTTGGGTGAAAAACATTTACATGGCCTTTTCTAGCCTTGGCTTTCTATGGAATCCCATCTTGACAATTTCGATTAACAAAAGCTGGAAGACAGCAATGGCGATTAGAACCAACCATTCAATTAATGTAAGCGGGGTGAGGTGGAACCATTCACGAAGTACCGGTACCAACATCGGTATTAATAAGAACAAAAAGCCGACCAAGATACCGCCAACTAGCCACTTATTCTCAAATGGATTTGATCGGAAAACACTTGTTCTAAACTTACGCACTGCAAATACATAAAAGAGTGAATCAATACCAAGCGCGATAAAGATGAACGTTCGAATGTGATCAATGTCAAGCTCCTGGTCCAAAAGATAGAAGTAGATCGCAAAGAGCATTAGGTCTGTGATAATTCCGATGACAAAAATCAGAACTTTCATTTCTTTATTCAAAATCGGTTCATCTTTCTTCCGTGGTGGTTCTTTCATGACTCCTTTTTCTGCTTTTTCAAATGTCAAAGCAACACTTGGAAATCCATCAGTCACAAGATTGATCCAAAGAATCTGAGCTGGCAGGATAGGCAATGGCAGCGCAAAGATTATAGCTCCAAAAATCAAAATAATCTCACTAAATGAATCTGCAAGAAGATAAACGACCATCTTACGTATGTTTTCAAAAATGGCACGGCCTTGCTCAATTGCCCCAACAATAGTGGCAAAGTGATTGTCGAGAAGTACCATATCTGCCGTTTCTTTTGCTACTTCAGTTCCAGAGCCAAGTGCGATTCCAATATCTGCGCCCTTAACAGCTGGAGCGTCATTCACACCATCCCCAACCATCGCTACAGACCGGCCCTTTGTGCGCCAGGCATTAACAATGCGAAGCTTATGCCTAGGCAAGACCCGAGCATAAACAATAATATTCTCAAGCTCTGAAGCAAAAGTGACATCATCAAGCTCATCAAGCTGCACCCCTGTTATAATCTGATCCTCACGTGTTACAAGCCCAGCATCGCGGGCAATATGAAAAGCTGTATCTGGATGATCACCCGTGATCATCACTGGCAAAAGTCCAGCGTCTTGTGCTTTCTCAATGGTCTCGCGCGCAGAAGAACGTAAAGGATCGCTTAGCCCAACAAAACCAACAAAGGTTAGGTCTTTAATGTGATCATGTGTTATGTCCCCATCCCCAAACTGTTTTTGCTTTGCGATCAACAAAACACGCAAGCCCTTTTGAATCATCTCTGTAAGCCACAGTCGATAATCCCGCATTTGACGATCAGTGGCATCAAGTCGTTCTAGAAGGATCTCAGGCGCACCAACAATATAAAATTCTTTGCGTTCACCAAATGAACAGACGCGAGCCTTATACTTATATTTTGAATTAAACGGTATCTCTGAGACGATCTGGCATTTTTGAAGCTCATACTTATCACGATCTTCCCACAGTGCCTTAATGATCGCTACTTCAGTTGGAGAACCTGCAAAGCTCTCGCCATCTGCTTCATCTACGAAAACGTCCTTTGTGCTCCACAGGGCATCAGCAAGTTCAATAAATGCGTCGACCTTATCTGAAACTTGGCCTTTTGCATCACGCGCTTCCACAACCGCCATCTCGCCTGTTGTGAGTGTCCCGGTTTTATCCATGCAGATAACTGATACGCTTCCCAAGGTTTCAGCAGCGATCAATCGACGGATCAACGCACGCTTCTTGAGAATCCTTTGCATGCCGATTGCCAAAATCACAGTCAGCGCGACTACTAACCCCTCAGGAATAGCAGACACTGCCAGCGCAACCGAAACACGAATCATCTCAACAAACTCAAAACCACGAACAATCCCTGCTAAAAATACGACCAGAGTTATAAGTAATACAGCGCCTCCTAGCCAACGAGCAAACTTACTCATCTGTTCTTGCAAGGGGGTCTTGGTTTGTTCTACTCCAGCGACAAGTTGTGTAATCTTACCAATCTGTGTTTCAACACCCGTGTTTGTGACAACCATCTCAGCCCGTCCTGCGACTAGCACGGTTCCTGCATAAAGCATGTTCTTTCTATCTGTTACACCGATGTTGACATTTATGCGTTCCTTTTGCTTTACAATAGGCGCCGACTCTCCAGTGAGAGCTGCTTCACTTACCTCGAGTGATTGTGTAAGGATGATACGCCCATCTGCCATAATCTTGTCGCCAGTTCCAAGAATAACAACATCACCTGGCACAATCTGTTTTGAATCAATGATGCGCTCAACTCCACCCCTACGTACCCTTGCACGCTGCGGTAAAAACGATTTGAGCTTCTCCATTGATTTATCAGCCTTATACTCTTCCACAAAACCTAAAATCGCATTTAACAAAACTGCAAACAGAATCACACTTGTATCAAGCCATTCCTGTAATAGTGCACTTATAACAGCAGCTAACACCAAAATGATCATCAACGGATTTGCAAATTGTGTAAAAAATATAGCCAATCCAGAGCGTGGAACTTTTTTCGGCAATTCGTTTAGCCCATGTTCTTCGATCCTGTCCCTTACTTCTGATTCAGATAGACCCTGCGCTGATGTATTAAAAGCTAAAAACACATCCGCTACGGAGTGCGCATGCCATGGAAGTTGTAGTTGTTGTGATTTATCTGTCATAGTATAGAGTTTGCAGAATCCAGACTGCAGACCTCAGAACCCAGACGCAACTGAGTTCTGTGTTCTGTGTTCTGGATCAATGCCTCGACGTTATATAAACAGCTTCAATATGGTCTGTGATTGTATCCCAGTTAAAATGAGTTTCAATAATAGCGCGGGCTTCCTCTGCCTGATCTTGGACAATAGTTGGATGACTTATCGCGTATTCAAGCTTGTCGCGTAAGTCCTGCATATTTGCTGTTGTAAAAGTAAGACCTATGCCGTGAATAGCTTCCACATTAGGTGCGATATCAGAGACGATTGGCATTAAACCAAAACTCATTGCTTCGAGAATAACCAATGGCAGGCCTTCATATTCTGAAGGATGAACATATGCATACGCATTTGAATAAAGCTGTTCAAGAGTTTCACCTTCTTGAAAGCCGAGAAATCGGATACGGTCATCGCCTTTTGCAAGTTCACGCATCTTTGTGTAGTAGTCTCCTGAAAAACTCGGAGCGCCAACAATGACCACTTTTTTGTCAGTATCGATATTTTTATATGCATCGATCAAAAAATGAAGTCCTTTTTGCGGCACAATACGTCCTACGTTTACAAAATACTCTTTTGGCTTAAGTCCGAACTTTTCAAGCTCCTCATGACCCTTCACAGTTTTCAGTTCGGCGCCATTTGGAATATAGACAACCTCTCGCTTATATCTACTGCGACAGAAGACTTGCATCTCGTGAGATACGGCAATACAGTAATGTGAAAACATCACTGATGCCCATTCGCCAAACAAAAGATACACGCGAGCAAACCAACCCCATTTTTTATGAAACCGATCCTGGGAATGAAAAGTTACAATCACCTTAGCCTTTCGTGCAAACAACTTTGGAATCCAAGCCAAGGTTGCAGGACCAACACCGTGATAATGAATAATGTCATAATCTTTACGCAGTGCATGTATCGAAGCAATTAAAGTGTGTAGGATCGCTTCGATGTGTTTTGAATAGACTGTTGGCAGAAAAACCAATCGTGCACCTTCAAAGCTCTCTGGCTTTTCAGGATCATACTTAGCGCGGGCATAAACAAAAACCTCATGGCCAATGAACGCCAATCGTTTTGCAACCTCTCGCACGTGCGCCTCAATTCCACCTGAGCGCCCGCCAGTCGCAACTCCCTTTTGTCCAATCATCGCAATCCGCATAATGTATCTTAATTATAGCAAAAATAACGCAGTTTGACTGCGTTATTTTTGGTACACCGGGCGGGACTCGAACCCGCGACCTCGGGCTTAAAAGGCCCTCGCTCTACCAACTGAGCTACCGGTGCTCAATGAGATTAAATTGTTATTCAACGGCAAATTTATACCACATTTAGCTGAATAAATCAAGTATTCACTGTTTGTCCACAGGTTTTAAGAATAATCTGCTACAATGGATCATAGTTAAATCATTAATAATATATTCGTATGGATGAAGATACAACAGTGGCAACTCCAGCAACTGATGAGCCAACAGCAGCTCCTGCTGAGGAGACTGTAGAGGAAGCAGCTACAACTGAGGAGACTCCAGCTGAGGCTCCAGCAGAAGAAGCTCCAGCTGAGGCACCTGCTGAGTAGATAAAAAAACAATATACCAGCGACAAACTCGCTGGTTTTTGTTACTATTAATAAGCAAACTAATTCATAACACGACTCAAATATGGGAGTATGTGTTGCATGCAGCTCAGAAGTTGCAGATGAGCAATTGACTGATGGTCTTTGCCCAAACTGCGCTGGTGAGACTGCTGCTCCAGCAGAGGAAACTCCTGCTGAGGCTCCAGCAGAAGCGCCGGCAGAGGCACCTGCAGAGGAGGCTCCAGTAGAGACACCTGCCGAGTAATCAAAAACACCCGCACGATATCAGCGGGTGTTTTTGTTTCAAATATCTTTTGCCATTCTTACAATATCCTTTGCCCCAAAGGCTGAGAATAAGGCGCTAATACGATATGACAGACGCTTTCGACGCTCATCATTCGACATTAGCTTCTTAATCGTTTGTTTAAGTATCTGCGGGTTCACCTCCCATAACACCTCAGCAGCACCACGCTCCTCGATCATTCGGGCATTTGCCAGTTGGTCAGTGTTATGAAGCGGAATCACTATAGTCGGCTTTTTCAAAGCACAAAGTTCGATGATAGTTCCCATACCGGCTCGTGCAATAACCATGTCAGCCATAGCAAAAGCATCCTTCATTCCCACTCCAAGGAACTCAAGCGCTATATAACCCTCACCCATGCTTTCGAGCTTTTGAGTCATCTTGCCCTTTCCGGTTAGATGTACGATTTGAATATCTTCAAGAAGATCAGATCCAATAGCCTCCATTGCCTCATTTATCGATAGTGCACCAGTTCCACCGCCGACAACTAACAAAATCGGCATATCTTTTTTCAACCCATACCGCTCACAGGCTTGATCACGATCACCGTGCAACAATGCGTGACGCATCACACCCCCAACTACTGTAGTCTTCTTTTGTGAAAAATGTTCAAGAGAGTCTGGCCATGTGACTGTAATCTGATGTGCAAACGGTGCCATGATTCGATTTGCCAAGCCTGGAACTATATCGAGCTGATGAACCCAAGTAGCCATCCCCATAAGTCTAGCTATGATCAGAACCGGAACACTTACATACCCACCTGCAGTAAACACAATATCTGGCTGTGATTTTCGAAGTTCGATTCCAGCTTGTACACATCCGATAAGCAATTGTATCGGAATCAACCACCACTTCCACCATCGGCTTCGATCGAATTTTGTCGATACAATCGACACAAACGGAATCTGCATTGATTCGACCAAAGCCCGTTCCGCACCTTTACGCGTTCCAATCCAACTTACCTCGACCTCCTCCTGACTTTGCCACTCCTCTACGATAGCTAAAAGAGGCGTCACAGGACCCAGGGTCCCACCACCTGTCATGAGTATTCGTTTTTCGCCTCCTTCATTTTGCATATTTTGAAATATTCATTACAACACCTGCTGCTGCTAATGATACCACCATTGCAGTTCCTCCATAACTTAGAAACGGCAAAGGCACTCCTGTGATTGGCAGAACGCCGACCATAGCTCCGATATTTACAAAAGCCTGCACACCAAACCAACTCACCACTCCAATGATCAAAAACCGACCAAACCGATCCTGCACGCGCTCAGAAAGCCAAAACCCCCTTAGGATCATCGCGACAAACAATGCTACAAACCCAACAGTTAGAAAGAATCCAAGCTCCTCGGCCATAACAGCAAAAATCGAGTCTCCAATAACCTCTGGTAAGTATTGAAACTTTTGCAAAGAGTGGCCATATCCCCGTCCAAACAATCCACCAGATCCAATCGCCAACAAAGCCTGGTTAATCTGATAGCCAACACCTTGGGGATCAAGCTCTGGATGCAAGAAGGTTGTAAAACGCTCTACTCGATATGGTGATGATGCAATCAATACGTAAAGTGCAGCAAAGCAGGCTATTCCTATTCCTAAAATGTGCTTTAATGATCCACCGGCAATAAAGAATATTATGAATGCCATAGCCCCTATAACCGAAAGTGTCCCAAGGTCAGGCTGTAAAAGCACAAGCCCTGCAATGATTCCGATGATTATCAAGAATGGCACTAGTCCTTCTGAAAAGTCCTGCAGCTTACCTCCAGCCCGTTCCGCCATCCATGCACACAAATACAATAAGAATGTGAGCTTAACTATCTCAGCAGGCTGAAAAGAAAAGCCACTAATATCGACCCAACTATTTGCAAAGGTCCCAAAGTCAGTTCCAATTCCTGGGATAAACACCAGAATCAATAATCCTATCGAAACCAACAAAAGCGGAAACGCGATCTTTCTGTACCAGGAATACGGCGTGAACATGGCTGCGACCATCACAGCTAAACCTGGAATGATTCCCGAAATTAACTGATGCTTAAGAAAGTAATAACTGTCCCCAAACTCTTCGTAACCAGACGGGCCAGATGCTGAGGTTAGGATGATCAATCCAAAAATCGTGAGTCCAATTACTAATCCAAAAAAGACGCTGTCAAACTGTCTTTTTTGTGTTCTAGCCATACTATAGCGAACCTCCTGTGATTGAAATGTCAAGCAAGAAGAGCACGATACCCAAAGCCGCTGCAATCCATGATATTACCCAAAAACGCATTACAACCTTTGGTTCTGGCCACCCCTTGGCTTCAAAATGATGATGCACTGGCGCAACTTTAAAAACCTTCTTCTTGAATAGTTTTTTCGATATAAGCTGAATGATTGTCGAAATTGCCTCAACAACAAACACAAATCCAATAATCGGTAGTAGGAGAGCTGTATTCGTTAGCATGGCAACTATGGCAAGTGTAACTCCTAGGGACATGGCTCCTGTGTCACCCATGAAGAATCGTGCTGGAAAAATGTTAAACCACAAAAATGCGATTAACGCTCCGACAATCACACCGCAGAACACAGCAAGTTCATAGCGCTCTTGAAATAGTGCGATTACTGCAAAGGCTGAAAAAGATGAAACAAGTGTTCCGCCAGCAAGTCCATCCAGTCCGTCAGTTTGATTTACAGAGAATGATGTCCCAACGATCACGATGATAAAGATCGGAATGTACCACCAGCCGATATTAAACGATTCAACAAACGGAACGTGAAACAAATCCCAATCCAGCTTGTCGTAAAACCACCAAGCTCCAACGACTGCGATCACTGAATAAAGAGCTAATCGATGCCTGATGTGAATTCCACCTCCGTTCTTACCAATACCGCGAACATTTAAAAGATCATCAATCATTCCAACAAGACCAGATGCAACAAGTGCTCCAAGTGGCAGCAATGTCTGGCCTCGGGTCAAGAAGTTCAGTTCACTTAATAGCGGTACCTCAAACTGGCTAAAGAACAGGAAGAAGACAGAAAGCGCGAACACTGTGAGCCAAATTAATACCCCACCCATTGTTGGTGTGCCAATCTTCTTTTCATGCATTTTATGAAAAATCGGAGCCTGCTTTTTACTACGCAAAGACTTTCCGATCTTATGTTTGTACAACACGTGCGTCAAAAGCGGTGTCCAGGCAATCGCCACGACAAATGAGATAGTAGTAAGTAGAAGTATTTTTCCAATCACTCCGGGATCAATCATAGGAGAGGTTCAAAAGAGTAATGAATAGTGAAGCAAGGATAAGGAAAACCATGAGCACTGGGGTTGCAAGCAATGCATAGTATGAAAGCATCTTTTGCTTTTTGCAATAGACTGCCGCAAGAATTGTATTGATAATTATTATTACCAATCCGGCAATTGATGGCATAAATACCCGCCACCATGCACCAAAAAGATCTACACCAAAGTGGATATTGTAATGCAGTGGCACGGCCGGCTTTGTGGCAATCTCAGGATATAGCTTCCAAAATGGAATTGCAAAAGTAATCAAAAGCAAAATGATCGAAATGCCCAAGATCCACTTTACCCTAGGTCCGACCAACACTTCAGATAACCTTTTTCTGGCAACTTTTATGTGTTTTTTCATGCTAAATCAAGATATTAACAGGTCTATAATACCGCGTTTTTTCGCAAAATTCCAGACTGTATATAAACACTTGACGGAAAGAGCTAAATCCGCTACACTTTGCGACGTAATGCGATTCTAACTTGTACCAGTTGCATAAGTCGCGACTAAGCTGAAAAGCCCAATATGGCACATAAAAAGGCGCAGGGTTCTACTTCCAATGGCCGCGATTCGAGATCTCAACGACTCGGGCTTAAAAAGGGAGATGGACAACCTGTAAAGGCAGGACAAATCCTAGTCCGACAACGTGGTACAAAGTACCGACCAGGTAAGAATGTTAAAAAAGGAAAAGATGACACTCTATACGCTGCAGTAGATGGAATCGCAAAGTTTTCAAAAAAGAAAATTGCTGGATTCAACGGAAAGCTAAAACAGCGCACACTGGTTCACGTAGCCTAACATTAATCAAAACCGCCTGAGGCCCCACACCATCCCGACGTTAGGAGGGATCTACTGGGACAAATGGCGGTTTTGTGTTTAGGGTGAGATTTGTTTTATAACAAAAAAAGCCCTCGAGAAATCGAGGGCTTTTGATCTGGGTTCTGTTTTCTGAGGTCTAGATTCTCTCGTCACCGTTTTGCTGCCTTTATAAATCCTCTAAACAGTGGGTGTGGGGTTAGTGGACGGCTCTGGAATTCTGGATGGAATTGGACCCCCATAAAGAACGGGTGATCCTTTATTTCGACTATTTCGACGAAGTGATCGTCTGGACTTGTACCCGATATGGTCAGTCCCTTCCTTTCAAGATCCTCACGATACTCATTGTTAAACTCATAACGATGACGATGTCTCTCACTTATCATATCTGATCCATACAACTTTGCAGATACGCTTCCATTTTTCAAACTACATGGATACGATCCCAATCGAAGTGTACCCCCATACGCGCCCTTCTCAACATTCTCTTTTTGAGATTCTTGGATATGTATCACTGGATACTTTGTCTTCTCATCAATCTCTGTTGTATTAGCATCTTTCCACTTCAATACATTCCGAGCATATTCAATTACAGCGCACTGCATTCCATAACAAAGCCCGAAATACGGGATCTTGTTCTTCCGACAGTATTCTATTGTTTTTATCTTACCTTCGATCCCGCGTGATCCAAATCCACCTGGAACTATCACTCCATCAAGCTTACTAAGCTCTTTCTTCAGCAACTTTGGATCTTTCTCATATGCCTCTGAGTTTAGCCACTCAATCTTTGCTTGAACCCCCTCATGTACTGCTGCATGTTTTATAGCCTCAAGAACTGATAAGTACACATCTGAAAGCACAAAGTCGCCCGTTGAGAAATACTTTCCAACAACACCGATCTTAACCTCTTTCTTTGCAGCCTTCATCTTCTTAACAAAACCATTCCACTTTGAGAGATCACCCTGCCTTGGCTTCATCTTAAAACATTTCAAAACACTTTTAGCAAAGTCTTGGTCTTCAAACATCTGTGGCACATCATATACACTCGGAGCATCTGGTGCCCCAATAATGTGCTCACTTGGCACACCACAAATCCATGCAATCTTCTTCTTTCGTGGCTCATCCATTGGAAGTGGTGAACGACCTATCACAAAATCTGGCCTGATCCCAGCGCTGTTCAAAGTTCTAATAGCATACTGGGTTGGCTTTGTTTTCATCTCTCCAACTGAGGGGGGTACTGGTAGGTAACTTACAATTGCAAACTTAACATCGTCTGGGTTTTGAACTTGCATCATTCGCGCTGCCTCAAGGAACAAAACGTTCTGATACTCACCAACAGTTCCACCGACCTCAATCAATGTAATATCTGCCTTTGCTTCTTTTGAAGCACGTTCAATGCGTCGGATTATCTCTTCTGGCACATGCGGAACCACCTCAACACACTTTCCGCCATATTCTAAGTTACGCTCACGCTCAATAACTGATTGATACACCCGACCAGTTGTCATGTAGTTTATTCGTGTGATGTTAGTATCAAGATAACGCTCGTAGGTTCCAATATCTTGATCTGTTTCATCACCATCAACAGTGACGAACACCTCACCATGCTCAACTGGATTCATAGTTCCTGCATCAACGTTCACATATGGATCGATCTTGATCGCAGTGACATTACATCCCTTTGACTTAAGCGTAAGTCCAAGTGCTGCGGACGAAGTTCCTTTTCCAACACCACTCATAACTCCGCCAACAATGAAAAGATATTTATGCTTCATATTTTGTATTGTTTAATTTGTTGAAAATGTTGAAAGTGTTTACTCTCGAAATAAACAACTTCAACACGTTCAACAAGTAAGGCCAGAGGCCGAACGGTTCAACATAAACCAAAATCGACCCTCATGGGGTCGATCTGGTTATTTCGGTTCAATAGCGACAGTGATCCCTGCCTCAAACTCACCTTTAGAGACAATTGCGTCGTAAGTTCCCACATCCTTTGTTGTAGAGAACTCAACTTCAGACTCTTTGAACTTGAATCCTTGGCTCTTAAGACCATCAGAAACCTCTTTTGCTGTAACTGCTGCGTAAAGCTTTCCCTTATCTGCCTTGGCCCTGATAACAACCTCTACTCCATCAACTTTTGAAACAGCCTGCCTATCTGCCTTTGATTGCTTTTTCTCACGAGCAGTTGCTGCCTTTTTCTTCTGCGTCTGCTGAGCTATCGCATGTTCTGTCGCTTCAACTGCCTTATGTTGTGGGAACAAAAAATTGCGGGCAAACCCGTCGTTTACCTCTTTTATATCCCCCTTCTTGCCAATACTCTTCACGTCCTCCAGTAGAATGATTTTCATATATACCTTATTTTATATGATTAGGCCAGGTCGGTCAAAATAGGATATGTAAGACCTATTCGACCAGTAGGATTAAGAAGATCGACGATAACCCTTTCTACGTCTAACAGTTTTTGTTTTGTTGAAATACTGCAAGGCACGACGTACAATTGGCCTCATATCTTCATATGACGACCTTTCCCAAACTTCACTTGCCGGCACCCAACTTGCGGCCTGCACAACCTCACCCTTGTCTTTTGCCTTTAGTGGCACCAGCTTTGCATTTGCTGAGGCTTCAAACAAAAAATAGTGAATAAACTTACGCACAAGCTTGCCCTTAAAAACAAACCGGTCCCTAAACCAGATATCAATATGCCCCAAGGGCTTAATGTGCTTGAGATCCTTGAGTCCTAACTCCTCTTCAATCTCACGCATCGCGGTCTTGCGGTAAGATTCACCCTTTCGAACATGACCCTTTGCAAATGTCCACTTTCCATATGAATCCTTTTGCATTGCAAATACAATACCTTCTGGTGTTCGCTTAAAAACAATTCCACCAGAAGATACCTCTGTGCGATGCTTTTCTTTACTACCAGGCTGCCTGGAGCTCACTGATCGCCGCGTCGAATTGTGGCGTGAGTCCTGCTTCATAATCTTCAATTGTATATTCAACTATCACATCTGGAATTATTCCTACCTGATCAATAGATCGACCAAGTGCTGTTAGCCATTCTGCAGTTGTAATCTTTAGAGCTGATCCGTCATCAAACTCATAGTATTCCTGAACAGATCCCTTTCCGTAAGTCTGCTCACCGACAAGTGTCGCAAGTCCGTAATCTTGAAGTGCGCCCGCCAAAATCTCAGAACCTGACGCAGACCCACCATCAATCAATACAACAGTTGGGTAATCATCAAGCCATGCCAAGCCATTTGCTGCATATCCTTCTGTATCACCTCCAACTCTTTCCTGAACAACAATATCATCTGCAATCCAGAATCCTGCAATATTTATAGCCTCAGTTAACAGACCTCCTGGATTGTTGCGTAGATCAAGAAGTATGCCATTCACATCTGATGTCAGAACCTCCTGTGCTGCCTGTCTGAAAAGTGCTGTTGTATCTTCATTGAACATATAGAGCTCAATGTACATGATTCCATCATCACGAAGCTCCCATTCGACGCTATTAATCTGAATTTCACCACGAGTAATTGGGATCTCGATTGTATTATCAAATCCATTTCGCACAACAGTTAATATAACCTCAGAACCAGCCTCACCACGGATAATACTCACAGCATAGTCAACAGTTACGCCAATAATGTCCTCATCATCAACTGCAACGATTAAGTCACCAGCAAGCAACCCAGCTTCTTCTGCTGGAGATCCGGAAAGTGGCGCGACAACTACAACATAATCATCTTCTTTTCCAATCTCTGCTCCTATTCCTGAATACTCACCATCAAGCTCTTCATTAAATGCTTCTGCATCCTCTGGATCAAAGTAAACAGAATAATCATCATCTAGACCTTCAACCATTCCAGATATAGCCCCATAGAACAAATCCTTTTCAGAAACTGGTCCGCGCAGATATAAGTCTTTTGCCAAATCCCAGACCTGCCAAAACTGCTGGAAACTAATGTCATCTTCAATTCCTTCGTAAAATCGCAATTCGTTCGTGACCTCGCCTTCTTCGATATTCTTATTCGAGCCTGTATCCTGAGAGGCTCCCATAAGCCAGCCCAGTGCAAATATCACGATTGCAATAATAATAAAAACAAGCGTACGTATACGCAAAACTTCTTTTTGAAGCTTTTTCCAATTTATATTCATAACGGGGTTCATTATAGCGCAGCTCAGAGACATAGACCAGATCCCCCAAAAAGCGAAAACCCGCATCCACAAGGGGACGCGGGAACGGTGCGAACCATGTATCTGAGGGTCCTATTGTCTAGACGAAGAGGATGCCCACAGCGCTGGCAAGGCTGGCCAGAGAGGCAATTAGGCCCAGCGCGAGAAACAACGTCCGGTCCTTTTTGTCATAGCAATGGATCGAAAAGCCAGTGCATGCCGCTGAGACAAGCCCACCCACGATCCATACGATGAACAGGACTACGATCAGGTAATCTGGACGCCCGAGCTCTTCCCATCTCTCGATGCATTGGCCAAAGATACTGCTCGACTCCCAGAGATAGTAGAATGCTGCCAGCAGCGCGAGGCCAGGCGTGGCCGCGGCTAGAGTAGCGAGCACGTTCATCATGACCCACCTAAGCATTCCGAGGATTTCTTTTCTCCAGCTGATCTCGAACTCACTATGGGTATCATTCTGGGCCATTGGATCTTCTGACATCTCATCTCCACTTTCTTGCGCTTAGTCTCCCAGAGGCCGATCCCCTAGAACTGAAATAGGCTAACACAAAATACAGTGCCTGTCAACTATATATAATATGCTTTGAACTTTAAAAAACCCCCTAATTCTGCTAGAATCCATGCGATATGCCTAAGTGGATTAGACGAATCATCTTTTGGACATTTGTTGGGGCCTTCCTTGTGATTGCGCCTCTTTTGGTTTTATTTACCGCTGGGTATAGATATAGCCCATCAACTGGCCTAGTCACACGAACTGGAGTGCTTTCAATAACCACAAGCCCTCGAAGTGCTGAGATATATGTTGATGGAGAATATGCACAAGGCAAAACACCCGAAGTTCTGAAACGCGTCATGCCTGGTGATTACTCAATCGAACTTCGTAAAGACGGTTACCATTCTTGGTTTGGTGATGTGGATATTGAAAGTGGACAAACAGTGCAGCTACAAAACATCATGCTCTTTTTAGACTCTGAAGCTGAACTGTTGTTTGATAAGGACACTGAGACGCTAGCAGTAAATCCAAACGGCGAATCAATTGCTTATTTAATTCGTGAAGGTGGTTGGCAAGAAACTTGGCTATACTATCCGGGTCAGGATTCTCACACACTTATTGAGCAGGTAATCGATACTGAGGGTGAGGTCCAACTTTCCTGGTCTGCGCAAGGATCATATTTATCGGTTTTTGATAAAACTGATACAGAAATATCGATTTTTGATAATCAAGGAACTGAAATAGATATCAAAGTACATGACATTATTACGGCTGCATGGAACCCAAGTACAGATCATTTGATTTCACTGACTACTGAGAATGGGCTCTATGAACAGGACGTTGAAACTGGAAGTTTTGAAAAATTCACACAGACCGATGAGACATCTGTATTGCTTGATGCAAGTATTCTCCGACTGATTCAACGTACACATGTAACAGAGGTCGCGCAGTATGTTGATGATGAAAAAGAAACGCTAGCGCTATTGCCAAAGGCAACATATACGATTGAAGAGCGCGACGGCACATATTTAATACTCACTGACAGCACAAATCAGCTCTATTTGATCCAAATTCATGAAGATGAACCAATCCTACTCCAAGAGGATGTGACAGCATATGACTGGGATGAAGATCTTGACCGCCTTGTATTCACCAATGGTTTCGAGCTATCTGTATACGATGCGAGAACACATACTACAGAGCTTGTTACACGACAAAGTTCAATAATCGAATCAGTAAGCTGGCATCCAGATGCTGACATTATTTTTGTACAAGACACTGCCCTGCGAGCATTCGAAGCTTATGCTCAGGCAAATCAACAATATACAACCACACTTCTCAAGGATGCGGACATGCAAGAACTATGGATCGATGAATCTGGCGATGTAGCATACTTTTACGGAAAGCAAGATGGAGCGTATGGAGTATACCGACTAGAACTAACATCGGAGTTGTTTTAAAAATGAAGGAAAAAAATAAGCGCTCGATCCTAGAGGACCGAGCGTCACGCGTTGTTGAGCTTCGGACTAGGCGGCCCGCTCAGCAATCTGCTTCGCAGCCACTACCCCGTGTATCCCAGTTACCGGATCGAGCTCCATCTTGACCTCATCGGCATCCGTAGCTGGCTTGATGCTTACACTGCTGTCGTGAAGTGTGTGAAGTGTCCTGAAGAAGCGGCAGGCAGCCTCGCCCGCTTTTTTGTTTCCGCCCCCATCTTGCACATCCACCAGCCACCGACGGCCACTGAACGATTCCTGTATATAATAACGTCTCACTGTTCCTCCGTTACAAAAACAGATGCACTTCTACCGGACCATCCGGCAATGGCATCTTGTAACAAAAAATAACCGCTGTCAATGGCAAATTCAAAAAAATTTTCATTAGGAACCCGATCGGGTCTTTAATGAAAAATTATATCTCACCTAATTTTTGCAAAAACTCTTTCAATGCCTCGCTTCGATCTCTGAGCTTTGGCAGCTTAGTATTCTTTAATGGCGCATAGTCTGGACAGTCCGCTGCACGCGGAAACTCTGATCGAGGTACTGGTCGAAAGTTCTCTGTAATGCCGCGCATTTCGAAAATCTCTTTTGCAAATCCGTAGACGGTTACAGGCTCACCCTCGTTGATCATATGGTAGATGCCCGGTTCATAATCACCTTCGATCAAATTAAGAGTTGCCTTGGCGATATCTGGAGAATAAGTAGGGCAACCGTATTCTTCATCCACGATTTTCAAGTCATCAAGCTCTTTATTTAATCGAAGCATCAGCTCTACAACATTCTCCTTGGCACTATCACCACTACCCTGATTGCCAAAAATCTTTGATACTCGACAAATGTATACCTTGCCATCTGCACCCTGTGCTAACTGCTCACCTTTGAGTTTTGATTCACCATAACGCGAAATTGGATTGGTTTTATCATCCTCCTCGTAATACTTCTCACCCTTGCCATCAAAAACATAGTCAGTACTGAAATGAACAAAAGTCGCACCAATCCATCCAGCAGCTTGCGCTAGATTCCCAGGACCTTCTCCATTGATCTTCATTGCCTTTTCAAAGTGCTCATCTTCTTCAATATCGTCGACTGCATTATAAGCGGCTGCATTGATAATAACTTCGGGCTTTAGATCTTTTACATATCTATTAATTACATCACGATCCGTGATGTCAAGATCCTTTCGAGACGCAGCGATCACATTATGTCCAGCGGATTCAAAAACCTTGACCAGATCCTGGCCAAGCATACCCTGCGCTCCTGTAATTAGTATTTTCATAAATGAATATAGACTGCAACAACCTCCTCTAACCCCTCCTTCGTAAGGAGGGGAATCGAAACTATCACACCTCCCCCTTGCGAAGGGGGAGATAGAGGGGGTTATTCTTATTTAAAAAGGCAAATCAGACTCAGCCAATGTCTTTCCGTTTTTATCACGTTCCGAGAGAGTCGGATCACCTTCAAGTGGCCATTTGATATTTATTTCAGAATCATTCCACGCGATTCCTTCATCAAGTTCCGAATCAAAAGTGTTTGATACTTTGTATTGAAGCTCGCAGTCCTCAAGCGAGTAGAACCCATGACCGAAGTCACCTGGTACATAAAGCATCTTTTTATTCTCCTCAGATAATTCGATACCAAACCACTGCTTGTAAGTCGGTGAGTCTTTACGCAGATCAACTGCCACATCCCAAAGCTTACCTCGTATACATCGAACCAACTTAGTCATTGGCTTTGGTGGAAGTTGAAAATGAATCCCACGCAAAACTCCTTTCGCGGACTTAGAGTGATTATCTTGAACAAACACAGTGTCGATTCCTAGATCTTTGAACTTATCGAGATTATAACTCTCAAAGAAAAAACCCCGATCATCCCCATAGACCTCGGGCTCGATTATTAACAATCCTTCAATTGGGGTCTTTGTGATTTTCATATTTACAGAAGACAGAACTCAGTACCCAGAACCCGGTCTTACTTCTGGATTCTGAAATCTGGCGTCTGGGTTCTGAATTATTTCAAACGCCCTATATTCTCCTCGTACCACTTGCGGTAACCAGAGCTTTGTTTAATCGGTTTCCACCAAGATTCATTCTCGCGATACCATTGTATCATCTGTTGCAGTCCTTGTTCGAATGTCACCTCTGGTCGCCAACCTAACTCATTCCTGATTTTTGTGTAATCAATTGCATACCGACGATCCTGGCCTGGTCGATCCTGAGTAAAGACAAGCATCTCATCATGCGCTCCCATTGCTTTAACAACAGCCTTCCCGGTGTCTGCAATCGTCAACTCAGCATCCCCTCCCATCATGTATGTATGTCCAATCTGACCCTTTTCAAGAACTGCTAGGATACCAAGTCCATGATCACGTGCTGTAATCCAATCACGGATCTGCCGTCCATCTCCTTGAATACTAACTGGACGATTCTCCATAAGGTTAGTAATTGCAATTGCCAAAAACTTTTCTGGATACAAGAATGGTCCGTAGTTATTTGTGCAGTTTGAGATTGTTCCACACAGTGCATGTGAATGAATTGCTGCTCGCACCAAGTGATCAGATGCTGCCTTTGTAGCACTATATGGATTGCGAGGATCATATGGGGTCTCTTCTGTGAACCCTGGGTCTTCTGGTCCAAGTGAACCAAATACCTCGTCAGTACTCACATGATGAAAACGCTTTCCATGTTTCACACATGCATCTATCAACCGCTGCACTCCCAAAATATTAGTCAAAATAAAAGGCTCATTATCCATGAGCGATCTATCTACATGAGTTTCTGCAGCAAAATTTATAACAGCATCCACTTCTGAAACAAGTGTGTCAACTATCTTACGGTCAGTGATTGATCCATAAACAAACCGATAGCGTGGATGTGTTTGTAGATCCAAGGTATTTGCTAGGTTTCCAGCATATGTAAGAGCGTCCAGGTTTATAACCTCCCAATCTGGCCGTTTCTCAAAGACCACACGCATAAAGTGCGATCCAATAAATCCACATCCCCCTGTTACTAATACTTTCATACTTGTACAAAAATAGTATTCATTAATGTACCTCCTAGATTACAATTTTTACCTCCTTGGGTCAATCTTTAGCCTTGTGCAGACCCTGCTTAATAATCTCTAGTACTCTGGGTTTAGCTAAACGCCATGAGGTTATAGTCATCCCAGCTGATATCTCTCCACTATCAATTAGGTCTTCGACTTCATCAACACTATATCGATACCTTTCAAACTCCTCTGTTTCATCGACTTCAGCCACTGTGTCAGATAGACCATATGCTACAAAAACATAATCTCTTTGTTGAATCCGAGCATTGTTGCAATTATATTCTCCGACAAGCTCTACATGCCTTGCTTTTAGTTGCGCTTCCTCGGCCAACTCAATATGAGCAGCCTCCTCGGGTGTCTGACCCTGTTCAACCCCACCCATTGGTATTTCCAACGAGAACTTATCAAACAAACATCTATACTGTTTGACCATCGGTATCTTCTCATCCTTATCAACCGCAACAATGCCAACAGAGTCTAATGATCTTATGAAGTGAAACTCTGCTATCTTACCTTTTTTAAATTCAAACTTCGCAAGTATATAACTCCACCAAGGATTCTCAGTGAGTTTTTCTTCTGACAGCTTTTTCCACTTCTTAAGCGCCATATTACATCTTTGACTTCATACGTCTAAAAGCATCTTCAAGCTCCTCCTTTGACGCCTCGTATCTTTCAAACGACCGCTTCTCCCCATCATATCGTGGCATCACATGAATATGTGTGTGCAGTATCTCTGGACCAGCGCTCTCTCCATGATTCATCCCAAGGTTATAACCAGTAGCACCAAGGCCCTCCATCATCAAGGGCGCGATTTTATACAAAGCCTTCATCATAGCCAATGCATCCTCCTCAGGTCCATCTGCCATAAAAGAATTGTGATTCTTGGGTACAATCAATGTAGCGCCTTTTGATACCGGAAAGATATTTAAAAACACTACAACCTTATCATCCTCATAAATCTTATATGATGGCGCTTCCCCGCTTATGATTTTACAAAAAATACAGTCTGACATAATTATGGGTCTTAAATATTAATTCGATCTGAGCAGACGCGCAACTGCAAACGGCAAAGCAAGCCCAATGACAGCCACCAAGATTCGAAAATCACCAAACACTTCACCTTCCCGCAGCAGAACGACCATTAGCAGCAATCCGATGATCAACTGGGCCAAGCGCCACAAAGTATTTCGACGTGCATGGTCTTGAGCCACAACCGCATACCAAATTCCTGTTCCGATGATCAAAACCAGGAACCAATGCACTGAAAACACGTATTGTACAAACCCCGGCCGCAAGTATTCAAACAACAAAAACACACCGTAACTAATAAGGCTCGTCAAAAACGCAGTTTTCGCAATGCTACTTTGCATATTTATCTAACTGAATTCTATCACCTTTCCCGACCAATCGAACTTCACCATCCTCAACATATAAACCCTGCTCATCACTTAATACATAAACATCTAAGTCAGTTTTACTCATCCCTACTCTGATGTCTTCTTCATGCTTTGGTTCGAAATGAACCATTACAAGAAAAGACACCAAACCCATCGCAATTAAGTCCTGATCTTCAAATCTAAAATATCTTCTATCGCGCTTCCATTCAGCCATTTCGATTGTTGGGCAGGCCACGTAAGTACCTGCACTTGTACCAACATATAACGCTCCCTGATCTAGCTTTTCTGCTAATACCTTCTCAAATATTCCAGCCTTGATCGCCCTAAGGAGATAAAAAGTATTACCTCCGTGCATGTATATAATATCCTTGTCTTCAAGCAACTCTCTTAGCTCTTCTTCTGTTTTTCCCTCGATATCGATCTCCGTGAACTTCCACCCTAACTGATTCATCTTCTTACGATGTTTTTCCACATATTCCTTGTTTGGCGATCCTTTCTTTGCTGTTGTTATCCAAGCAATTTTAACTTCATCTACAGGCTTTTCGAGAAAACCCTGCAAATGATCATAAAGTAAATCTGAGCTTGATGTTAAAAATAGTTTTCTCATACTAAATCCCAAATGGTATTAGATTTCGAACTGCCGATAGGATCTCGCGCCAGGTCATTGGGTCTTTCAAGAATCGAACCGCAATCGAGTGTATATCAACAGCTGCACCGAATTCGATCAAACCAGGTGTTGAGATCGTGAACTTCGTAGAGTTATCGAAATTCTCAAGTGATCCAATCTCAAATGTTGCCGAGGCAGTACTCCAATCCTCGCTTTGATCAGGCTGATCATACGTTGTAAGAATGTAGTCAATTCCTAAGGCGTTGATATCTGAATAGGCATTTAGTGATACAGCGTCAGGATTGAAAAACATGCTGCCTGTGAAGGCAAACTTCCCATCTCCAGTGATCTTTATGTCGCCAACTGACGAGTATCCATACACTAAACCAGTATCATCAACTGTGTACTTATACTTTGTATGACTTTCCGACACTCCAACCCATTCGGATCCGATACGTACGCTTTGAACCGAATCTGCATGCGTTGTTTCAAGTGTCAGATGCTTTGCATCTGTGTAAAAACTTGTTGCACGTGGAGATGCAAGATACCCAACATCATCTGCAATATAGACCTTGCCAACAAACGTCATGTACTGCTGTCTTGTTGTTAACGACCGCCAGAACACATCACTTGTTCCAGATAATTCGATCGAATATACACCTTCGGGCCAGTTAGACTGATCGATGATAGCGGTTCCTTCTGAATCAATCTGATTCTCCAACTCATTTCCATCATCATAGATAAAGTATTCGAACATGACCTCATCTAGCTCGTTTCGAATACGAATCACCGCATCATCTACGCCAGTAGTGCGGTTCATGTCCATATAATCAACTTCGAGGTAAAAATCCTCGTCTTTGATATAGGTCAGATATTTATGATATCCGCGTAACGAGACATTGACCGTCTGCTCGGAGCTTGAGGCCCGATAGTTAGATATTCGATATGGCTCTTTAAGGTCATAGTGATAAACACCAATTGAATCACGATCAGGCATGTTCACAAAAAACTCGGGTATTGAATCAAAATTGTATTCACGTTGTAGGAGTCTGACCCCGTCATCTGAAATCTCTGACCATGTCAGCTGATCAAGCTCAGTATTTAGAAGCGGCTCTAAGTCATAACTCTCCGAGTAGATGTCTGCCAAGCCTCCAACTTCGATCACAGGCTGTAAGTATGAATCAAACTCAAGTTCCACCTCTATCTCATCAAAATCTGTTTGCGGTAATGTCACACTAAAGTATGTTGGCTCATCTTCAATCGTGACAAATACATCACCCGCATCAGTAAACTCAATATCTGATACTCGTTCATCTGGCAGTATGCTGTAGATGTAAGGACTTGATTCACCCACTTCGATTGATACCTCCTTTACGCCAGAGGGGCACAGATCAATCCAAAGTAACCAGATAAAAATCACAACCGGTATTAGAATTATTAGAATTTGGATGATGCGCTTTGACATGTTAGTGCTTTATAAATCGATACAGTGTCTCGTCCTCGACAGTAATAACCTCTTCCACTGTAATATCAACGTTCTCAAAAATCACATTTTCAAGATATTGAATATCCTCATTTGGCAGTGTTATACCAAAGTAAAGTAGGTCTGTTGCTTCGATCATTTCTGGGATCAACGCGTAGACCACATCATCACGAAGTGGTGTTACAACGCTACGATCTGGAAATAAATACTTATCTGCCATGTCTACTATTATGATTGAGTCTTCTGAAGTGTGCTCAAGCACAATATCTTTCTTTTCAATAAATGATTCAATATTTTGATTAGTCTGAATGAAGCCGTCAGCTCCCCACACCACCAGTCTTGTAGAAAACAAGATTGTGATAACAGCGATAGCCCACGGCACACCTGATGCAAATGGCAGTTTACGCTTTTCAATCCAGGTAGTTACCCTATCAACTGCTGCTGCTGCAAAAATCGATGCAAGCACAAACAATGGCAACCAATAACGTGCATACGAATTTCCGACTGTAAGGATTGAAGCATCCGGATTGTCTGAAAACTTCCAACTCCCGTAGACCAGTGCCATCCAAATCGAGAGTCCGATTGTCACTATAAGCCACAGTCTCCACTCCTTTCTTTTGAACACAAAAATTATTCCTAATATCGAAAGTCCGCTCATCCATGGATACAAAAAGAACCCATAGTCCAAAACATTGCGCAGCATGTTCATCTCATGAATTCCAAATGGAAATAGGATTCCAAGGATTCCAGGAAGAGATTCTTCAGTCTGATCGATAGCAGCAACCCCTATTCCGCCCTCGGAAAAAGGGGATACAGACTCCACGGTATATCCAGTTAGCCACGGGGCTCCGTACAACGCATTGTTTAGAGCCAAAAACGGCAAAAGCATAATGGCGATCGAAACAACGAATACCAGAATACGCTGCCACCCAATAGAAGCACGCCTCCAAATCAATAGAGCTGCGATAATCGCAACTACCCAAATCACCTCTGATGATCGAAATGCAAGCGCCAGGCCGACCCCAATACCTGCTAGAATCTCGTCTAGGTACCAACTATTTTTCCAATAAGATCTTAACGGTTGATTTACAAAGAAATAAAAGGCGATGACTAGTAGCGCTACAAAGCCGACATTATGCATCATCGTCCTGCCAGTGTAGTGCCAGAACGCGGGATGAATCATCAAAAAGAGCGCCGCAAGGTCTGCAAGCCGACCATTATTAAATATTTGATAAATGCTTTGGCGCCATGCAATAATCGCAAGAATAGCCAGAATCGGGGTGACAAGCATGATTGACCAACAACCAAAGACTGACGCAACTAGTCCTGCAACTACTGACAGTCCTGTGAAGCTCACCGGCACTATTCGATCGGACACCACTAATGTACTGCGGGGATGCACTAAAACATTCCAGGCCTGATCAAAGCTTGATGGGATCGCAAACATTGAGTCATCTGCAAACTCAAGCGCAAAAACAGCATTAGCATTTTCATCTGGTGAGTTGAAAATCATCTCTGATGGTGAATATGCAAAAAATACAACAGAGAAAAAAAAGAGGATTAAAGCAACGCTCCTGATTATGCTCATTTGTTTCATATCACAAACTGTATGTTAAGAGCGCTACAACCGCAAACAAGACAGCTAAAATTAATGTTCCATTTGATATAGGAACAAACATATCTACCCCAAGCCAAAGTGCTAAAAGCAAAAACACCACACCAGATACCTGCAAAAGCATCTTGATCTTACCCCACACATTTGCCTGGCACTTTTCTCCTTTACGTCTCTTATACCATCCGCCTATCATCATCAATGCCTCAAGCATTATTATTATGTAACCCAGAAGTGGGTTTACGTGCTGCAAAAGGATAAGTAAGATGACTGAACCAATCAAAAGTTTATCTGCTACTGGATCATAAAAAGTTCCCCACTTTGTTATCTGCCTGCGCCATCGTGCCAATGACCCATCAATAGCATCAGTGAAGGTTACGATGATGAAAAGTGGCACTCCATAATCATAGACCTCGAAAAACAATAAAGCCAGAACAACTGGCGTTAGCACCATGCGCGCGATAGTAAAATGATTCGGACGCAAAAACTCCGGAATCATGTCAATAATCGGCTTCATTAGATAGTCATGCGGGTAGAGCTGATACGGATCACGCATAGATGTTATAATCATATCGTATATGACAAACATTCGCCATACCCTTTTTGGAATGACTTTCCTGCTTATTGCATGGGTAAATCTTGTGACAATTGTGAATCCTGTGCTTGGCGCCTTAGCGGCTTTGGGATTCCTGTGGAGCTTATCAATGTTGCTTGGGTCACGCTTCGCAAATGATCGATCAATGCTGGAAACTTTCATCATCGGACTTCTCTGTGGGCTTTCATTATTGATGCTGGGCGGCAGTGCAATCTACTACTTTGGATCTGTTACAACCCTTAGCTTGAGCCTTCTGCTTGTCGCAGTGCTTGCCATATCTTCGATAGCATCAAAAAAAACAACGGCAACCCCCTGTTGTCCCCCTGCCCATTCGACAGGCTCAGGGCACCCTGAGGAATTCGAAGGGTGGGAAGGGGGACGTACGGCTACGGCGGCGATAATTGTACTCTTAGCACTCGCAGCTTGGTGGTCGCATATTCTACCAATCGAAGTTATTGATGCGATTCGATCTCCTTGGGATGCTGTTGATCCACGGATTTTAATTGCTATAGCGATTGCCACACTCGTGCTCATCACCATGATAGGTCGGTCAGTTTCAAAACTCACAACTACACTTCTAATTTTGCTTTTCGCAAGCTCACTCACAATCGCAGTTTTGATCTACACAAACGGCTATGGCTTTGACCCATTCATTCACAGAGCAACAATCGAACACATTGCAGAGCATGGAACTATCACACCAAAACCGATGTACTACATTGGGCAATATGCACTTGAGTTGATTGGAGCACTTATCTTTGCGCTTCCGATAAAGCTGATAGACAGTCTATTAGTACCTCTTGCTGCTGCATTCTTGATTCCCTTGAGCGCTGCGGCTGCGATTAGGACTTTGGGCTCTAATTGGCGCATGATGCTTATAGCACTCTTCCTACTACCGCTTGGAGCCTTCATAAGCACAACACCCCAATCGTTGGCTTACATCCTCACAGCCTGCCTCGTACTAACATCGCTACCGCTTTTGATGAACAAGATCGAATCTAAACCATATCTCGGGTTCCTGGCGATTCTGACACTAGCCATTTTAATAACACATCCTCTCGCGGGCATCCCTGCAGCATTCTACTTTGTACTCGTATTCATCAGCCGCATCAATGCAACAAGAGCCATTCGAGTGACACTGACTTCGATCATAACAATCCTTGGAGCGCTTGCGTTACCACTCATCTTTGTTTGGCAGTCCCGTGCTTCGAATCTTGACATTCAATTCTCTCTAACAAATCTCTCATGGGACCAACTGAATCTGACGGGATTCTTAAACAACCAGTTCAGCTCCTGGTTCGATCTTCTATATCTAGTAATCGACAATCACCTTTGGATTGTATTGATCTTAGCAATCATTGGAGTGATCTTTGCACGTATCGAAAAGCTGCCCCATGGACTTTGTTCTGGGCTCTACGCTGCAATCGCATCGCTTGTTAGTTATTTGATACTTACGTTAGCACTGCAGTTTGAATTCCTTATCGAATACGAACGAACCAACTATGCTGACCGATTGTTGACAATGGCAATTATCTTTTTGATCCCATATGTCAGCATTGCACTTTCTGAAATCTGGGCACGGCTCAAAGAAAAGCCAGCATCACTCCGACTCGCCTATGTGCTTATCGCAACAATCGTATCAACTGGAATGATCTACGGCGCTTATCCGCGACATGATAATTATGCGCGCTCTGCGGGATTCAATGTTGCTCAGGCTGACTTTGACGCTGTGTACGCGATCGAGGAATATGCAGACAATGTCGATTACATTGTTCTAGCAAACCAGGCCACATCATCTGCAGCGCTTGAGGCATATGGCTTTGCTCACTATTATCACGGTGACATTTTCTACTATCCAATTCCGACTGGTGGTGCAATGTACAACTACTTCCTTGAAATGACCGATGAGGAACCAACAGCTGAGGTCATGAATCAAGCCATGGATTATGCTGGAGTTGAACTCGGATTCTTTGTTGTAAGTGAGTACTGGTGGGAATCTGACACAATAATCGAACACGCAAAAAACGAAGCAATAGACTGGTTCGCCCTCGGCGACGGAGCTGTGACAGTGTTTGTATTTGAAAAAGAATAGAGAATTAGGAGGTTAAACCTCAGAGGTTCAACCTTGAACAAAAAAGCCTATTTTTATGGCTTGAACCCCACGGGAGTGCCCGTGGGGTATTGTCGATCAGAAGTCGAGTTGCGGCCTAGCTTGCGACAGCATCGAGGAGCAAACGCTTGACCGGCTTGAGCCGGCAGCTACCTTGGAATTCCGTCATGGCCAAACCGAGATTCATGTGCATCAGATCCACGATCCTGGTCTGGAAATCGCGGTCATCAAGACGTCCGAGCTGGTCATGTACAGGCCGCAGCACGCGCAGGGCAGCCACAATCTCGTGCTCCTCAAAACGCGAACCCCAACGATCAGCCAGCGACACAGCCGCGATGATCTCGTGGATCTGGCAATGCATCTGGGGCAGCTGCAAAGCGCGTAGGGCGCGGTCCAGGAAGTTGGCCGCCTCGGCGTCGCGGGCAGAGGGGTGTTCGATCAAACCACCCACCATCTCCACGTCCTGCCTGGTTCTGTACGCCAAGGCCCGGAAAGGCTTGACTACGATCTGCTGGAGCATCTCAACGCACACACCCATGCGCTTGGCTAGCCGTCGAGCATGGTTGTCGTCCTTGACCCAGCGACTGTCGCGCCACCACCGTGACATCTCGGTCAGCTCCATGGTCACCCAGTAAAGAATAGCCATGGTGCGCTCAAGCTCCATGTAGAGAGCCTGATCACGCAGACCCACCTCACCGATGATCTCGGAGCGGAAGTTCGCATAGCCCTCCAGCCGACGCATGATAGCGCAGAGCATAGCCGCGCGGCTGAACGGATTGAACCGTCCGAGCACATCGTCAAGGCTTGCAGCACACTCCAGGATCTCCTGAGCCGACTCAAGGAAACCCTGCCTCCTGCCCTCCAGCTCCTCGATCGCTGAAGTGATAAGTGCGGTGTACTCCCTGATACGCCCGGCATCTGTACTTTCCACGAACCAGGTCTGCTGGAGCGCGTTGCGGCACATCATACAGGCGAGCAGAACCTGCTGATACACGCCCGCATAGTAGGAACGCATATGCCGGTCTGCGCGCTGAGCCGCAAAGATGTCTCTGTACGTCACTCTGCTTCCACCCACACCATGCATAACCACCGAGCCATGATCGCCCTGCGCGGCATTGACGTCGACATATACACCGACCCCGATCTGCGCGAGTACGTCACCGCTGCGTACCACCGGTGCCATCAGGTCGGCTGGGACCTTGTCCATGGGAGCGCCGGTGATGATCAGAGTCGCGTGAAGTCTTTCGAGAGGCATGTCTTGTCTCCTGCCCTTTTCGGGCATCTAAAGGTACAGTGTTTTGCAACAGTCCCTAAAGTAAAACAAGAAACCAGCTTTGTCAACCAGCTTTCTGTTCTTTCACTATTTCTTCTTTTTTACCACACCATTCAGCAACCCCATCAACTTGTTCGCATAGTTATCCAAACTATGCTCGTCTATCGTTGTCTTAATCTGCGCTCCGCGCTGGCCAAACTGTTCTTTCTTACTATTCAAAAGGCTCAACTTCTGTGCAAGATCATCAACATCCCCAGGTTTGAATAAATAACCATTTACCCCATCTTGAACCAACTCTCCGACACCCCCAATGTCTGCTGCGATCACAGGCATACCTGCGCTAAGCGCCTCATAGATCACAGTTGGAGAATTCTCATAGCAAAGTGAAGGTACCACCAGAACATCAGCCGACTTCAAACAATCGATTAGTTGCTCAACTGAAACATATCCAAGATCAGTAATCGGCTTATTTGCCTTTGCCTGAGTCTCAAGATACTTACGTTCAGTTCCCTCTCCTGCAATGTTTAGAAGAGCTTTAAATCTGAGCTTTTTAAATGCGTCGATCAAAAGCTTGATCCCCTTGTGCTTTTCAAGTTGACCAACAAACAAAATTCTAAGCGGACCTTCAAGTCGCTCGTCCTTTGGATGAATGTCAAATGCTGGTGCGGGATTTGGCATCACAATCATTTCAGTGTCTTTGAAAAATCTAAACTCCTTATACTTATCCATTAGAAACTTTGATGGGAAAATCACCAGATCTGGCTTACCAATCGCGCGACGCGTAAAGAATCGATAAGCCGAATACGCAGGCTTGAACATCCATGAAAACTGCTCTCTTCCCCAGATTAGAAGCCCAGACGGGTAAATCAACTGCAGATCATGCATGATATGAATATGTGGGATGTTCATCTTTTGTAGCGATCGTGGGATTTGGAGCCCTAGACCCTTGATGTTGTGGGTCATCACAACGCTAGGCTGTTCGCTACGCAACACCTTTTCGACCTTTGCTTTTTCAAACGAACAAACTGTGTCAATGATGTGCCAAAACAATCTAATAATCCACGGAAACTTATAATCATTAATTGTGAAATAGATGTTACGCGGTGAAAATCTATACACTCGCTCAACAGCATTGCGATCTCTATCAAGTGGGCCACGTTGGGCAAATGGCTTTCCTGTGATAACAAAAACATCCTGCCACCGATCAAGTAGCGCCTCGACAGTGCGGACAACAACATACTCAGCGCCTCCGCGCTGATATGGTGGGTACAAATTCGAAATAATGCCTATTTTCATATCACCGACCTACTGTAGCGCTTTTGTATACGTCTTTCAACTGTTTATAGATAACACCTGGGGCAAACCTTTGTTCTGCCCGAACCCTAGCTTCTTGACCAGCCTTTTGTCGAAGATCATCTTTTTGCAACATAAATGTTAATGCAAGTGTTAGAGCGCCGATATCTGATGGAGGAACGATCAAGCCAGTCTCTCGCTCTTTCACAAGTGTGCGCACACCTGGCAGATTTGAGACAATCGATGGCAAGCCTGATGCCGCAGCCTCAAGTGTAACCAATCCAAATGCCTCACACTGATTGACCGCGGGTAAAACGTGCACATCAGCTGCTTGATAATATCTCGGTAGATCAGCACGGCTCAGGCGACCAGCAAAGTGAACTTTGTTTTTAATACGTTTCTGTTCCGCTAACTCTTCATAAACCCCTCGACGATTACCATCCCCAACGATGATCAAATTCCAGTCGACATCATCTGTAAGGCGCGCGCATGACTCGATTAATATATCTACACCCTTGAAGTAATGTGCATCGTCTAGTCCACCAACAAAGACTATTACTTTCGAATCCTTGGAAATGCCATGCTTAGCTCGAATATCTGAAGCATCTGCAGGGTGAAATCGATCAATGTCAACTGAGAACGGAAGTTCGACTAACTTTTTTGGTCTTAGTCCAACTGACTGTGCATAGTCTATTGAGCTTGCACAAATTATTTTGGCTGCGAAGAACACAAACGGCTCTGCAAATAATCGATATATTTGAAAAATCGATCCCAACCACCCATCTGCGACTGGCTTCATGTGATATGTGACAATCAGCGGCTTTCTCCAAATCAATGCAGAGAGCGCTGTAAATATCGAAGCCCCGTAAAACGTATAATGCAAATGCAAAACATCGAACTTCTTAAGCTCCCACAAAAGCTGTGGCAAGAGCGCAGCATTTCCCCACTTGTACCATGGTTTCAGTTTTTGAACCTTGACCTTGCTATGTTGGTAACCACCCCCTGCCCTTCCTTGGGAAGGAGGGGTGGCTTGACTATACCGAGGTGTTAACACAGTGACTTGATTATCATCGCGTGCTAAAGCAACTGCATACTCATATGCTACGTTTCCGATTCCACCTGTGTATGGCGGATAAACTGGTGTAACATGCGCGATCCTCATATCACCACTTGATCATTGGTAAAATCAACTTCCACATCCAGGTTATTATCGAATTCCCGATTTTCGTTGCCTTTGATTCAACCTCTTGCGCTTCAATCTTTGGTGATAAAAGCTTCATCCAATCTCTATCCTCTATCTTTCGAAGATACTGTGCTCGCTTGCGCATCCTCCATAAAAGCTTCCAAGTTCGTGGGCGCAAGAATTCGAGGTTGGCTTTAAACTTACTCAAAATCCACCCACCCCTGAGAGACATGAGCCAAATACCGCATTCAACAAGCTTCAGGACTGGGCACAGCAGTATCAGAGATCGAAACTTGAGATATGACAGAAGCACAATGTATCGATACGTCTCCATCCATTGAAACTTTTTTGGATTCCGACTAAAGCTATAGTCGTGGAACACTTTCGATTTGGTTGAAAGTACGTTTTTGTATCCCGCAAATCTTAAACGCAATCCAATCTCTAGATCTTCGTGATACATAAAGAAGCCCTCTTCAAGCAGTCCAACTTTCTTCAGTGCATCAACTTGATACATAACAGCAGCGCCAGATGCGTACATAATCTCTTCGTTGTTTTTTCGATGAACCTTTGATACATCAGATCCGTTGTCACGCGCATATCCAAAGCCTGCAACATGCATTACACCTCCAGTTACATTAACTTTTTCTGGCTCTTTCCAAAAATGTACAAAACTTTGTGCAGATCCGATCATCTGATCAGACTCCATTGTATTAACCAGTCTTTCAATCGCGTCTGGACCAAGCTTTAAATCACCGTTATTTAAAAACACATAATCAAACCCATGTGCCAAAGCCCAATTGATCCCCATGTTATTACCACCCGAAAAGCCACGGTTGATACCATCGTCGATCATCACAACCTCTGGAAGATCATTTTTCGATCGCGGAAGAATCTCTGATCTTATCAAATCCTGCACGCCATCTTTAGCGCCATTAGGAATCATGACTATTGAAATCTCATCATGTGGATAGGTCTGGCCCTTCCATGACTCAACAACCTCCGGGACATACCGAAGGTCATTGTGACACAAATAGATTATTGCAACTTTCTTATCCATGTTCCTTTGATTCCTGAGCTTTGTCGATCGCTACCTTGCGCACTACCTCTGTAATTTCTTTTTGTACTTTCTCAAGTCGAACTAGCACACGGTACAAGCCATATGCCAAAAAAACAATCGCGATATACACGAGCAAATCAGCCCCACGTTCGACTCCTACAAGCTGCGCAACTGGATCTGTTGCTTGCGGCAAGAGCGCTACTATGATCACGATGATCCATAGCAATGTCCATAAAATATACCAATACAGACTAACCTTTCGCTTGCGATATTGCTTCGTAGTGATCGCTAGTGCGAAGAACGCAAAGGCGATAAGTAGTATTTGAAAAATCATACATCAAAAAACTTACTCTTTAATAAATCTTTAACAATGGTTATGGCACCAAGTGACGACTGACCTTTTGCAAGCGTCTCGTCTGAGTACTTGATATTCACAGGACATTCTGTGTATTTCAAATCCTTGACCTTGATCAAATCTATAATCTCAGAAGCATGTGCCATACGATCCCTTGTTATCTTAATCTGAGATGCAGCCTTTTTTGATAGCGCCCTAAACCCGCAATGAGTATCTGTTAATCGAATTCCTGAAATGATTAGTGTGAACAAGATGCCAAGCTTCAGCGTCAGTAACCGTGTGAATGGCATTTCTGGTGGATCTTTTATAAATCTTGAACCAAGAACAACGTCGGCATCGCCCGATTCAACAGCTTCGATCATGCAAGGAATATCAGACCCTTGCATCTGACCATCTGCATCAAAATGCACAATGACATCTGCCTTAAGCCTTTTGAGCGCAAACTGCGTTCCAGTTTGAAGCGCAGCACCCTGGCCACGGTTCAACACATGTCGCAATACATATGCGCCAGATTCAATAGCCTCTTCATAAGTTTGATCGTATGAACAGTCATCAACCACAACCACAGCATCGACAAAAACAGAAGCATCGCGCACAGCATCTGCCACGCGCGACTCCTCATTATAAGCTGGAACAACCGCAACTGTCTTCATACACGAAGATTAGCCTTAATTGCCTTCACCGGTCAATAAAATCTTGTTTGCTCGGATGTATTCAATAGTCTTTTGCAAACCGTCTTCAAGACGAACCACAGGCAGCCAACCTAACTTCTCTTTTGCGATAGATACATCTGGCAGCCCAAGGTTTGTCAAAAATGGCAGTGGTTCATCAAAACGAACTTTTGAAGATGACTCTGTCATCTTTATCACCCTTTGGGCAACATCCAAAAGCTTTAAGTCAATATCGCTTCCAAAATTCATCACTCGCTCTTCTCCCTTGTAATTCATCAAACGCATCATGCCATCCACGATATCTGTAACATACACAAGTGATGTCTCAAACTCCTCTGTTCCATTAATAACAACGTCTTCACCGTTCAACGCATGTAAGACAAAATCTGGGATCTGTTGCCCGTCAAAGAGTGGCATGTGAGGTCCATATGTTCTAAATATTCGGGCGATCTTATAATCCAACTCGTGAACTTCACCATATGTATAGAACATGGTCTCTGCGAAACGTCGGCCTTCATCATAACAAGCACGTGGTGTCATATGATCAACACATCCAATGTCAGACTCCTTAAAAAGTTTATTGTCATCTCTGCGTGGCCCGTAAACGACCGAACTGGATGCAAGCAATACTTTTGAATTGTACTTAACGGCCATCTCTAGGATATTTTGAGTACCTGCGCAACTTGTAAGTAATGTGTTCTTCTTCAGACTATCAAAGTTTTTTACTGATGTAGGAACAGCAAGATGATAGACTTCGTCAATGCCAGTGAAAGGAATCTTGAAAGGCTCGAGCTCTGGAAATCGCTCCAAATCAAAAGGCTCATTTATGTTTGCTTTGATAAATTGGAAATCCACATTGCGCAAGAACGGGTCAATATTTCGAACATGGCCTGTAGTGAAATCATCAATGCAAATTACACGATAGTCTGATTTAAGAAGCTCAGCACATAGGAACGATCCAATAAACCCAGCACCGCCAGTAACTACGGCCAGTTTTTTGTCTTTTTGTTCAGGCATATAAACTTGAGGTTAATTATTGCGCGAGCTCAGTAAGCTCTTGTCTTGTTTTCATTATACTCTTATCTACTGAAATAGCCTCATCTACCTCATCTCCAATTTCGAACTTAGTGAAGAAGGTTGGCTCCACATCAATTACATAATCTGCCCAATCACTTCCGTACATTTCAATTGCAATATCTTCTGTCGTAATCTTGCGCAATACAGGAACCAGAGGATCATCGCCCTCGTCAAGCATGTACACGCTTGGATCACTTTGGATCTTTACAAGTACAACTCCAGCCTTTGGTAGCATGACTCCGGCAAGTGAATAGTCAGACAAATCTCCATCCTCAACCTCTTGAACGTCACCGAATGTATCTGACCATGTAAAATATGCGTTTGTATTCATGAAAGCAAAACGCGTCCCCTCATCTGTAATGTAATAAACTGTTGAAAATGATGGGCTTGTAATATAGTAGCCCGTTACTTCAGCGGGATTAGAGTCGTCTGCGTCATCATCGTCACCGTCTGTCTCGGATACATATGAAGCAGCAAGGATCAAAGCTTGATCTACGTTTAATCTCCCAGATCCAAACTGATTTCGATAAACTCCTGAAAGACTCATTGGATCTACTGAGAGTTTCAGGATATTGCGTATATCCGCGGGCTCCAAACTTGGATACTCAGACAATAATAATGCAGCGGCTCCTGCAACTACTGGTGAAGCCACTGAGGTTCCTGCCCAGTCATCTCCATATGCATCTGAATATCCATTGTCAGGATCGTAATAGAACAAGCCGTACATATCCTCTCCTGGGGCAGACAGGTCTGCGCAATATCCATAGTTTGAGAAAAGCGAATGCTTGTCGTATTTATTAGATGCTGCCACTCCAATAACCCAGTCTTGCTCCCCATTTCTATAGCAGGCTGGATATACTGGGTTGTTATTTATATTTTCACCATCATTTCCAAGAGCAGCGACAATTACAACTCCTTGATTGTAGGCATTTTGCACTGCTTTTTTTAAGGCCGGGTCGTTTGTTGTTCCTGAAAAACTTAAGTTAATAACGTCAGCTCCATTATCCACCGCGTATTCAATTGCGCTGCGAGCGTCAACTGAATTACCTGACCCTACTTTATCCAACATTCGTACAGCCATGATCTGCGCGTCCCAGACCACTCCAGTTAGGCCTTCATTATTATCCCCAACTGCTGCAATAATTCCCGAAATAACAGTTCCATGTGATATTGCATCTTCATCAGCACCTTCTGAGATATCTGGCGTAGGCGTATTGTCATCATCCACAAAATCCCAGCCATAGTAGTCATCAATGTAACCGTTTCCATCATCGTCGATCCCATTGTCTGGAGTCTCACCAGTATTAACCCAGACATTATCTTCCAAATCTGGGTGATTGATATCTACGCCTGTATCCAGCACCGCAACGATTACATCATCATCACCAGTCTCTGTGTCCCAAGCCTCAGGAGCATCGATCATATCTAGATACCACTGTTCGTCGTACTCAGGATCGTTTGGTGTTTCTGCAAATACAGAAAGCGGGCACATAGTCACAAAAACCAGTGCCGCTATCAATCTTGTAGCTCCCCCATTCATACGCTTTTTATTCCTTAACACAGGTTTCTTCTATTTCGTCGATGTCTTTTTGAATCGCTTCTTCAAGAGCCTCTGACCCAGCAAGTGTTAATGCGACATTGTAATGTGCGGTCGCACGATCACAATCTCCTTGTTCCCAATACCACTCTCCAAGATTTACCATTAAGGAGTGTGTTTGACCTAATACCTCCACCGCTTCCTTGAGCACTTCTTCAATCTCGTCTACTCGCTCAGGATCTTTTGTTAAGACCCTGACCAAATCCATATAAAACTCTTCCATTGGACCGAGTTCTACTGCTTCCCTGTATGCCTCCTCTGCTGCATCCCAGTCTTCCATTTTGTAAAGAATATTGCCATATGTATTCCATGCTGCCGGATTGATAGCATTATATTCAAAGTACTCTTCATAAATCTCACGAGCCTGCACTAAATCGCCAAGATAATAAGCGTTTGATGCTGCATTGATATATAGATTAATATCCGGGGTCTCTCCTGACTGATGGGCAGCATCGATAGCTAAAAGAGATTGCTCAAGTTGCTGCCCCAAATATTCGACCGTTGCCTCGTCTGATTGCACCTCAATCTCAGTAACTAATCCATAATATGGATTTGCAGCTTTGAAAATGAGATATCCCGCTACTACAATTACGATAAGGGCTAAAATAAAAGAAATTTTCTTCATAGAATCATAAGTAATTATGGGTATATTTTAGCGGGTTTTCTCATTCAAAGCAAGAATTATAAAACCAGTAAGACAGGTGGGACCAGAACGACTAGGATGTACACCAAAACCCCCGCATAAGCGGGGGTATTTGGTTGCAAATTCCTATGAAGCTTAGGTTCTTTGCGATTTCACGTCTAATTCTAGATCAAGCTAGATTAGAACTGTAGAGCTCCACCAGTTAGAGGTAGACCATCTACGAGGTATGAACCCCAGTCTTCTCCAGTAGCTGCAGTTGCTGTTGTTCCATCATCCTCCCATACAAATGTTGATCGTATGCGGTCAACATGGTCACCTGAAACTCCAGCAGCAACGAATTGTGTGCCAGCATAGCCTCTAACAACGGTTAGACTTGCTCCGGCTGATATAGCCGTTACAAAAGCTAACTCGTCATCAGCGTCACAGTCATCTTGCTGATCATCAAGACAGATAACATCACCAACTGCAAATGCTGTTGTAGCTGCAACAGGTACAACGGTAATAGCTGCTGCCAGTGCAGCATCAAGTGTTGTTGCAGCGATGAATGAAGCTGCAGCAAGCATTGGATCTCCAGCTAATGTTACCTGTAGCACATCGTCATTTGTAGATGAAGCAAATGTTGTCTCCATGTACAAGCTGTATGTGTAAGTTGAACCAGCAGGAATGATCTCAGATGTTGTTAGGTTGAAGTGAACATAGTCAACTTCTTCTGCATCACCAGTTGTAACACAAGTGTCTCCATCAGCAGCCAACATTGTGTATGTTCCAGCTAGTGTAGAACTTGTACCTTCCTCACTCAAGTTGTAGAAGTCGAAGATATCTCCATCAATGTGGCCATTTGTTGTGTCGTCAGTGTCACAGAAGTCCCATGAAGAAGATGCATTGTCACTTGTAGATAGTGCGAATACCATCTGGTCAAGTACAACGTCTTCATTGCTAGTAGCTGCGACATTGAAGCGGAATACTTCGATGTCACCTGGGACAGAAGTTCCTGATGGGCTTGAAGAGCTCAAGCTTACAGTAGGCTTTGTCTCCCTAACAACGAATGTTGGAACTCCGTCAGTTCCATATGCATCATGTCCAACATCTTCTATTCCTGAAGCATCCTCACCGAGCACTGTTCCTGATCCGACTCCTACGGCTTTAAAGTTGCCGTCACCGGAATCGTCAGCGTCAGAGAATCCCATTCGAATCTTCTCGTTAGAAGTTGCAGAACCTCCAGCGGTACGATCTGTAGCTGGTATATCAACATAAACGTCAACAGTTACATCGTCCCCTGTACTTACGTACAATGGAGCTGATGAAAGTGTAAACTTAGCTGCATTTCCAGACATTGTTGCGGTTGATGTCTCAGTTGTTCCGTCTTCAATTGGGTATTCAAGTGTCACCAAACTAATGTTGTTTGTGTAACCTGAGCTATCAGCAGTATCAGTATCGTCCTCAGCCTGCTCCTCATGGAAGGTGAGGATTGTAACCTCAAAGTCCTCATTAGTAGCAGCGATATTGTAAGACGCAACATGGTTATCTGTTGTGTTTGTCAGCAAGAGGTCAGCACTTGGCATGCTTGAATCCGCTGTAACAGCGAGCGATCCAGACGCTGCGAGAGTTACAACGTTTGTAGGTGTTGAGTAGTCACCGTTTGGTGAGTCAGTTGTTGGATCAACATCTGTTCCATCCTGATCTTCTGCAATAACTAATTCTGACATGTCGTCAATGTCAAATGCGAAGTATACGGTTGTAGCTAGAACTGGATTTGAGAAGTCACAGTATAGATCTAGAACTTCCGCCTCACCTGATTCAATAGTCCAATCTACATCATCGAATACAAGTAGTGATCCGCTAGAAGATGGTGACTTAGGACCATCAAGTAGGTTGTCATCTACATCGTAGATAGAGCATGACTCAAGATAGTCAGTAACTGTGTGAGTTGCTGTACATTCTGAACCAGCAGCACAATCTCCTGCAGCAAAGTCATCGTCTGCAGCATCGTGCAAGTATACATCCATTGTAATACTTGAGATATCTACCTGACCAGCATCACCACCAGTAAAGTTGAAGCGTCCAACGTTTACATTTTCCATTCCGTGGATTGTTGTTACATCTCCAGGAACTGTTGAAAGTGTGATCACTAGTGAAGCTGATGTTGCTTCCTGAGCACCCTCATACATATCAGATGTTGGAACAACATCTGTACTGTTTGTAAGAGTGTCTCCATTTATATCTTCAGCTACAAATCCTGAGATATCAATTCCTGCTGCAAGGTCTGTTCCAGATGTGATTGTGTCATCAACATCTACCATAACTGCTAGATTCAATGTTTCACCTGTTTCCATATCAAAGTCATCGGTAAAATCAATTGTTTGATATGCGTCACCCTGAGAACTTGAATCAGTAGCAGAACATGTAGTGTCATCTGCAGTACAGTCAAGCTCTAGTGGTCCCATAAGGGTATCTCCTGTATCAGTATTTACAATACGGATGTCTGTGATATTTGCCTCAGAATCAGTGTTGATAAGTCCCTTGTCGTCACTTGTATCGTCATCTGTTAAGTCAAATGGATCGTTGTCATCTGTTCCTGTATCCTCACCATAAACTCTGATGTCCAAATCCTTAATAGTGATATCTTGCTGTGAGACGATTGAGAACTCAAGCAAGGTCTGATCCTGGCTGTTTGTTCGGATATCGCCCGCAGTTGGTCCACTAGTTGAGATTGTTACTTCTCCACCCTGAATGGTTGAGTAGTTACACTCAGCACCATCGGCAGTACAAGTTCCATCATCGTATCCGGTGATTGTTGCTGCCATGGTAAAGCCATACTCAGCACCTTCGACCATCACGTCAATAGCGTTGTCCATGTACATGGTAATTGTATCACCAGCATCTCCTCCAATGTCAGCGCTAACAGTGAAGATTTCACTTCCTCCATCTGAGATCTGGTACTCAGTCTCAAAATCGAATACAACTAGCTTGTCGCCAATGTATTCACCCGTTGCAACTACTTCATCATCAGCCCACATTTGGTAGTCTGAGTGATCGTCAGCATTGGCAATCTTAAGGGTAAGTGACTGAACATTTCCAGCCTCAACTGTTGTTGTAATCTTAAATGATCCAATTTCTGCATCATTTTCCCCAAGTGATGGGTTTGTTACAGAACCAGTGTTAATGATAGTAACTGTTCCAACAGTTGTTCCAGAAACCTCAAAAGTATCACCTTCAATTGGGAAGTCTCCTGAAACATCACCGTCAGCTTCTACATCATCTTCTTCATAAATAGCAAATTGGATCTCATCTCCAGCTGAAGCACTGATAGTAACGCGAGCAGTTAGTGTTCGTGTTTCACCTGCTTCAAGTGCTAGATTTAGGCTTCCAAATGTTGCTTTTCGAGTTGATGAGTTAACTGATCGAGATTCAGTCAAACGTGATGTTCCCTCATAGAGGTATACACTTGAAACGTCTGTTGTAGCTGAAAGACCAATCATCTTAAGAGCGATCTCGTCAACTTCTGCAGCTTCGTCACCCGCAGTCACGTCAAAGCTTAATACTTCAACAGTGTTTGCATTTGTAGGAACTGAAGTTCCTGCTGGGTTTGAAGAAGATAGTTCAAATTCAACATCTCCTGTAGCAGTTACCTCTGCTTCCTCAACTCCACCCTGCTGTGAAGCATCAACAATAGAAGCGTCCTCGCTGTCGACTTCGTCTCCAGCTGTAAGTGCACTATCATCAATTCCATCTCCATCAAGGTAGAAGTCTGTTGTCATGTTGTTAGCGTCAAGGTCGCTTACTAGCAACTTTTCGCCACCCCATGAAATGTAAGTATCAGATCCATCCATGTACATCATACCGTCGTATGCGGTAGCTGCTGTAAGTGATGTTCCTGAATCATAGTCTACGAAGAATACGTCTGGTACATCATCTACGTATGAAGCCCAATCGTCGCCTGCGTAATCTACAGCAACATCTTCTGTCTCAATCCAGTGGACTGTTCCGTCAGTTGCTACTGCGTAAACTTTTGGATCAGATTGAATCTTGATCCATCGTGTTCCTGGGCGGTAAACAATGTTTCCACCTAGGGTGATATCAGCCAAGTCGCTGTCTGAGATAGTCTCGACATCATCAAAGTCCTGATACCAAGTCATGTAAGTCTTCTCGTTAGGGAATGTGTATCGCATGCCGTCTGGTGCGTAGTAGTAGACGGTAGAGAGAGACTCACCCTTGATTAGGTCACCAGCGTCTGCAGCAGAAGCTGTTGCAGGTACTAGAACCGCGCTCAAGGATCCGAGCAACATTGCAGCGATTGTTACGACTGCAAAGACTCGATTTCTTAATGCATTTTGCATAATCAATTTGTCCTTTCTATTTAATAGTAGGAGATATTCTGGTCATATGACCTCGACCTTTCAAGAAATATCTCAGGGTTGAACCTTAGTTAAGGCCCCACCAGGGTCCGAAGACTCCAAGTGAGATAGAAACGTATAGACGCCTCTATCAGGAATGACCAACATGTGATCATCCCCAGATAGAATCGTTATTCTTGTTTATTACTGTCATTCTGAGGAGCTTGCGACGAAGAATCTTCTAATTCAAGTGGATCCTTCGACTCGCCTGACGGCTCGCTCAGGATGACAGAAGTGTCTGATACTTCCTCAAGTACTGCCCCTTCTTCCACCCCCTCAGGTGCGCTCATGGCTGCCATTATTGCAGATTCTATCTCCACAAGCTGTGCCTCGATCTCTAGGAGTGTTTCATCAGCTGCTCGCAAAATATCAAACGCCGCCCGATAACCTCCAGCTACTGCTAAGCCCATAGCTCTACCAACATCGTCTGTTGCATCACCAATAATGAATTCCATGTGAAGAAGTTCGTCATTTGTCGCAATGCCTTCAAGTTCATTTTCTTCAATCACAGCCCTGATCGTTGATGCACGTCCTAAGTCAAACTCTTGTCGTGAGCGTAGCGATGTGTACTCATTCTTAAATGATCGATCTAATGCTTGAGTTGATTCTTGAGTCTCCTCAGCCTCGTGTGTATCTACAATGGTGTCCACAGCATCCTCAGAAACCTGATCAGCTGCCTCCTGCGCTGCATCAACAACCTCATCCTGACCGCTTACCAATTCAAGCTCGTCATTTATAGCGCCGATCTTTTCATCCAAAATACTCGCAACTGTAAGGGTATCTTCATCACCACTTAACTTCATTTGAGTAAGTGCATCACCAGCTTTAATCATCTCAGCCTCAAGTGCATGCACAGTTTCAATAAGATACTGGTCTGCATTTTCATCACCAGAATCCTGAAGCGCCTGCACCTCAGATAGTCGTCGCTGCGCAAACTGCGTATGAAGTACTGCTCGACGATCATCAGATGTCACAAATAACTGCACTTGTTCGGTTGCAATCTTTATTCCATACAATGCATCGCCGGGTAAACTGTTTGCTGCAGCTTTTGCACTTGTAAACCATCCACCAAATACAAACGCTAACATGATCATTCCTACCCCAACAGGTCGCACTGCAGTTTGCATGAGATTCCACCGAATGTAGGCACCCCCGGCATTCAGAACAACACGATCCTCATTGTGACCAATTGCTCTCATCAACCCGTCACGAGAATTATTCTGGGCAACATCATTTACCCACCCAGTATCTGCGTGGTTCTTTAATCCTTTCAATTGTGCGATTACATCGCGGTTCATATTATTTTGTAAGTTTTTGCAGAGCTTTCTTGGCTCTGTGAAGCGTCACCCTAACGGTTCCGCTAGTTTTCTCCAATGCTTCTGCAATCTCCGAGATACTCATCTCATCCAGATACCTCATCACGATCACATCCTTGTATTCTTCTTTTAATGATTTCAAGTGCCTGATTAGCTCTTGATGTTCTTCCTCATTAGATAATTGTTCGACTATCTCATTTGAATCAGCGACCTCAGCCACCTCATCGATACCCATTTCTATCTTTCTCTGCCTGTAATGGTCGGCAACTATATTTCGTGCAATCTTGTAGAAAAGTGCTCCTGGATTCTTCACAACGCTTGAGGTTGCGTATTCCCATCCTCTTAGGAAAACCTCAGCTGCAAGCTCCTCTGCATCTTCAGGTCTTGCAACTCGGAATGTAATGAATCGCCGAATTCTAGAAATATAAAAATCGTACAGTTCCCCGTAGGCTCCTGTATCTCTATATTTATAAACTCTAAATAGTAGGAATTTGCTTCTACGACGCATTCGTATAATTAGTCGTGAAATCTCCCTTTTTGTTACACATTCCCAAAAAGGCTAAGAAATATAGCATTTTAGATCTTTAAAATCAAGCATTTTTTGACAAAATAGCTGTTTTTGGCTACACTAGCGTTGACAAATAGAACTATTTTATATGCAAACACCAGTTCGCCTATCTGTTTCAGAGGCTGCAAAGCTCTTTGGAGTAAGTACTCGCACAGTTCGAAGAGCTATAACTAGCGGTGAGGTCAATTATATCGTTGTTCACGGACGTTACAAGATTCAATTCGAATCTCTTCTTAAATGGTCACAAACTAGCACTACGGTCCGCAATAAACGGGACAAGGCTGGAATCGGCCAGTTCGTGGAAAAGTGGAGAATAAAAAACACGCTTTATTCCCCCAACCCTGATATAATAGACTCAGAGTCCGATCAATCTTCGGACAATAAATAACTTGTGAAAAAATCACTTCTCACAATCGCTTTTATTGCACTTCTGCTTGTGCCGCTTGCAGCAGTTTTTACTCAAGATGAGAACGCGATAAAAACTGCAAATTACTTTTTACTATCTGGTACAACGCTCGACGATCAGGACATACTTGAATCACTTGCCAGGTACGACCTCCTAGTCATTCCTGCAGAGGCACAGGTTTACAATCCAGACTTTTCTGATGAAATCAGGGCACTTAACTCTGACATAATCATCCTAGCTTACATTCCAACCGTGAGCTGGAATGAAATCTGGACCGATAAACTCCACCGTGAACTCTATAGTGGAATCGAAAGCTCATACTGGCTGCAAACTTCTGATGAATCAGATGTGTCAATTTGGCCAGGAACCCAAGCCCTTGATCTAACTTCGGACTGGGGAGATTACCTAGCACAGTTCGTTGCCTACGAAGTTTTATATAATGACTACTGGGATGGAGTTTTTTATGATGAAGTAAATGACTCGATCAGTTGGGTTGGTGATATTGAACTCGCGAGCGGGGCATCTGATGTTGATGGTGCGTGGAATGACGCCTATGTTGATCTTTTCTCACAAACACGATCATTAATCGGCGATGGAAAAATCATAATTTCAAATGGAAGTTCGAACTTAGATTATGCTGACTATGTGAACGGACGCATGTTCGAAAGCTTCCCCACTCCATGGGAACAGGATGGATCCTGGGGAACAAACATGGCAAATTATCTCGCACTCGAAGATGCGGTCGCATATAATCCGGTAATCATCATAAACAGTGACACCAATAACATAGGAGATAGCACTGATTATCAAAAAGTTCGTTTTGGACTCTCTAGCGCGCTTTTAGGTGAAGGATTTTTCGGCTTTGATTATGGAACAGAGTCACACGCCCAGCTTTGGTATTACGACGAATACGATGCTTACATTGGGTCTGCAAAAGAAGATGCACAAGAAGATGATGGCATCTGGAGTCGAGAGTTTACAAATGGGAAGGTCGTTGTAAACCCAACCGACTCGGAGCAGACCATTAAACTCAACGGTGAATTTGAAAAAATCCACGGAACGCAAGATACTGACTTTAACGACGGGTCTATTGTCTCTAGAATCACACTTGACTCGGAAGATGGAGCCGTCTTGGTGCGCCCGCTTGAAGAAATTTTAGGTGGGGTATTCTTAAATGGTGCTTTTGCCCGAGTTTTTGATGGCCAGGGCGAAACATACAGAACTGGTTTTTTCTCATATGACGAGGATTACATTGGCGGCGTACAAATCATAACATCTGACATTGACCTAGATGGACTTGATGAAACCGTGGTAGCTGATATTAACCAGGTGTTCATCTATCAAGATGACGGGAGCCTACAAGTAAGTTTTTATCCTTACACTGAGAGTTATACTGGTGGGATAAACATTTCGATCGGTGATCTTGAAAGCGATGGCACAGTTGAGATTGTTACAGGAACTGAGGATGGTGGCGGAGCGCATGTTCGAGTTTTCAATTCAGATGGAGTGCTCATCAACCCAGGATTCTTTGCTTATGACGAGGTCTACCGCGGTGGAGTGAATGTTTCGATTGGTGACCTTAATGGTGATGGTTGGCATGAAATCATTTGTGGAGCTGGGACAGAGGGTGGCCCGCATGTTCGAATCTTTAACAAAGATGGTGTATTAATCAATCCGGGATTCTTTGCTTATGATCCAGACTTCAGAGGTGGAGTGAATGTTGCGGCTGGTGACTTGGATGGTGATGGTGTTGATGAAATTGTAACTGGACCAGGCCTAGGAGGCGCGCCAGAGATTAAAGTATTTAATAATGACGGGAACGAGATTATTGAATCATTTTGGGCGTTTGATACATACGATGGCATGGGTGCAGAAGTATCAACAGCAGACTTGGATGGAGATGGAATAGCAGAGATCATTGCGTTCACTCAAGACGTTTTTACACTTTCAATATTCTAACCCCTGTTTATGACGCAGAAAGATCCGCAGCTTATCTGCGAGGACAAAATCGATCCTAAAACAAAAAAGCACCTGCTTGTGTGCTCGCTTAATGTACGTCGGCAAGCCGGAAAGCATGTTTCAGATCCAATCAAGCTGCTGATGCAGGGAAAATATCTCAAGGAACGTGGCAGGCTACATAAGGCACTTGATATTCTCGGCATCAGTGTTCTTATCTTAACACTAGCCGCAGTTATTTATCTTGTACTTCCGAAAAGCACACCTGATCTAATCGTTATAGATGCATCTGTAGCCCCTGATGAAGTTATAACCGGAGATCTCTCAACTTTGACATTCAGATACGAGAATAATAGTGCTGAAACAATTCGCAATACCAGGCTTGAGTTTAGCTTGCCAGAGCACTTTGATTTGGAAGAAGTTGATTCTGAGGTCGAAGAGATCGGATCTTTAACATTTGATCTAGGTAATATCGCTCCAACAGAATATGGATATATCCATGTTAAAGGAACAATGTTTGGTGATGTTGGCGGTGATCAAATCTTCACAACATCACTCACTTACACATATTCAGAAGAAAATATTCAGGATACGAAAATAAAGGAACATATATTTCACCCGGTTCGATCTGCACTTGAGCTAGAGCTAACCCTTCCAGAACACTTAGTTGCCTATCAGCAGGTCGAAGGAGAGATAAATTACACTAACACCGGATCTGTAGAGTTCCCGAGCATGATCATAGAACCTGATTGGCCAGAGACCTTCTCATTAATATCAAGCTCCCCAACTCTTCAATCTGACGGCAAGTTTTACGTTGATGGTATCGAACCCGGAGAGACTGGTGTAATCAGCTTTGTTGGCAGACTTGGGTCCGAGGATGACTCAGTATTTGATTTCTATCCATCGTTCTCGTTTGAATCTGCAACGTACAGCCAGTCAACGTTAACTGCCACAATCGAAATCCTTCCAACACCGCTCCAACTATCGCACGCCATTTCTGAAAGCTCGATAGTGCCAGGAAGCTCTGTGACAATTGAACTGGATTATGAAAACCTAAGCAACTACAACCTAACCGATATTGAGCTTCGACTTTCAAGTGACATCGATATCTTTGGGACGTCAGGGATTGAAAACGGATCATATAGCAATGGATACTATTACTTTAATGATTCGATCACTGAGCTTGAATCGAGCGAGAGCGGATCTGTGAGTATGATTATCCCTGTTGCTACCTCGCTCTCACGATCAGGAACTGATGTGTACGAATCTATATATGTTACTACAAACAGCTCTGCAGAATTCTCTTTCACACCAGATGATGAGCTCATCACAGTAAATACGTTTGGTTCGAGCTTCGACCTTCCATTGACTTCGCCAATGGTCTTAAGTTCCTTTGGACGTTACTGGGGGCCAAGTGGAGATCAGCTTGGACGTGGACCGATACCACCGATCGCTGGTGAAACAACAAAGTACTGGATCTTCTGGAACTTAAGCGGAACAACAAACGAACTTTCTAACATTTCGATTAGTGCAGATCTGGGAACTAATGTTGAGCTCACTGGCCGGCAAAGCGTTTCTGTGGGAAGTTCGGTTGAGTCAACTAATGGCACAGTGACATGGTCTGTTGGATCACTTGATCCAACACTGCCACCAACAAGTTCCGTAGTGGGAGTCGCATTTGAAGTAGCAATTACTCCAGGCGAGGATCAGATCGGCACAACTCCAATATTACTTGGATCAACCTCTGTAACCGCAACAGATTCATGGACTAATAGCTTTGTATCAGCCGGGACATCCAGCGTGACAACTTCGATTCCATATGATACAAAGGCATCTTCCTATGGCGGAATTGTTGAAGAATAAGATCGATCAGGAGCTTTTTGACCAGTTTTGCAAACTGCCAATCTTACCTTTTTACAAACTAATAACGCCTGATTCTGACAATCTAGAACAACAAAAACAGGAGTTCTTACAAGATGGTAAGATTCCTGTTTTTCGTTATTCAAAGGCACTAGAGTTTGATGTTGATCAATATTTGATCGCGTTGAATGAGTGTGCTGGGGATATGCAGTCGATTGAATCAGAAGCCTGGATTCTTGACCTTTACTTATCAAAACTCGATGAGCTCAAGACCAGGGCCATGTTGGTAAAAGCGATTCAGACCGGCAACGATAAGCAAGTCACAAATCTTGCACAAGAACTATTTGGAAAGCCACAGTGCTCGATGAACAAACTCGAAGACGAACTTAGCTGTATGCATGGCCGTGCTAGTAGCTTTCATATTCATAAAAAACCAATTGATGCAGGAATATTTGCACAAATGGTTTGCAAGACTCTCAATCATTACAGAATGACAAACTGGCGCATAAAACTCAGTAACAAAACATCTGTCAGTCTAAGCCGAGGACGACACAGTAAAACACCAACAGTTTGTATACCAAAAAACTTTAAAGCTTCGAGGGCCCGCGCAAAGCGTGTTTTGATTCATGAGATTGAAATTCATGCTCTTCGTACACAAAACGGAATTAACAGCCCCCTTCACATTCTTCGAATCGGATTAGATCGATACTTAGAGACTGATGAGGGTCTAGCGATCTACTACCAACTTAAACAAGGAAAGCGAGAAAAAGAATTTGATCCTGGGTTTTGGGAAAGCTATGCCTGTGCCCTCACGCAGGAATTAAATTTTAAAGAGGTTTTCGATAAACTTTTCAAAGCTCGTGAAAAACTAGATGCCGCCCTTCGCCGCGATCGAACTAATGAGCGTCGCAAAGAGCGCATCTGGAATCTATGCACCAGAGCTTATCGCGGCATTTCAAACCCAAATCGACCTGGACTAGGGACCTGCAAAGATCACATATACCGATCGGGCCTAACCAAAATACGCACGCTGCCTCTGGATAGCAGTTCGACTACTATCCACGGCCTATTTGCAGGCAACCTTGGTCTTCATCATATAGATAAGATCAAACACCTGGACTTGTCACACGTAAAAACTCCTGAACTAATCAATCTATAACAAAAAGCCAGCATTCCTACCCACTCCATCCCGAGCGAGCCGCAGGCGAGCCGAGGGATCTCTCGACTCCCGTTGGTCGCTCGAGATGGATGAGGGGTTAGGCGCTGGTCTTTTTGTTTTTTATTTATCGCACTGCAAGGATTCCTTCGCGAAGTGCTAATCGTTTTTCGTAAATCTCCTGGGTCTCACGAGCAATATCATCCCAATTGTATTCAGTTTCGACGAACTCTCGCGCAGCATGACCGATCGAAGCTGCTTTCATTTCATCCTGTGCAAGTTCGATAATCTTATCAGACAACTCATTGATATCACCAGTTGTAAATGGAACTCCATATTCAGCTGCTACCTCCATATTCTCAGGAATATCTGATGCAATCACAGTCTTTCCAAAACTCATAGCCTCAAGCACTGCGATTGGTAATCCCTCCGATGTTGATGGATGCACTACAAATTTTGCACCAGCAAACAATGACTTCAAAGTATCACCGCGTTGGTATCCAGTAAATACGATCGATCCATCTCCGCGAGCTTGCTCACGAAGCTGCTCAACATACTTATCAGTAAATGCTGACCCACCAACAATTGCGAGTTTTGTATTTGATAATAGTTGGGGCTGCTTTTCGCGCGCCAACTTCCAAGCATCGATCAGTGTGTGCTGACCCTTATGAGGAACAAGCCGGGAGATCATTGCAATATAGTTATATGACTGCAATCCAAACGGTGCCAAAATGACATCATCGGTTGCAACACGTCGAGGTGAGATACCGTTAGGAATATAGTTCACGCGTTTTCCATATGTAACCCCAATGTAATTCACAAGGGTCCGACTAACTGCAATGACTTCATGCGCTAGCTTTGCACAAGCCTTTTCTCCCATATGGAGTGCCCACTGAGCGATCCGTCCCCACTTGGCGTGCTCTCGATCAATACAATGGAATGTATTAACAACAACTGCTTGTGGTCGCAAAATCTTTGGAATCCATGACAAAAGTGATGGTCCAACTCCATGAAAGTGAATGACATCTGGGCGCAAAACTACACATGCATGAATCGTCGCAATAAAGGTATGTGAGATTGCATCCAAGTGCTTTGTATTGATAGATGGTAGTGACTTGAGGTTGATCCCATTGTACTTATCCATGTCGGCTGGCGTGTACCAAGGTCGAGTATAGCCAGTTACATGATGGCCAAGTCGAACCAAGCGCGTTGCCAACTCCTCAACGTGCGTCTCGATTCCACCATACTTACTGGGGATTCCTTTTTGTCCTATAAATGCTATGTGCATATTTTAATAACGACGAACCTTAGCAGAATATGTTCCCGGTGTCAACCATAGGACTTCAAAAATGAAACAAAATAATCGACTAGTATTAGTCGATTATTTGAGTTATACACAGTTGTAGATACTCACTCATCCTTCTTTATAACAAGTCCGTACTCGATCATGAGCTTTTTATAGTGCTCTTCTGGGTCTGATAGCTCGCGCGCGCGATCGTATGCGCCTTCTGAAAATGACTCTGCATAATTCGGATCTTGGACGAAAAGTCTAAGCTTATCGTACAGATCTTCTACATCCCCTGCCCTGAATACCTCCCCGCTAACACCAGGCTCAACAATCTCCTGCAAACCACCAACGTTTGAGACAACTACAGGAGTTCTGCGAATCATTGCCTCAACTGCGACCAAACCAAATGGCTCGTGCCATATCGATGGAACAACACATACCCGCGCTCTTCGAATCAAATCTTCACGGGCGTCACCTGATACAAATCCAACAAACTCGATATTCGACATTCCCTTTGACAACTTTCTAAGCTCACATTCATACGGACCTGTCCCTGCGATCTTAAGCTGGGTCTCTGGAAACTTTTTCATGACCTCAATTAGAGTCTGTACACCCTTGTAATCCTCTAATCGACCAAAGAACAGCACGTATCCATTATCCTGATACTTTGAATCAATTGGAAGTTCAGTAAATGGATAAAGTGTTTTAATCTTCCTGTCATCAAACCCAGCACTTTGCATAACAGATGCTGTGAACTTTGAGTTTGTTAGGAACTGATCTACCCGACCTTCATATTGCTTCCAAAATCTCTGCCAGGTCAGAATTGCATCAAGGACAAACGTTGCTAAGTATGATCCCTTTATAAATCTTGTACGCGCTGTTGCAAATAGTCCGGTTTTGTCCAAATCCATCGGCTTGCCTCTGCCCCACAAAGAATAATTTGCACTAATCGGCGCATAGTCATGCACACTCATCACAACTGGAATATCCCGATCTTCACACACTTTGAGTATCGAAGGTGAGATGTGTGTGTAGATATTGTGAACATGAACGATGTCAGGCTGTATCACATCAACTAAGGACTCAAACTTTCTCTTCGCCTCAAAAGACCAAAGAGATCGACAAGCCTGCTTTAAGGCGTGTATCGGGCCCCTAGTACCCTCTTCTGTCTCAAGTTCGGAAACAAAATACTCAGACCAAGTCGACTCCAGGTTTTTTGGATAATCCATTGAAAATGGCACCACCTGATGCCCTTCTTCTTCCTGCATCTTCATTAAATCTAACATGTACCGCTCCGCACCGGCTCTATGATAATAATACTTATGTGCATGGATGATACGCATATCATTCGATCAATTTTTCACGCTGGCCCATTACAACCACTAGAGCCGCAAAGACCCATAAGTACGGTGCAAGCGTACGAACCTCCAGGAACGTTGCCAAAAAGGCATTAAGAACTACAGCAATCATCGCACCTGCAACACCAAGTGCTAATGCTCTTGTAAATGATTTTTTCGATCGTCGCCACACATTCAAACAAACAAAGAATAGAGTCAAATACATAATGATGTAAATTGTGAGCCCAAGCGTACCAGTTTCACCCCACAAACTAAACCAATTATTATCGATGTATCCCTCAGTCCCATACACACCAAAGGGAAGTCCAAGCTGATCATACACATCAGCATTCCCTAATGCAGATGCAGCGCCACCTCCGTACATTGCTGGTCCATGACCAAACACAAATGCAGCAGGCACAACAGTGATTATGGTCTGGACAATCCAATACAATCGACCAAGTCCATAATATTCCCCTCGCCATCGTTCGTATGAGAATGCTTCAAAGAATCGTTCAATGACTGTTTGATCGGAAATATCAAATAAATTGCTGACAACAAGACCAGAAATAGCTAAATACCCAAATATCACAGCAAGGGCTATTCCAACTGCCCATGTCACACGCTTGTCTTTTTTAGCCCATATTGCAATGAATAGGAAGCCAAGGACAAATCCAAACCATGATGATCTAGAGTATGTCATTGCGAGAACCGGAACAGCAAGGACGAGTAGGAAAATTAACAGCGACCGATGCCTACGTAAACGTGGCTCATACAACATGGAGACCAAAATCAACATGAAAAATGCCATGAACGTTCCAAGTCTGTCATAACGGCCAAGGGTTCCAAAGATACGCTGTCCATGATCCCAGAACTGGACCGTTCCAGATGTAAGCTGAATCTCGCCAAAAGTTCGAGCCTCTGATGGCAATAAGAAACTATCAAGCATTTCTCCAAAAAAAACTTGACCTACTCCAAGTAAGACCTCAAAACCTAAAATAATAAACATGACATAAACCAATGACTTGATCCATTTGTCTGTCGGATTGAGGTACATCACCACAAAGAAAAGAAGGATGAATCGAATAATCTGCCGGATTCCTAGTGCTGCGATTGTGGGCTCAACAAAATTGACAAGGGTCGATGCAAGTAATGCAACTAAAAACAGTACGAAAATAACATCAATTGGTGATTGTCTGAACTTGATTTGTCCGCTTACAAATTTCCACAATACAACCGCGACTAACAAATAGATTAGAAATTCAGAGAAATAACGCGCGTATAAGTATATATCATCCGAGATCCACTTGAGCAAAAATGGCTCAAACGGTAAATAGACCATCAAGAAAGCTAGCGACCAAGTCGGTCGTAAAAAACTCATCACCAAAACTGCAATTCCGAACACAACGCCCAGAATTAGTGAAGGAGAGAAAAAAATCGATCCTATTAGTGCTACAAGTGATACACCAAAAAGTGCATACGCAGCAAAACGCGCGTATTCATCACTTCCCCGATACGTCTCCTTAAAGTTAATCATTATCTGTATTGTATCAGAAAAGCAGAAGAGCCGGCAGAGGATCGCGCGCAGTGCGTGCGTTCCAATGCCGGCTCGAGTAGCCGATGGAGAAGTTGGTGCCCTAGGGGGTCCCGCTGTCGCCGGTGTCCACGGGGGCGCCGCCGGTGTCGCCGACGATACCCTCGAGGGCCTGGCACGAGGCCGTGTCGAGCGCCGAGATGACGCCGCTGTTGACCTGGAAGCACAGGCACCAGGAGCCGGCGGAATCGCTGTTCTGGTGGCACAGCTCGGAGTCCATGGTGGAGTTCTCGCACCAGGTCCCATAGATGGGCCAGGAGTCGGAACTCCGGTAGGTGATCCGGTAGTGACCGTCGGTGTCGGAGAAGTCGTACTCCATGAGCTCGGTGGTGCTGTCGTAGTTCACCAGGTAGGTCGTGTCGTAGCCCCAGGAGGCGTTGATACCATCTCCCGTAACCACGACGTCAGTCGCATCCGGAGCTGAGACTGACGAACCGTCGGAATCGGCTTCCCACGCCAGGCTGTCCCAGTAGCGCAGACCGATCGTGCCGCTCTGGACACAGATCCAGGAGAGACCTTCGGACAGGCCATCGTAGGGGCAGGTCCAGTCTACGCCACCGGTATCAGCGGTGTCCTCAGGGGACGCGGTGTCGCAGCCTTCATCGATGAGGC
>CAYVLY010000002.1:0-219860 GCA_964452565.1 uncultured Gammaproteobacteria bacterium | reverse complement strand
CACATGTTCAGCATAGGTGGGAGCCTTCGGGCACCAGTGAGATACCACCCTTGTGTTGTGTGAATCCTAACCGGCGGCCATGAATCTGGTTGCTGGGACAGTGGCTGGTGGGTAGTTTTACTGGGGCGGTAGCCTCCCAAAAGGTAACGGAGGCGTTTACAAAGGTTGGCTTAGCCCGGATGGAAATCGGGCTGAATGTGCAAACGCAGAAGCCAGCTTTACTGCAAGACTGACACGTCGCGCAGTTGCGAAAGCAGAAGTTAGTGATCCGACCGTACGATATAGGACGGCGGAAGCTCAACGGATAAAAGCTACTCCGGGGATAACAGGCTAGTCTTGCCCAAGCGTCCACAGCGACGGCAAGGTTCGGCACCTCGATGTCGGCTCATCGCATCCTGGGGGTGAAGAAGCTCCCAAGGGTTAGGCTGTTCGCCTATTAAAGCGGTACGCGAGCTGGGTTCAGAACGTCGTGAGACAGTTCGGTCTCCTATCCACTGTGCGCGTTGAAGATTGAGAGGACCTATCCCTAGTACGAGAGGACCGGGATGGACAGACCTCTGGTGTACCAGTTGTCCTGCCAAGGGCATTGCTGGGTAGCTACGTCGGGTTCGGATAACCGCTGAAAGCATCTAAGCGGGAAGTCGACCTCAAGATTAATCTTCTTAGACACCTCAGAGAACATGAGGTTGATAGGCACTAGGTGTAAGCGTGGCAACACGTTCAGCCAAGGTGTACTAATTGGTCATTAATATTCCTCCACTCGCTTAAGGCGTTTATGGTAAAAGATGATTTCAATGATTTTGACCCTAAATTCAATCAGATTAGGCTTTAAAAGTCTCCATTATTCTGGTGGCATTTCCTGCAGGGCCACACCCGTTTCCATCCCGAACACGGAAGTTAAGCCTGTAGGGCCGATGGTAGTCCAGAAGGGCGAGAGTAGGTGGTCGCCGGAATAATGGAGATTTTTTGTTTTCGGCGAATTTTAGTATTTTTTTGATAGTATAGGGATTGACAAGTAGTATTTCCTATGCTATTATCAACCGTTCTTTTATAAGGTAAGAGGCTATGTAAACGCGAATGTTGTGTGTAGTTTTGGCTACATAGAGCTTTCGCGTTTACGGTGTATTGGCCGTAACGTGACCACACGGGAAAGGGAAGGGTCGAAAAGTGCCCCCTTAGGGAAAACGCAAAAGGAAAGTTGTAATGACTTTCAAAAAGAAACTGATGGATGCAGGTCTCACCGAAGAGCAGGCGGACAGCCTGATCGAAATGGGTCTCACTGAGGATCGGCTCAAGTTCCTCAGGGTGGGTCAACTGACCAAGCTCGAAGTTCCTGAGTTCGTGGCCTACGAGGTCGTGGGCAGGCTCAATCCCGAGGCTGCGGCTCCGCCTGTGGCCTCTGCTCCGCCGGCGATGCCTTCGGAGATCACGGTCAACCTCGAGAAGGGACCCAAGGAGATCCACATGATGGATTCCGAGGAGCTCGCCGATGTCCTGGCCGATCCGAAGCGTCCCACAAAGGACAAGAAGCGGGCGGCCCAGAGGCTCGCCAACATGGATCTCTGCGTGGTGCTGAACAAGGTTGGCGGGGAGTACGATCCCGAGACCACCAAGAGGTTCTGGCAGCTCAAGGGCCCTGGCTCGAGCATCGTGTTCTACATGGGCACCATGCCGGTTGTGAGTCCCCTTGCGATCACCGAGGACAACGAGATCGTGGAGCTGGATCCCTGGAAGAGATCAGTGGGTGAAGTGGCTGCGCTCGACGACGGCGTGGATGATGATGGCGCCGACTGGAGCGATGTGTCCGTGAACCTTCGTGCGCTCTTCCTCCTGGCCAGGCGCAGGTGTGAAGTCTGCGTATCCGGCATCACCAACTCCTTCCAAGCCATCGATGTTCTGGTCCCGGAAGAGCTGCCGCGTGCCTGGCAGATTTTCCAGGGTCGGATCGACCCGGAAGAGATTGCCGATGCCGTCAAGGAGTTGAGCAAGCCCCTGTCCGAGATCAAGGCCCAGACGCAGGCCAGCGACCGTCCGGTGCCTCAGCGGCGCGAGCCCTCCACCCCCGAGTCCACGATGCGCCGTTCCGGAACCAGTCAGGAACAGCTGGTTGAGCTCTTCAGGAGCCTGTTCAGCAGTGCAGATGAACTTCAGCGGTTCGTGAGGTTCGGTGTGACTGAAGGCCAATCCATCTGTGGTGCGGTTGGGTGGTCGCAGCCCCTCAATATGGTGGTGTTTAGGGTGGTTGAGCAGCTCCGGCAGCGGGGTCTGATCAGGGAGGATCTGTTTGATGCTCTGGAGCAGCAGATGCCGAATCGGCGAAACGACATCCGGTATGTCGGGGGTCTCTTCAACTGCAGCAGCAAACGGGGCTACTAGCCCTTCAACCCTCGACTTCTTCGTGAGGCCGGTTTAGCAGCATGCATGGCATGCTCGCTGATCCGGCCTCTTCTTTTTTTGGGTGCAAAATGCTATATCTGGGCCAATCCTTGACAAAATCGAGGGTTTTTGGTATATTACTTGCTCGTCTCTTAACATCTATCCTTCCCTGCACCATCCAACGGTTGGAAACCGGCAGATGGTGGCCCCATACGTGCATGCGGCGCGGCCCCGGCGATGCTTTGTACGTCTCAGCGGTAGCAAGGGTGTTGCAGTACGGGTTTGACCCCGGTCGACGATAATGTGTGTGGAGAGCACTGGTAGCTGATTCCGATACGTCGAAATCTTGCTTATAGCTCCGGTAAGACGAGGTCCTGCACAGGAACTCCGATCGGGAAAAGCTATTTAGATTCCACCCCATCCTCTCGGCTGTTGAGTCCCCGATAAAATACCGCAAACACCTAAACTACACATGGGAAGGTAGTTCTCTTGAGCTCGGCTGGTTCTACCCCAGTCGAGTTTTTCATTTTGACTTTTAGCAAGATTTACCGTACTATCGCACTGGAACGTAAATTAGAAAAAACTATCTATGAGCATACGTGCATTAGTGATGGCTGCTGGTCAGGGAAAGCGGATGGGCCGAGAAGTCCCAAAGCCACTTATCGAGATTGCCGGACGTCCAATGATTGAACATCTCATCGACAGCATAATCGATTCAGAAATTGATACTCGCCCGATTCTTGTAATTGCTCCGGATAACATTGAGCTGTTCCGTGATGTTTTAGGAGACAAGTGTGAGTATGTGATGCAGCAAGAACAGCTTGGAACAGGTGATGCTGTGCACTCAGCTGAGAATGCATTTGCAGATGCTGATTGTTTAATAGTCTTCAATGGCGATCACCCATTCCTCACTGCTGAGAGAATGCAAGAACTTAAGGAGTTGTACGAAGGAGGACAAACCGTTATTGCAATGGTGACTGCCACAGTTCCATCGTATGATAAAGAGTATAGTGGCTTTGTGCGGTGGGGGCGGATCATTCGGGATGAAGTTGGCAGCATTGCGGCTATTCGAGAGGCAAAAGATGCAACCGAAGCCGAGCTTGAGATAAAAGAGGTGAATCCTTCGATGTTTGCTTTCAATACAGTCTGGCTTAAAGATCACCTATCAAGACTTTCAAATAAAAACGCAAGCGGCGAGTATTACCTAACTGATCTCGTCGAAATGGCGATCGAAGAAGGTGAAGAAATCTCGACAATCTCAGCAGAGCCACTTGAGGTCATTGGAATCAACACGGAAGAAGAGCTGGAAAAAGCACAAGAACTAATAGGATAATAAAGACGGGCGCACAAGCGCCTGTTTTTGTTTTCGTCTCCCCCCTTCCCAAGGAGGGGTTGGGGGTGGTTGCCATCGAGCCTTATCTAATGGTTCGATCTCCATCAGTCTGATACCATACACACATATGATTCTCTCAATAAACAAGGTCGAATCAGATCTCAAGGCACTTTGGCGTAAGTGGAGTAAGAATGCGCTACGAATATGGAAGCAATCGCCAATCATGATGCTGATCCTAGTCATATCCCAGATTGTATTCGGACTTTTACCATATTTGATCACTGGGTGGTTTGGGGAACTTGTTGACACTACACAGGGCGCTAGAAGCTTAGGGCTTTGGACAGATAGCATGGGAGATATGATGTGGATGTGGTTGGGACTTATGCTGCTCGTCTTTGTTTCATCCTATCTCACACGACAGTTTCGTGGAGCAAGCGCCTCAGTGGCACGTGGCATACGGTGGATCGTGTTTATCATAAGTTTATTGATTATGATGCTGCCTGTGGCACCTGTAGTAATCGCGCTCATCGGATTATTGCTTATTGCTGAGGTATGGATAGAAAAAAGATTGCGTGCACTAATTTGGCTCATCGTATCTATCTGCCTGGCATGGTTGTATTGGAACTTTGCTGAGAGTGTAGTGTTCAATGTTTTCACAATTGGGCAGGGACTTACCTATGCTGGATTGCTCTGCATAATTCCAGCGCGTCAATTCATCAACAGATATTTTGTATGCGGATAATAACTGACTGGCACCTCCATTCTCGATTCTCACGGGCATGTTCCAAGGATTTGACGCTTGAGAACAACGCGTTGTGGTGTGAGAAAAAAGGTGTGAATATTTTGGGTACCGCTGACTTTACGCATCCAAAGTGGCTTGAGGAGATTAAAGATCAGTTGGTTGAAGACCAGCCCGGGCTTTACAAGCTTAAAAACGGCAAGCATGAAAGCATGCGTTACATGATGACCACAGAGATTGCGCAGATCTATCGTAAGGATGAGAAGTGCAGACGCATTCACAACATTGTCTTTGCACCTTCGATTGAATCAGTTAAAAAGATAAACAAGTGGCTTACGGATCGAGAGTTTAATCTTAAGTCTGACGGCCGCCCAATCCTCGGAATCGATTCAGAAGAGCTGTACAAGAATCTCAAAGACATCGATGATCGAGTTATCATCATTCCAGCACACGCCTGGACGCCGTGGTTTTCTGTATTTGGATCAAAGTCTGGGTTCGATACGATTGAACAGTGCTTTGGCGAGATGTCTGAGTACATCTATGCGGTTGAAACAGGATTATCAAGCGACCCATTAATGAATCGATCGCTTTCGGCACTTGATGATGTGATGCTCATTTCAAACTCTGATGCGCACAGCCCACGCAACTTCGGCCGCGAGGCAAATGTATTCGAACTCGACGAGTCAGAGTTGAGCTATGACACATTCGTCGACATTTTGAAAAACAAAGACACATCCAAGTTCAAATACACGATCGAGTTCTATCCAGAAGAAGGGAAATATCATGCTGACGGATGTTCAAACTGCGAGTTTTGGTGTTTGCCAGAAGAAACAAAAAAGCTTGGTGGTAAGTGCAAGCTTTGTAAAAAGCCGATGACAATTGGTGTACTGGCACGTGTATCCGAGTTGGCTGATCGGCAGATCAAAAAAGTCCCAGAAGGACAGGTCCCGTATAAATCAATCGTGCCGCTGCAGGAAATCATTGCAGAGTCTTTCGAAATCAAGTCCACTGGAAGTAAAAAAGTGCAGGCAATGTATGAAAGTATGATTGAAGCATTGGGGTCAGAGTTCGACATTTTGCTCGATATATCGATAAGTTCAATTCGATCGAATTCGACCGATGCCATAGCTGAAGGTATAGATCGAATGCGCAAAGGCAACATTAAGATCCGCCCAGGCTACGACGGAATTTTTGGGCAAGTAAAGATTTTTACTGACAACGATCCCGCTCCAGTGAAGAGGCAGACGAAATTGATATAGCATTGTCATTCCTGCGCAGGCAGGAATCCATCGATTATTGATCTAAACAAAAACCCCGGCACTCAAGCCGGTGGTTTTGATTTCATGAAGTGGACGATCGTCGACTTTATGAAACCACCTGATCAATTGTCCCTATCTGATCTGGATAACAATCCAATCCGATATCGCCCGTCGGCTCGGAGAAGTAAATCGGTTTCTTGCATGCCAGGGCGTAGCCAAGCTCCACTTTGCAGCTGGTGCCCATGTAGCCTTCTGGGAGTATGAAATACACGGCGTCGGATTCTTCGATCGCAGCGTAATGCTCAAGCGCGAGGCGTTTCTTCTCCTCGGTGCTCATCGCAACATCTTTATCTTCCGTGCTGTAATCCAAGTTCGGAAACAGCGGCTCAAATCCGAGCCCCTCAAGTTCTTTCATAGTTGATCGGATTAAGCTACGAAATTTCATACTGCCGCTTATAACCATTTTCTTTTTCATACCCACCGATCTTATCATAAAACAAAAACCCCAGCACTGCACCACTCACCCATCCCGAGTGAGCCGTCAGGTGAGCCGAGGGATCTCTCGACTCACTTCGTTCGCTCGAGATGGAGGGTGGTTATGCCGGAGCTTTATAGTTTCACAATGTCCGCGATCGCTGATATCATGAAATCATGCTCCAATGTATGACAGCACTTCGTATACAACGAACACTGGCCATACGATCGCTTTTAGAACTCCAAGTACTCCGACCCAGAATCCTGTCGCGGTTGCGATGTAATAGATCACAGCACCAATGAATCCAAGGCAATATGGAAGGCACTTCATGCACTTGCATGGGCAGCACATTTTTTTGCAACATTTCTTCATAAAATGGTGTTAGAAATTAGTATATCTATTATAACAAAAAATCCCCGGTCGTCTGGCGATGAGTCCTCCGCCCAACCTCATTGAAATGGATGTTGGGCGCCCTCCATAGCTTGTAGAGCGACGGATGGGCTTAGTTCCTCCTCATCAAACGACGGGGATTTTTGATTTTGAAAACTAACGTTTCTTACGTCGAGTAGTTTTACGTTTCGCAGGTTTGCGTTTAGCAACCTTGCGCTTAGCTGGCTTGCGTTTTTTTGTCACCTTGCGTTTTACTGTCTTTCGCTTAGTGGTCTTACGCTTCGCAGGCTTTCGCTTTGCTACTTTGCGTTTAGCTGGCTTTCTCTTAGCGACCTTTCGCTTCTTAGGAGCAGCTTTTTTCCGCTTAACAGTTTTGCGCTTAGTTGTCTTTCGCTTTACTGTTTTACGTTTTGTAGTTTTTCGTTTAGCTGGCTTGCGTTTTTTTGTCACCTTGCGTTTTACTGTCTTTCGCTTAGTGGTCTTACGCTTCGCAGGCTTTCGCTTTGCTACTTTGCGTTTAGCTGGCTTTCTCTTAGCGACCTTTCGCTTCTTAGGAGCAGCTTTTCGCCGTACTACCTTTCGTTTCGCAGGCTTCCTCTTAGCAACCTTTCGTTTTTTTGGAGCTGCCTTCCGTTTTGTAGTCTTTCGTTTTTTTGCTGGCATGTGTTTTCACCTCCCTTCATTAGACGATCAGTTTTTTGACCGCATGGTTTTTTTATGACACACAAACATTTCGTCGACCTCGAAATTTTTTTGTCCGTGCGTTTAGTCGTTGCATGATAAGCACGTGCTATAACCATGCAACACTTAAATTATATCGCTGTTTGCATTTAAAGAGAATTATTTTTTATAAAGTTATGCACACATGTGCAAAAAGTTTTCTATCTGTGTTCTGAAAAATGACAAAACTTTTTTCAAAACGTATAATGTAAAAGTATGAAAAGGATTTTATTAGTTGCCATTGTTGCAATACTTTTTTCGCCACTGATCACAAGTGCGGCGCAGTCACGCGACGATCAATCGCAGGTCCGAATTTTGTCGACTAACGGAGAATCACAAACTGTGATGTATCCTTTTGATACTTCCTACCGTGGTGGCGGAAGTATCGCATCAGCCGACTTGGGAGACGATGGAGTTGACGAGATTGTCTTAGGAGCAGGACCTGGGCTGGCACCAGAGGTGACGCTGTATAGACAGGATGGATCAATAATAGATAGCTTTTTAGCGTATTCAGAAAGCTTTATGGGCGGTGTTAATGTTGCTCTTGGAGATACAGATATTGATGGTGAGATCGAGATCGTAACAGGCGCGATGTACAGCGGCGGGCCGCATGTTCGTGTGTTTGATACCTCTGGAAATCTTGAGGATGAGTTTTTTGCATATGACTCAGGATTCCGCGGTGGAGTAAATGTCGCGGTAGGAGATGTGAATAATGATGGAGTTGATGAGATTATCACTGGTGCGGGAATTACTGGCGGACCTCACATTAAAGTTTTCACAGCGCAAGGTGAGTTACTTACAGAAACGTTTACTGCAAGTTCGATTGAGAATACTGGAGCAGTTGTTGCAACCGCAGATGTTAATGGAGATGGCGATGCAGAGATTATTACAGGTCGTGCAGGTTACTCTGATACGCGTGTGCAACTTTTCGACTGGAAGGATGATGCGCTTATGTATGTTCTTGCGATTGATGCATTTGAAGATAACGCTTACGGTGTGAATGTTTTTGGTGGCGATGTTGATAATGATGGTATGGATGAGATTGGAGTAGGAACAAAAGGAGGGGAGTCACAAATCGTATTTTATGAAATGACCGGACGCAAGGTGTTTGAACTTGAACCGTTCGACACCATGTCGAGCGTTAGTGCATCCGTTATCGTCAACAGTGACCCAGTGATTGTCACGATCGGTGCGGAGCAATCAACAGTTGATCAAGAGGGTCAGTACATCTACATTGACCTTGATCGACAGACTTTGTTTGCGTATGAAGATGGAGCTCTGCAAAGATCGTTCTTGATCTCGGGTGGAACATATTACTATCCTTCGCCAACGGGTGAGTATGAGGTTTACGATAAGATTCTTTGGAAGGATTACACCTGGTACTTTGGCGATGAGGATGCGCGTAACTATGATCTTTCCGGGGTGAAGTACAACCTAAATTTCAAAAATATGTACTATATTCACTCAGCTTATTGGCATGATAACTTTGGGAATCCAATGAGTCATGGGTGCATAAATGCAAGCTACGAGGATGCTGAGTGGATATATAACTGGGCCGATATTGGGGCAAAGGTAGAGCTGCGATAAAACAAAAAACTCGCTGTAAACAGCGGGTTTTTTGGTGGACCCTATCGGAGTCGAACCGATGACCTCCTCGGTGCAAGCGAGGCGCTCTAGCCAGCTGAGCTAAGGGCCCATACTCGAAAGCGACATAATAATAACGTATTAGCGCCAAATAGTCAATAGTCAATAATAGTAGCATTTTTTTCTCAAGGTTGAACCTTGGAGGTTTAACCTTGATACTCGAAAGTTTATAAAAGCAGAAGCCCGCGCCGGAGGTGGCGCGGGACGCAGGAGCAGGACCATAGGTGATCTGTCAGGCGTCGGAGCAGGGTTCCCTGGCCTCCTCGAGTCCCCGCTCAGTGAGCCAGTAGATCTCTTGCCCCCAATGTTCGTTTTCTTTGACCAAACCATCTTCTCTCATGAGATCGAGCACAAACTCCAGGTTCTTCGTGAAGTGGGCATCGCCCCTGCATGAGTCACTGACATTGTCTGCGGTGACCCATGAGGCACCTTGCTGCGTTGACCCAGTGTATGCTCCAAGTTTATACATTGTTCGTAAGACCATTGCCTTGTACCCAGAGTAGTAGAGCCTCCTGAAGTGGGTGTTGAAGGCGTGATTGCCGAGCCAGAGCAGTGCAAAGATCAGGATGACGCTAATGAGTGCGTAGAAACCGGGGTTCATGTTTTTTCCTTCAGCGAGAAGCCTCGCTGGCTAGGGTTGGGAAGGGGGTTAATGAATATATCCGAAAGTGATCCGAATGTCAACCTCAACATCCAATAATGCTATAATTCAAGCAAGAATTAATAACTACAAATATGAATCGTTTTTGGAAAAATTTAGTAGCACTTTTGGTACTACTTGCAGTGATTCTCATCGGCTTCTTGTGGTATATGGGATGCTTTGGATCATATGAGGTTGATGTGCGCTCCATGGGCCCGTATAATTTCGTGTACGAAGAATACACTGGTCCTTACGCACAGTCCGGTCCAGTATTCACAAGAATGCAAGAGGCGCTTGCATCAGATGGAATTGGTACCAACGTCTGGTTAGGGATCTATTATGACAATCCAGAAGAAGTATCAGGTGATGATCTTAGAAGCGAGCTCGGTTCGATAATAGATGAAGTACAGGTCACAGTACTTCCTGAAGATTACAGCCTGAGAACTATAGAGGCTGATGAGTACGCAGTTGTAAAGTTCCCGTTCAAGAACATGCTTTCGTATATGATCGGGCCAATGGTGGTTTATCCGGTTCTTGAGGAATACTTTGGTGATAGCGAGGATGCTGAGTATGCGATCGAGCTTTATACTGAAAATGCAATTTATTACATGATTCCAGTGGAATAACAGAACGCAGAAAACAGAACTCAGAACACAGTTTAGAATAAAAAACACCCGCGGATCTGATTTGATCGAAGCGGGTGTTTTTTGTTTTTATAGTGATTCAAGGCATTCTGCTTGATGCTCTTGCGCCCCTTCTATTAGCTCATCATTTGGTGTGTAATCTTCGAACCCTCCATACGGATCAGAAAGATCAAAGCTAACCATCTTTCGTATTGCAGTGTCATCTTGCCAGCCCATAAGCCATGGCTCTGAACAAGGGCCTGGTGAGTCATCAATATCCTGAATGAGGAGAATCAAATTCCCGTTTTCATATCCCAGAGCACGCATCTTTACTAGACCAAATCCTTCTTCAAGCCAATACATCTCTTCTTTTTCGTGTGTATGTCTCCAAAGTCGTTCAAATGAATAGTCGTCCTCATTGTATTTGTAAATACTTAATAACATCTCATCAGATTCCGTATCAAAGGCAGAGGTTGCAAAGTAGACGAAATTCGATTCAATTGGATCACGCACAATACCGAACTCAATCTCTTGATATTCTGCAAGTGTTTGAATGTCCTCTGCTGCATGATCTAAGTACTCCCATTCATCAACTAGGAGGTATCCATAGTCTGTCGCCTCAACAACCCGCGTTGTCTCATTAAGAACATCGTTTGAATCAGGAAGAACTGCAGCATCCTCGCCTTTAAAGATCGAAGCGATGAGTATTATTCCTACGACGATTAATACTGCGCCGATAATATATTGGAAGTACTTTGGTTTGTGATTCTCTGGCATATTAAACTACTTTATTTGGTAATCGTTTTTTATCTAAGAAAGCAAGTATGTTCTTTGCAGCTGAAATGCTCATTGCATCCCGTGCCTCAATTGTAGCAGATGCTGTGTGAGGAGTCATGATCACATTTGGCATCTTACGAAGTGAGTGATGATCTCGTGGGTTGCAGTCGATTAGTGGCTCACATTCGTATACATCAAGTCCAGCTCCACCGATCTCACCTTTCTCAAGCGCTTTTGTCAGTGCAAGCTCGTCAATGACCGGCCCACGCGATGTGTTGATCAAGAACGCAGTCTTTTTCATTGCCTTCAATTCCTTTGTGCTTATCAAATGATGTGTTGCTTTCAATAATGGAACGTGAAGTGTTACAAAGTCAGATTCTTTCAAAAGTTGCATCATGGTTCGATGCTTGGCTTTGAAGGCTTTTTCAAACTTTGGATTTCGATTAGGGTCAGCATAGATGATCTTAACTCCAAACCCATCATGAAGTCGCTGAGCAATGCCTGATCCAATCCGGCCAGCTCCAATAACTCCGATAGTTTTGCCTTTTAGATCTGTGCCAACTAATAGATTCGGATCCCAGCCCTTGTATTTGCCAGCTCTGGTGAAATCATCAGCCTCAACAACTCGATGGGCAAGTGCAAACATAAGCGCGATTGCGTGTTCAGCTACTGATTCACTAACAACAGGACTTGGGGTATTGGCAACTCGAATGCCACGCTCTTTAGCAGCTTCGATATCAATGTTATTAAATCCTACAGCATAGTTTGCAACCATCTTGAGCTGGTCTCCTGCAGCGTCCATCACCTGCGCGTCGATTTTTTCCGTAAGAAGCGACAAGATGATATCAACGCCTTTAACTCGCTTGAGAAGCTCGCGACGCGGTATTTTCTTATCATGCTCATAGATGTCGATCTTCAAACTCTTGCGTTTCTTGAGCATTGAAAGCCCTGATCCAGGAATCTTTCGTGTAACAAAGATTTTCGTCATATATGTTCTGTCATCCTGAGCATCAGCGAAGGATTTACTCGAGAGGATCTCTCCTTATAGTCGAGATGGTATAAGTGCACCATTTCGAACGAAGTGAGAAATCTTCTCGTAGATTCTTCGGTCTTCGACCTCAGAATGACATGTGAAGTATTAAATTAACTTTACCTTAACTTTCTTGAGCGCTATTTTAGATGGCCATTTGTTTAAGATGCCGATCTTCGCGCCATATGATTGGATAACTGACTCTGCATTAAGCATACCAACCTTGAGCGCCTCATCGATACCCATGCCCTTTGCAAGTGCTGCAACAAGGCCTGATCCAAACGCATCACCTGCACCTGTTCTTGATAGCGCCTTGTGACCCTGTGGCCTAGCATACCAAGTAATCCCGTCGAGATGCGCGTAAGCACCATTTGGTCCGTCTGTGATGATTATTGTGAGTCCTGGGAGCGCTAACTTCTCACAAAGTTTTTTAATATCTGACCTTTTATCTTTCGTGAGCTCTCGAGCTTCTTCAGTGTTTAAGTTGAATACAGTCAAGTTCTTCATTATCGGCTCAATGGTCTTAAGTCCTTTTCGAAGCTCACCACCACCTGGGTTGAATGCAACTAGAGTTCCATTCTTACGTGCAGCTCTGACTATTTTTTGAGCTAGAGCGGTATTTCCTGCTAGAGAAGTCATGTAAAGCCATTTTGATTTCAGTTTTGTAAGCGGAACGTCTTTGACTTGGAACTCTTTTGATACGCCTCGGTGTACGAGTGCGGATCGCTCCCCGTTTTTTGCAGTCATAAGCACGGCATATCCTGTAGTGCCTTTTTTGATCTTGTTCACTAGAGTGGTTTTTATTCCAAATTTTTTAAGATCATCGAGTACAGCCTTGGCTGCATCGTCGTCCCCAACTCTTGTAATCACCGCGGTGTTAAACCCCAATGATGCAAAAGTTGCAGCAGAGTTTGTTCCACCACCCCCTGTAGTTCTGACTACAGTTTCAACATCAATCTTACTACCAAATGGCACGCACTCTCCAATTCCAGTGGAGAACTGACTCGAATTGATTAACTGGAAGTGCTTTGACGCTAAGAATACATCACGTGTAGCAGATCCTATTGTTATAATGTCGTACATATTAGAAAGGTGATTAGAGGTTGTAGAAGTGATAAGGGGTTAAAAAGTGCAAGTTTGATAATCACATTTGATCACCTTTATAGCCCTTTATCACTTTTTTCGATCATGCCTCGTGCTTTTCCCAAAGCTTAATGAAATGTAAGTAGTTTTTTGCAATTTTTTCTACTGCTTGCTTTCTGGTTATTTTCTTGTCGCGCAGTTGCTCAAGTGGTTTAAAGAAGATCGTCCGTCCGATCGCAAACCCACTTACAACTCCAGACTTTGCAGCAGCTGTCACCCAATCTTCAACATGCTTTTTGGTTTCACCTCGACCCAAAACAATCAAATCACCCTTTGCGATCTTGTAGATCTGCTGCCACTGTTTTGGATAGGTAAGTCCTTCAAGCTTCCATAAGTCTGGATCAACCCCTGCCTTTCTGATCTGGGCGATTGCTTTTTTCATTTGCTTATACTGCGGCCCCTTGCCAGTCATTAGCGGTTCAATCATCCATTTCTGATCGTGATGATCACACCAATCGTTCAAACGTTTAAGTCTCGAGTTCTGAATTCGGTTGCCCTCTTTTTGATCGAGATCATATCGCACTAGAGCCTTGGCATAAGTCGGACGCTTTGATTCAAGATGCTTACCAAAGCTGTTGCCGTGTTCAAATTGAAAAAACAACTGACCACTTTTTTCAACTGACATTGCAAATGTGATCATCTGATCTTTAGCTTCTCGTATTATTGAAGCGCCAAACTCTTCGTCAACCAAAATACCCATATCCTCTGAATGCTCATACTGATTCCGAGCTAACAAAAAACCGTCAAAAACAACTTTTTTCATTTCAGAAACCTTGCGGCGTCGTGCTGCTGTTTTTGGCGGATAATCAAAGCCAAGAAGCTTTTTTGCAAATGTTGAACGGTGATCAAATGGGAGGATGAACAAGCGATCCATACGTTCCCATTATAGCATTATTTAAAATCTGATCCTTGATAAATGTAAAAGGGAAGGGTTTTGTCCCGCTTGATCACTTCCCTGGGTCTGACCCCATCAATAGCCCAGGCCTCGATCGCAATGGTGGCGCTGGGTTTAAGCTCTGCTTGAAACTTTATAGCAAGGCGTTCATATGCCTTGATCAAAAGAAATGCAACCACAAAATCAGCATCTCTTATTGGGTATTTGAAAAGGTTTCGATATTTTATGTGAAGATTTTTATGCCACAGCGATCGTATCTTTGCGATTGCATAGGGTAATGCTGATATCTCACATCCTATAAAGGTAGCTTTAGGATGTTTTCTTGCCAAAGCAATAAGAATCGTGCCTGTTCCACATCCAAGATCATAAACTATATGTCCTGGTTGAATTTTGAGTTTATCTACGAGTAGCTGTGTGTCGCGTTTTTTTGTAGGAACCCACGGGGCAGCTGATATTCCTGCAATTGCTCCGGTTGTTGCAATGATCCAAAAGATGAGAAACCAAAACCAGAAGTCCATACTACATTTGTTTTACTGTGTAAGATGTTCGTGCGCGTAGTTGTTTTTGTATTTGTATGTGAGATAGTAAGCCTTGGGTTGGCCCAACGCCCTGAACGACCGACGCTGCATTAACAGAACCCCACGCAAGTGCGGTTTGGACATCCTTTTTGTTCATAAGCGCTCCAAGGAATCCAGCTGCAAACGCATCACCTGCACCAGTGGCTTCTTTTCGTTCACCTGGAAACATGGGAGCGTGGTAAGTTGTTGTTCCATCTGTTGCATATGATCCATTTTGACCATCTGTTATAACAGCCACATGTGGCCCCGTGGAGTGCAGTCGGGATAATAGATATTTTATGTCAGATTTTTTTGTTTTCAAAAGCAGCTTTGCCTCGCTTACGTTTAGGAACAGGACCTCGGCGCACTTGAGAAGACTTTCAAGTTCTCTTGATCGGTCTTCAATCTGGATAGTTCCAGGGTTTATGCTTACCTTAAGATCTTTTATGCATTTGTTTAGGTATTTATATACTGCCATGTACCCCTCACCCAATTCAGATATATGAACCCACTTTGTTTGTGGAAACTGTTTGGGCAGTCTGTAAGGTATGTCGACATGCCCAGCAAGTTGTGTAGATTCGCCTTGAAAGTTCAAAACAGCAGAGAAACTTGATCGTGCGTTTTTAATGGCTTGAATGTGTTTTGTCTCAACGCCATGTGTTTTAAGAAAGTCGATTGCTGATTTGTATGTCTGATCTTGTCCCATGAAGCTTAGAACAGATGTGCGCTTTTTCATTTTCGAGAGCCCAATTGCGATATTCGGAGCGCTTCCTGCAATCTGCATATCAATATCATCAACCGGAATTTTCTTTCCATATTCAATGCAAAGCTGGCATGGTTTTTGTTTGAGCTGACACTGTACGCTCGCTTTGGGTATCACGATGAATGTATCAAGCTTAATATCACCGATTGATAGTATATCTAACATATGAATCTATTATAGCTTGATGCAAAGAAGCGCGAAACCCCGCAGTGCAGCGGGGTTTGAGACAGAGAGAGCGGGCTAGCCTACTTCTGACGCAGGTACTTGATCGTATGGATGGCCAGGAAGCCGTTGAGTAGCCAGCAGAGCCAGCAACCAGGGCAGGCCAGGCTTACAGACACCGCCTTCCACACTAGGTAGAGAGTGAATGCGCCGGCGAAGAAGATCATGCAGACGTGCGCGAAGCCGCCTGCATGGGCGAGCACGATAGCTTCGCGGGTTCCCACAGAGTTCATCCAGAGGGTGAGTGCGGCACTCAGCGTGATCATCAGGTAGCCGATCATACCAAACACGGCCATTGGGAGCTTGGTTCCGAAGAACATGGTGTCCTGAGGGTCGTGAGCATGGCTGGCAGCGCAGGCCCATGCAACCAAGGCTAGCCCGATGCCAAGGAGGCCAAGAAACATGTTGATGGTGTAGAATTCTTTCAAAGGGGCCTCCAGAGGTAGGTAATCAGAACTCACCGCGTTGGTGCGGTAAGGCATATTTTTACCATGGCTAGCTGTTTTGTCAAGCTCACCCGTATGCTAGAATATCTCCATATGAACAAAAAGATTGTTAGCGGAACTATAGTTTTTCTGTCTATCGTTGCTGCTGGATTTCTGATCTGGTTCTTTTTCTGGAACGTGCCGTGTTGTGCTGATCAAGAAGCTTATATCCCGCCAGAGTATCAATCGTATGATGCATCTGGGCTGATCGAATATCCCGGCCCGATCACATATGATGAATCCGAGCTTGTTTATGATGGTGATGCGCCTGTGTATGTGACCATTTATTCTCACAACGAGGATTCATGGGAAGCAGTCGTGAATACAGAGGAGAAGTATATTGAATATCGAACCGGGCTCATCAAACGTGCCGAGGCATTAGCTGAATATGGTATTGAATGGAACTGGCAGTCTGACCAGCCTGTTGTTGAGGCAATGATCGAGTATGAGGACGATCCTGAGTTGCGGGAGAGTACTGACGGGATGAATGTGTTGGAGTATCTTGAGACTCTTGGAGTTCATTTTGACCCACACGCGCACACTAACAACTATGCAGACATTGCATATTTAATTACTCAGCTCGGCGTCCAACCAACCGGTGTCATTGGAGGAACTATTCATGTCGTTTGTGGCCTTGAGCATCTAGGATTTTTAGATTTTGATAGTTGGTATGAGAATGTTGACATCCAAAGCGATGGCTATGTTTATGGGGAGGACCATCCATATGCTAGCTGGAAGCCAACAATATTATCAGACCCTGGAATGGGTGGGCATTTTTACGATGATTGGAATTCAGGAGTATGGAAGCCTGGGGATGATGATGAGTTTTACATCCATTTTCCAGATAATGACATCGTATATATCGGAGAAGGATATCCGCATGATGCAACTGTCATAGGTGATGAGCATGCAAGTGGTGCTGAGGTGCATGCTGAGGATGGGCAATATATCAAAGATCTTGTTAAGAAGATCGAAGATGGAGACGTTCCGACTGGTACAGTTGATGGCGAACGATTTATGTATACAGCGTCGATTCATATGCGCGATAAATCGATCGTTACTGAGAGTGGCGCGGCAGTTGATACAGTTGATGGGATTACCACTGTGTTAGATGAGTTGATGCCATATGTTGATTCTGGGCAGGTGATTTTCGTAGATTTTGAAACTGCGGCAGAGATTTGGGAGACAGAATATAGCGAGGTTCCGTGGCGATACGACTTGTTCGAATTCAAGTTTTATAAAGCGGTCCGCGATCAGGCAGAGGAGAGGTGTGAATCAACAATGCCAACGCGGTAAAGTTGAAACAAAAAACTCCGTACCTCTTTCCATCTCGAGCGCAGCGAGAGATCCTCTCGAGAAGATCCTCTGCCTGCCGGTAGGCAGGCTCGTCGGCCTATCGGCCTCGCTTGGGATGGGAAATTGAGTGCGGAGTTTTTTTATTACAAGCTTGCAAGTAGTTCTCGTCGTTCTTTTTTCGTAAGTTGTCGATAGTTGCCTGGGCCTAGGTCACCAAGCTTAACATTCATGACCCGGATTCTTTTTAGTGTTGCGACTTCGTATCCCAGTTTGGTACACATCCGTCTGATCTGTCGATTACGACCTTCAGTTAGGATGATTTTGAACTTTTTAGGACCCAATTTTTTCACTGGCGCCGGATTTGTCTTGCGGCCATCGATTTCAACACCATGCTTCATGCTATCAATGAACTTGCGGGTCATCTCTTTGTTTACAGTTATGACATACTCTTTTTCGTGTTCGAACTTCGGACTTGCAATTTTATTTGCAATATCTCCGTTGTTGGTCAAAAGTAAAAGCCCAGTTGATTCAACGTCGATGCGACCGATGTAGATAAGTCGTTCATCAGAATCAATGTAATCAAAAACAGTGTTATCAGCATTCTCATCAGCTGTGCAGATCACGCCATAAGGTTTGTGGAATGCGATAAACACGTCGTTTGATCGAGGTTTGATCAATTCACCGTCGATGAACACGTCTTGTCCGTCTTTGATCTGCTGGCCCATTTCGGCTGGATTCCCATTTACCATTACTCGACCATCTTCGATAAGTCTGTCAGCCTTGCGGCGTGAGCAGAAGCCAGAATCTGCTATGTATTTGTTTAATCTCATACTCACGGAGCATACCAGAAAACCTAATAAAATCAAGGTTTTTCTGGGCTCTGGGGTTGACATGGGTTCGTTTTTTTGATATTCTTCCTGGTCCGAAAAGGACTGAAGGGAGGTACCATTGGGTACCAAGAAGAAAGAGCCCCAGCGTTTCCGAATCGCGCGGATTGAGGTGCATGAAGGAGGTGGTTCACTGCGTTCAGTCGATACGATCGCTGAGCTACAGGCTGCCGTGATGGGCAACGAGTCCATCGGGGTGGTCTACATGCGCAATAGCCAGGTCCTCGACTTGGTCCTAGACTGCTTTCGGGAGATTATATTCCGGCATGGGGGTCTGTATGCTGATGATGTCCCTCGATGGTGCGTCACATGCCAGGGGGCGGTGGTCGTGGAAGGACCTTTTCTTCCCGGAAAGCCTGATGCCAAGGGCGCCCAAGAGCCGGTCCTCGGCTATGTCCTCATCTACGAGTAGCGCCCGCCGCTGTTGCCCACGTTCTACGCCCGAGAGTTGAGATTACTCCTCTCGGGCGTTGTTGTTTTTTAGCCAGCTTTATTACTGGTTTTCATGCTTCAGGCTTGACAAAAGGGCCCAAATGAAGTATATTCATTCTCTGTTCATTCAACCTAGGCCCAGAGGCGCAGTACGGAAGGTCAGTACAATGACCAGCACCACGGAACCTATAGCGGAGCTCTTCAAAATTGTTGCTATTCATCTGGCAAGGCGGCACAAGACTTCATCCAAAGCCTTGCCCGAGATCCACAATTGGTGGTCGATTGGAAACTATGTCGATTTTCAAAAAGCACTATTCGGCAAGGGGCCTGATGGAGATCACGATCCCGCTGATCGAATTGTCTTCTTGGTGGATGGAAATCGTATGTTCTTTTTCAAACGAGATCTATCGATGACCATTCGTCACGATCGCAGCTGGAGCCTTTATTCGCAGCACAGTGATGGGGCTATACGCGAATTGGCTCGTGGCTTTGTCGATCCTGATACAGAGGAGCTCAATGGTGAGTTATTGTACTGGTCAGATATGACAATTCTTGACCGGGAATGAGCTTTAGACACCTTCATATTTGAGAGTTGAGCCCGGCTCCTCTTGGATCTCACCCTGTACCGATCGCGGTGCGGGGCCGCGCCCTGTACTTGACGTAGTACAGGGTGTTGTTGTTTTCAAGAAAGATAGCATAAAGGCTTGACAAAAGGGCCCAAATGAAGTATATTCATTCTCTGTTCATTCAACCTAGGCCCAGAGGCGCATCACAAAGGGTCATAGCAATGGCCAGCGTTTTGAGAATAAGCACTCACCCAATTATGCGGATTCTTGCGGGGGGCAGGGAGGTGTCGACCGTCCTCGAGTTGGTAGGTGCCTTCGCGGGTGATCATCTTGACATCGTGGTCGAATATGGCGGCGACAACATTCTGGACCGTCAGACGGTGCATGAGATGGAGCTTCCGCGGTCCTGCGAGATTCGTATTCAGAAACAGCAGTGGTCTGTTTATCACCACAGCGTACAGATCATGATCGGCACTATGTGCCTCCGAGGCATGCGTAGCCTTCGTGAGTCTCCCATCGAGGGCGACCTGTTCCGTCATGAGTAGGCCTACCACCATTCCCGTCCTGCGCCCGAGAGTTCTCTCTCGGGCGTTGTTGTTTTTATAGCCAGCTTCATCGCTGGTTTTTGTGCTTTAGGCTTGACAAAGAACCTTTTTTCGTCTATATTCATTCTCTGTTCATTCAACCAGGCCCAGAGGCGCAAATACGGAAGGACAGTCAATAGTGCCTAAATATAAAGTTAGGGTTGTGGAAATGCATTCCGCCATACTTGCGGATGATCAGCCCCCCCATGAAACCGGAACGAGGTGTTTGTATAGGTGCGCCTATGGAGCCATTGCGACATTGGACGATCTACGAGCATTTCAAGATGAGGTCAGTAGAGCGGGTTTCAGTAGTTGTGGGGGCATAAGATTACTGCTGTTTGATCGAGGATTGACGACGTATCTCGTCACGGTTGGAATGAACCTTGGTCTAACGTCTTATCCTGATGGACGTTGGTTCCTGAGTGCGGCTGATAACCGGCTGGAGCCATCCATTGCGGGGCGATACGACGCAAACACCCGGACGTTGTACGACGTGTACGCCTTGATCGGTTCGGAGAACTTGAAGCGTGAAATCCTTGTTGATAAAGAGGATCTCCTCACAGAGGATGGTGTTTTCAACCCGGTTGAGGACCCGCCCAACTCTGAAGGGGGTCGCCAGGATCCCACTGACTGAGCAAGCCTGCTGCTGCTCACGTTACTACGCCCGAGAGTTGAGATTACTCCTCTCGGGCGTTGTTGTTTGTATCAAAAGACCGGCCGATCGGCCGGTCTTTAACTACTGTTTTTTCCTCACCACCCTCTGCGCGGCTTTTACTATCCATGGCGCTGTTAGTTTGTAATGTTCAAGTAGCTCTTCTGGTTTTCCTGATTGCCCGAACTTATCTTGAAGTCCGATGCGTTCGACTGGGACAGGATACTCTTCGCTTAGAAGCTCGCATACTGCTGACCCCATACCTCCTGCGGCTTGTGCTTCCTCTGCTGTAACAATGCATCCACACTCCTTCGCAGCTGTTAGAATCGTTTTTTCATCCATTGGCTTTACACTAGCATTATTAATAACACGAGCCTTTATTCCTAGTTTTGAAAGCTCATCGGCAGCTAGTAGACACTCATACAAAATCGGACCGCAGCCGATAAGTGCAACGTCATTGCCTTTTAGAAGAACCTGAGCTTTACCAATTTCGAACTTCGCAGATGGGGTAGTAAAGACCGGGCTCTTTTCACGTGCAAATCGAATATATACCGGTCCTTTTTTCTTAGCTGCAGCAACTACAGCCTTTCGAGTTTCATTTGAATCACATGGAACAAGTACTGTCATTTCAGGCAGCACGCGCATCAAAGCAATGTCCTCGGTCATTTGATGTGTTGCTCCGTCAGGCCCGACCGATACACCTGCATGCGCGCCTCCAATTTTCAAATTGGTTTTCTGAAGGCATCCAGTGGTCCTAATCTGCTCCCAGTTTCGTCCAGGTGAGAAGCATGCATAGCTTGAGATGAATACTGTTTTGCCAGCAAGTGCCATTCCAGCTCCAACCGCAGCTAAAGATTGCTCAGATACACCCATTTGTACAAAACGATCTGGAAATACATCTTTAAACGCTTGCACACGTGTTGAGTCAGTTAAGTCAGCTGAAAGCACGTAGACATTTTTATCCTTTTTACCAACTTCAACCAAGCCTTCACCGTATCCATTACGCGTAGGGATGTGTTTGAGTGTATTTTTCTTTTTCCAGCTGCGAATCAGCATAGTTTATTTTTTGTATCGTTGGTAAATCTTTCTTCCACCAAAGAATAGGATTAAGATTGGGATTATTACTGCACCACCAACGATTATAAGTTCGATGAGCCCAAGTATGAATCCTTGGAACAAGCGAATGACTGTCTGAACAGAGTCCTTTATAGTTTGCAGTGGTTGGAACTCATCAGAATCAAGCACAATTGTTGTTGCCTCAGTAAGTTCTACTGTTATGGTCGAGTAGCTGGTGCGACTTTCATAGTATTCGAGCTGTGCCTCATAACGCTCAATCTCCTCACGTACGTTTGAAAGGTAGTACTGAACATTTAAGATATCTTCGACGGTTGTTGCTCGATTTAGAACACTGACATATGCGGCTTCCTCAGCCTGAGCATTCTCAAGCCTAGCTTGAAGATCAATGACCTGCTCTGTAACATCTTCAGCGCTAACATTCTCGGAGTTAACCGCTGTTGCAATTTCTTTTATAGATTCGATTGCAGCGTCAAAATGATTTTCAGCAACCTTTATCTCAACTGTTCCGTATTTGTAGTCACCATAACTGTACACGTACTTATCAGTCACAGTTCCTTCATAAGCGGTCGCGATCGCTGTAAGTTCATCTGCGGCTACATCGATGCTGTCTACTGTCAGGTCTAGTAATCCAGTTTTTATTACATGCTGTTCAGATTCGGAAACATCGTATGCATCGTTGCTGTAGGATGCAGCTGATTCGGGTGTTGCATACATGGCAGATTCATCTAGTGACTGGCTAAGACGATATGATGAATCGCTGCCAAATTCGTATGAGCCAGTTGAACTACTCATCGAATTCATCAATAAGCTTCCCAAAAAGAGCACGACGATAATAATCGCAAGGATTACAATACGTTTTTTATTTGTTGTGAGTTTCATAATAAAGAAGTTATAAGGGTTATAGAAGTGATAAAAAGTGATTACTCTCCAGCTTCGATTTTACCATTTAAAGTTCGAAGGGCATTTAGTGCACGATTTAATTCAGCCTTATCTTTTGGCGGCTTCCCATGCCAGATTGGCTCAAATTCCATAAAGTCCACTCCTTTGCCGGGAGTGGTGTGTGCGATGATCACGCATGGCTGTTCGTAGATTGATTGTGCGTACGCACATGCATCAACGATCTCTCGCATGTTGTGACCGTCAACCTCAATGACATGGAAGTTGAAGGCCTCAAACTTATCAACCAGTGGTTCAAGCGGCATAACCTCTTCAGTATACCCATCGATCTGAATGTTATTTCGATCAATAATCCACGTAAGATTGTGTAATGCGTTTCGACCAGCGAAAAGTGCAGCCTCCCAAGTGATTCCAGCCTGGAGTTCGCCGTCTGACATCACACAGTATGTGTGCCATGGAAGTTTTTCTTGTTTTGCAATGTAAGCGAGACCTGCTGCCTGAGGGGATCCATCACCAAGTGGTCCTGAAGTATTTTCAAGCCCAGGCAGGTATGTCATTTCTGGGTGACCTTGAAGGCGGGAGCCAAACTTGCGTAGTGTTTTTAACTCACTTTTAGGGAAGTACCCAGCATGCGCCATTGTTGTATATCGAATAGGTGCTGTATGCCCGCAAGACAGCAGCAGCCGGTCACGATCTTTCCAATTTGGTTTTTTAGGATCATGCACAAGAATGTGGAAGTAGAGCGCAGTAAAAATATCAGCTAGTCCAAGTGGTCCTGCTGAGTGCCCGCTCCCTGCGTTCTCAAGCATCTTAAGCATGTCAGCACGAATATTGTCCGCACGTTTCTCAAGCGCAAAAAGTTTTTTTTCAGAAAGTGGTTTTATATCCCTAACTGGAGGCATAGAAGAGGTGGTAGCTGAAAGTATAAAGTTGAAAGTTTAAAGCATCTTGTCATTCTGAGCGGAGCGAAGAATCTACTAGTGGATCCTTCGCGGGGCCTCAGGATGACGATCGGTCTACTCCTCGTATCGGATTTGCAACAATGCAAATGTTGCTATTAAGACACCACTTACAAAATGAGACCATGCAAAGCTTTCAAGATCAAAAGTTATTGCAAATGGCGCCACTGTAATCCAGATTCCCAGAACCAGTTGCATCCAGTGCATAGCTTTAAGTCCAGGGTGTTTTTTTGAAAGTTGTTCAAGTGTTGCTGCAATAAGAGACAGGATACAGATTCCAAGGCCCAGAAATAGATCGTCCCATTTAAGCAGATCGACAATGTTCACTTGTGCAAATACTGATTCTCCAAGTACAAGTTTGAGAATGTCATCACCGATAAAAGGCACTAATATAATCCAAAGCGCTATAACAAATACAATCCAATGAATAATGCGCATGTTGTGGTGATTTGATCGAAGGAGTTTCATAGTAGTCTCATTATAGCTCATCCCACCCATTTTCGTCATCCTAAGTGATTGAAGGGAATTTTAGGATTCACCAATCGCTTGGAGGCGTTTCACCCTCCAAACCTCCAGACCCAGTTTCTTTGCTGGCTCAAAGAAACTGGGGAAAGAAAGAGCCTTTTGCAGAGTAGTCCCGCGGCCACAAATAATGCTCAAGGCCTGCCGCCAATTTTCGTCTAACGGCTCCCCTCCATCCACCTACGCTCCTTAACGGAGCTTCGGCGGACGGAGCCGGGTCGCGTCAAAATTGGCTGGGGACCTTGGCGTGTATTAAAAGAACCGCCATAAGGCGGTTCTTGATCTGTGTTCTGTAGTCTGCGTTCTGGGTTCTTTGATATTACTCTGTGCAGTCGTCGGCATCGTCTCCTACGTAGACAGCTCCCGTGTTTGCACTGTCATATCCATCATAGAAACTATATGTGTCATCTTCATCAAATGTTTCGATATACTCAACTCCAGCTGCCATTGTTCCGCTACCCCACTTTAGATTGTCTGCTGTGACTGAGTGATTCTCATCATCGTTGTTTGTGAACCGAACACCTTGTCCAACTTCGATACCAACACAGATTGGATCAAATCCTCCTGAGTCAATCACGATTTCTGCAGGTGCAAGTAGACCTTTGTCTTCTCCAATATTTGTTGCATCTGCTTCCTCATTATCAGCATCGTAATCTCCAACTGTATCGATCGCATCGCCTAACGTATAGTTTGTGAAGAATCCATCAGGTACATCGTCAATCATTGTGTTCCATGATGATCCATAGAGATCAATTGCAACCTCTTCTGTTCCTACATGGCGAAGTACTCCACCACCTGCGACTGCATATGTTTTTGGGTCAGAGGTGATTTTCACCATTCGCACACCTGGCTTGTATGTGACGTTTCCACCAATCTGGATTTTAGCTAGGTCAGAGTCGGAAATCCATTCAACTGAATCAAAGTCGTCATACCAAGTGAAATATGTCTTATCATTTGGAAAGACATAGCGAAGTCCATCAGCACCCATGTAGTAGACCGCTGAGAAGGTTTCTCCACGGATGAGATCTCCGGCCTCGATGTCATCATAACTTGTCAAAGCCTGAGCCTGTTGGATGCCAAAGAATGCACCAAATGCCATGAAGATCGCTACCAATGCGATTGCTGATCGTTTGATTATTGTTATATTCATAGTAAAAATGCGTATTAAATTCGTATAAATACTAACACATTTCGCCACGGCCTCAAATATCTTCAGTGGACAGATTGTTAAAGGCTTTGGTGGGGTCTTTTGCTTTCCAAATAGCCGAAGCTGCACAGAGTTGATGAGCCCCAGCATTGATTATATCTTGCGCAGTATCCTGGTTTATACCCCCATCCACTGCAATACGTAGATTTGGATATTTTTTGGCGACCTTTTTGATCTTCTTAAAGATTTTTTTACCTAAGAATGATTGGCCTGAGGCACCTGGGTGCACGCCCATTATCAAAATCGTATCAAGTAGGTGTACAAGAGGTTTTATTGCTTTGATCGAAGTCTCTGGGTTAAGAGCAAGTCCGGCTTCAAGTCCCAGGTTTTTGATGTAAGCCAGTATTGGCTCCAATGGCTTATCGACTTCGGCATGTACAATGGCACGCTTAAGTGTTGGTATATGGAACTTCCAGTTTTCAATAATTGGCAATGGATCAAGAGTCATTAAGTGAAGCTCGATTTCAGGCAGTTCTTTGATCTGTGCGACTTGCTTTGCGTCAAAAAAGGATCGAGATTCAAACATAGATTCATCAAGCACATCAACCTGCCACATTGGTGCCAGTCCACGGATCCCTGAGTGTGAGATTTGTTTCTTAAATATTTCGAAATTTTGAACAAGTATTGCAGGAACTACTTCAACGGGTATGTTTTCAAATCTTGCGACTTTTGCAAGCCGGCGTTTGTGTCGAGCAGCTTGGGAGAACGGGGTTTTGATAAATGTTTGCGCGATTTCGATCGGGTCATCGATAGTCTCGATTCGTCCCGGGATACATATTATGTTTGCGTTATCATCCTCACGCATGGTTCGGGCTGCGTCATTTGAGAATCCTACTCCAGCACGGATGCCATCGAATTTATTAGCAGCAATGCATACGCCCTCGGCATTACCGCATGAAAGAATACCGAGTGAGCCTTTGTGGCTTTCTACAGCTCGGGCAACTGAGGCAGCGTATTGCGGATAGTCATCTTTTGGATCAAGTTTGTTGGCGCCTAGGTCTTCGATGTGGTAACCCTGGCTTTCTAGTTTTGTTTTTAAGGTTTCTTTCATAACAAATCCAGCATGATCTGCACCTATGTAGATGGTTTGTTTCATATATTAACAGTATACCAGTGCTCAGTTCGCAGTGCACAGTGCACAGTTGTTTGGATGATTCAGACAATCACTTTTAATCACCTTTTTAACCTTTATCGCCTTTTTAAAAAGCATGAGCCCCGCACGAGATGTGCGAGGCGCGGAGGAGGTAAATGGTGGCTAGTGAAGCATGGACGTTGCTGGGGTGGCTCCCGCGGGGTATCTTGCATCCTCAGGCAAGTCCACCAAGTCGTCAGCCTGCTGGGAGGTTCCCAAGAAGATATCGAATCCAAGCCAAGAGCCGTCAGGTGCTACTACAGTCAGGTCATGGATGCCCCTGGAGGGCCTGATTGTTGTGATCCCGTTGGGCCGCAGTATATGGCCCATGTACTTGACCGCTCTTCCATGCAGGTCCTGTGGTAGAGAGATGACTAGGCTGCTGGGAGTTAGGGTCAGGACTATGCGTAGACCACCCATCACCCTGGCTATGTAGTCTGGCCACACGTCACGGATTGAAGTGGTTTTACTGAGAATGATCTTAGTTTTGTTGGCGGGTTCTGTTTCGCCGACAACCACTCGACCACAGAAGTGAATTGAATGAAGGAGGGGCATTGGCGATCCTTTCACCGCTAAGGCGTTTGGGTTTAAGCTGTGTCGAAGTTAGCAGCCAAAGCTGTAAATGTCAACAAAAGCAGATCACCCCACGTCAAGAGACGAGGGGTGGAGGTGTACGGGTTCGTGGGGCTGGCTAGCCGCGCTTGTTGATGGGCACGGTGCTGCCGACCGGATAGCCCCAGCTGTACTTGAGCGTGAGCTTGAGCACTCTGTCACCACGGACGATGCTGATGTGGTGCACGGCATCACTTGGGCCACAGAGAACATCGTGGCTGTGCGGGCGGGGGTTGATCTCCTCGTAGGCTCCGGCGCGGTCGCGGGGTTCGCTCACAGCCACCAGGCCGTTGACGCGCACGCGGTTGCCGACCTTGTCGAAAATCACGATCAGGTCGTCACAGTGGGTGCCTCGCCGCAGCTCGATGCTGGCATTGCCCATGATCTCGGCGACTGTTTCTGGTGGATGCACCTGGACAGTCATGCTCTTGTCGATCACGAGGAAGCCGTGTCCATTGCGGGTCAGCTTCACGATGCCGTGGGCATGCCCGACTTTCACAAGCAGACTTTTTTTTCTTTCTCTTTCCACTCCTCTCACTCCTTTGCCCTCTCGGGCGGCTAAGGTCAGTGGGAAATTAGCATTTTTGTGTGAAAAAGTCAATGCCCGCAGAATACAGAACCCAGAATACAGCCTGCCATCCATAGCTACGAAGTAGCGACGGCTGGAATCCAGACGATTTGCTTGAAAAAAGCCCGATTCACTGATAATATGACACCATTATGACAGAGAAAAACCGCGAAACTCATTCCCAAAAAGAGCATAAGATTGCAGATTATTGGGACATGTACAAATGTTTTGAAAAATCTGTAGAGGGCCGGCCTGAGGGGAGGCCTTATGTCTTTTATGATGGCCCCCCATTTGCAACCGGCCTTCCGCACTACGGACATATTGTTGCGAGCGTAATGAAGGACGTTGTGCCTCGCTATTGGACTATGCGTGGTTATCGCGTTGAGCGTGTTTGGGGTTGGGACTGTCATGGGTTGCCAGTTGAGAACATTGTTGAAAAGCAGTTTGACCTTGGATCACGCAAGGCAATTGAAGAATTCGGAATAGATCAATTCAATGATAAGTGTCGGTCATGTGTTTTGACATATGTTGATGAGTGGAAAAAAGTTGTGCGACGACTTGGTCGATGGATCGACATGGAAAACGCGTACAAGACCATGGATTTGGAGTACATGGAATCAATCTGGTGGGTATTCAAGTCGCTTTGGGATAAGGACATGATCTATGAGGGGCAAAAGCCAATGCATATCTGTCCACGTTGTGAGACTGTTTTATCAAACTTCGAAGTTACACAAGGCTACCAAGATGTGACCGACATCTCAGTGATTGTGAAGATGAAGCTTAAGAGCGGAAAGTTTAAAGATGCATCGCTCTTGGTTTGGACCACAACCCCGTGGACGCTTCCCGGAAACGTGTTGGCCGCTGTTGGTGCAGATGTTGACTATGTTGTTGTTGAAGTTGAGGGTGAAAAGTTGATTCTTGCAAAATCATTAATCGATGAGGTACTTAGTGACATTAAATACGATTGGGTCGAGATGATCAGAGGCATTGACCTTGTTGGATCAACCTATGAGCCACTGTTCCCGTTCTTCAAGGGTCATAAAAATGCATTTCGAGTTGTTGCTGCAGATTTTGTATCAACCGAAGATGGAACCGGAATCGTACATATTGCACCTGGGTTTGGAGAGGATGATATGCGATTGGGTCTTGCAGAGGAGGTTGAACCAATCGTGCATGTCAATATGGATGGAACATTTGTAACCGAGATTGCAGATCCTTTGCAGAAAGAAGGATATGAAGTTAAGGATCGGCCACTGAAACAAAAAGGAGACACGATGAGCGTAGATATTGAGGTATTGAAGTGGCTTGCGCACAATGAAAAGTTATTTAAGAAAGAAAAGGTTAAGCATAGCTACCCACACTGTTGGCGCTGTGATACTCCACTTTTGAACTATTCAACATCATCATGGTTTGTGCGTGTGACTGAGATTAAGAATCAGCTTATCAATACAAACAAAGAGATTAACTGGGTGCCGGGCAATATAAAAGAAGGTCGATTTGGAAAGTGGCTCGAAGGTGCGCGTGATTGGGCGATCTCTCGCTCGCGGTTTTGGGGAACCCCATTACCGGTTTGGCAGTCAGAAGATGGTGATACTATTTGCATTGGATCACGTTCAGAACTTGAAGAGCTATCAGGAAAGAAAGTTAAGGATCTTCATAAGCACATTGTTGATACGATTAAGATCAATAAAGACGGTAAGGTTTACAAGCGCATCGATGAGGTTCTAGACTGCTGGTTTGAGTCAGGCTCAATGCCATATGCGCAGCTGCATTATCCGTTTAATAACAAGCAAAAGTTTGAGCAAGGATTCCCAGCAGAGTTTATTGCAGAGGGACAGGATCAAACCCGTGGATGGTTTTACACTTTACACGTGCTTTCAAATGCATTGTTCCAAATGCCAGCTTTCAAAAACGTGATTGTGAATGGAATTGTTCTGGCAGAAGATGGAAAGAAGATGTCAAAGCGTCTGAATAACTACCCAGATCCAATGGAAGTGATGGAAAAGTATGGAGCTGATGCGGTTCGATATTACTTAATGTCAACTCCTGTGGTGCGTGCTGAGAATCTGCGGTTTAGCGAAGAGGGCGTGTCAGAAGTATCAAAAAAGTTCATCAATATAATGAACAATGTTCTCTCGTTCTATCAGTTGTATCAGGAACATGATGACGGTCGAGCACCATCAGGAAAGCATGTCTTAGATAATTGGATCCTGTCTCGCTTGAACCAGACATTGAAAGAGCAAACTGAGGCACTTGAGGCATATGAGCTTACACTTGCAGCACGTGTACTCCAAAGCTTTGTTACTGATCTTTCTACTTGGTATGTGCGTCGATCACGCGATCGATTCAAAATTGAAGGTGAGGATCAGCTTGAGGCGCTTGCAACGCTCCGTGGGGTGCTTGAGACTTTTTCAAAGATGGTTGCACCGTTTATGCCGTACTTGGGAGAAGAGTTGTATCAAGGGATCGCTGGTGAGTATAAGGGAGATGAAGAGCGTTTAAGTGTTCATCTTGAGGATTGGCCGCACCTAGATTCAGTCGATGATGCTGTGATTGAAAAGATGGGTGAAGCGCGGGCGATTGTTAGTAGAGTTTTGGATGCTCGTGAGGAGGCTGGTCGTCCGATCAAACAGGCTTTGGGTGATATGACCGTGTGGGTGCCTTTAGGGAAAGTTTCAAATGAATATCAAGCTGTGATCCTCGATGAGGTGAATGTTAAGTCCATGAAGGTTAAGAAGGGTGATTTGAAGGTTGAAGTAAATATGGAATTAACTCCTGAGTTGATCCGCGAAGGAATGGTCCGCGACATTACACGTCGTGTGAATCAGATGCGTAAGGAAGCAGGCTTGACTATCAATGATCGAATAGCACTTAAGATTTATTCAGAGGCGGATGAGGTAAAGAAGCTCTACGAAGAGCACGCGGATTCTATCAAAGAGGCAACACTTGCAGATTCGATCGAATTTGATCGAAGTGATGCGGTTGAGCATCAGAAAGAAGTCCGAATTGCAGAGCAAGATATTTGGCTTGGTTTTTAGTATGCAAAGTAAGCACACAGTACTTATCTGCCCGCGAAATGATGAGGAATCGCTTTTGATTATTAAGATCGCAAAGGCGTTAGAAATTCCGATGATTGTGTCGCAGCAGGGGCATGGGGCGACTTTAGATAAAGAGAAGGATCTTATTAAAAAGGTCAAAAAAGCCGATCCTGAGGCATTAGCTGTGGCTATTGTTGAAATTCCTGGAGTTGAGACTGAGAAGGAGCTTCAGAAAGCTGGCATTGAAGTGTATATTATCGATCATCATCAGTACAATGACTTGGATCGGCTTAATAAGCAAAGTTCTTTAGAGCAGTTTTTGGATTTGTATGAGATCGATGATGACGAACTTAAAGAGGTTGGCTTTGATCCAATGCTTGTGATGGCTGTAGCAGCAGTTGATCGCGGATTTTTGTGGGAGCTGCAAAAGATTGGCCTGTCAGAAGCAGATCAAAAGCGTGGAGTTCAATACATCAAAGAACTGGTGTATGAACTTGGGTTCAAAGAGCGCAAAGAAGAGGAAGTGCAGGCTAAGAAGGCTTGGGAAGGCCGGCGTGAGCAGAACGGCTTCTTAATCATCGAAAGCGACAATGATGACATTGATCTCCGTGATGCAGTCTCATATTTTATATTCGACGAGTACGGAAAGCCAACACCTGCGATCATCAAGCAGGGAAATCGAAAGCTGTATGTTCAAGAGACGGATAAGGCCAAAGAGCTTATTGAAAAATATAGTGGTTTTCTTTTTGGAGGTGGTAAGTGCTGGGGGATGATTTCTCCGAGAGACGGTGAGCTAGTTCCGACCGACAAACTTATTAAATCGTTGAAATAAGACCTATAAGTCCTACAGAACTTATAGTTTGCAAACAGGCCCTTGGGGCCTGTTTTGTTTTTGGTAAATATTTGTTAAGGTGAGTGTGCTACGTCGCATCTGCTAGCGACCTGCAAAGGAGTTCTTTTTGACCGTTACTGACAGCGAAAGGGAGCTGGCACTCTCTCAGGCTCGCGAGACATGGCGTCAGATTGAGGCGGACTGGTATCGGACTGCTACCGAAGTCACGCCACAAATGGCGGTACATGTCTTTGGTGAGTCTCTGTTGACCCACGGGGACCTCGTGGATCTCGAGGCTGCCCTTGTTAAGGAGGGTCACGACATCCTGTCGGAGAAGTAATGTTTATTCCGACACATGCACGCAACCTACTGGCCCGCGTGTCAGTCTACGCCCGGTCTTCTCGACCCGGGCGTTTGTCGTTTCTGGGCCCAAAAAGACGCATACTGTATAATACAATTACATGTTTGACCGCGTAGATCATAAAAAGCAAAAAGAAACCTATCCATTCTTACAATGGATGCATCGTTTTATAGTTACAGATGAGAATCTGCGTAAGGCGCGTGATGTTATGTATGAGTTTGAGGCGCAAGTGAGCAAGCTCGCACAGATTCATCGCACACCACAGTCTGCGAATCACCATGCAGAGGGACCGCTCATGACCAATCATATCGAGGCCATGCTTGCAGGACTTTTTGCTATTTGTGAAGACAAGGTGTCACTTTTGCAGATTGAGGAGTTTGCGCGTGAAAAGCATTTTCGAAATGAGATTGTAGAGCTTGAAGATGTCATCTGTGAAAATGCAGCAACACTCAAGGCTTTCACCTTGCTTCACGACATTGCAAAGTATGATGTAGTTACATTCAAGTCTCCAAAAGGATCAAAGGGCGCTGCTGAGGGCTTTGCAAAGGACACTCGGCTTAAAAAAAGCATGCTTGTTGATCGCTATCTAAAGTTATTGAATGCATTTAAGGTCCAGCATCCTGATCTACCACCTCACCAGATAGCAATTGAGTTTTATGAGGAATATCAAATCAAGGTCAGCTATAAGCGACATGCACAAGTGGCTGCGTCTGATGAGTATGAGGAAGTCAGGGGGGCTGTAGAAGATCTTTGTAGGCTTACCGCACGAGATCGTGAGATTCTACTGTTGTTGATCAGATATCACATTGAAGTAATCTTGTTTGTTGAAAACAAGCCAGACGGCGCGCGATACAATTATTTAAAACGTGTTGCTCAAAAGTCAGGAATCGATAGTGATGATTTCTTAGACCTGCAAACCGCCGCGCTTCTTTTGGACGCCCTGATTGGTAGCATGGGATATGAAAATGGAACGCTAAAGCCGGACACTGAATTGATCTTGAATATGATGCGCTCTGAGGAGCTTGCAGATGAGGATCGTCGGAAGGCAAGGCTTCAAAAGCAGGAAGATAAGAAGAAGCAAGAGTTTAAAAAGATAATGGAAAGTGTTGGCCTTGGATCAGAAGAAGTATTTACACTGCTTGAGATTCCATTTGGTCCTGGTAGAGCTATGATCATTGAAAAAGTTAGAAAGGCGGTGGAGACCGGTGACCTTTCAGGACTTGATGAATATAAGGACAAGCTTTATTCAAGGATCCAAGAGGCGCATTTGCTATACCGGTCAAAGGTGGAGTAAGATGCTCAAGTTGATGGGGGTGAGGGGCGGCTTATTGTGTCATTCTGAGCACAGCGAAGAATCTACTCAAGCAGATCCTTCACTTCGTTCAGGATGACAAATTCGGTAGCAACCACCCCTAGCCCCTCCTTGCCTGTTGGCAGGCCCGCAGTGCGGCTGGATTATAAAAAGTATGATCGCATATTTAGAAGGAACAATACAATCTGTGGCACTTGATACATGTGTTGTCTTCACACATGGTATTGGTTACAGGGTCTTTTATATGGGATGCTCTCCTCAGATCGGCGAGTTGGTTAGTTGGCATATTTATGATCATATTCGTGAGGATCGACGTGAGTTATTTGGGGCACCAGAGTTGATGACAATAGATTTGTTTCAAAAGTTGATTGACATTAATGGGGTTGGGCCGCGTTTAGGGCAGAAGATTTTAGGTTCAGCAAATCCCGAGCAGATCCAGGATCGAATCTTGAAAGAAGATCTAGCGTTTCTTACCAGTATACCGGGTGTTGGTAAGAAGACGGCGCAGAAGATCATCCTAGAGCTTAAGGGAGTTTTAGTAAAAGAGGAAGAGTCACCTCAAGATGATTACGATACAATCGAGGCGCTTGTAAGTCTTGGATACGGACGCCGTGAGGCTATGGAGATTTCTAGAAAAGTAGAAGGGGAGACTATTGAAGAGAAGATAAAGTATGCACTAAAGCTGTTTTCACAGTAGTATGGATCGAAAATCGTGGAACAACTTAGTTGAACAGCACGCACCGCGCTTTGGCGGATTTTTGCATTCCTGGCAGTGGGGTGAGTTTCAGCGGTCGCTCGGACGTGTTGTAGAGCGTATATATCGAGACGATGAGCAGGGTGTAACCCTAGCGCAGGCGATTAAGATCCCTTTACCACTTGGTCAGTATTATTGGTACATACCAAAAGGGCCGATAGGATCAGCGTCAATAGACCATAGAATCGAAGTGCTGCGCGAGGAGTTGCCTGGTGCCATGTTTTCCCGTCTTGAGCCAGTTGAAGACCCAGGACTTCAGAAGGTTAATGACATGCAACCATCAACAACTACCGTGCTCGATCTTTCCAAAGGCAAGGATGGGATTTTCAACAATCTCAAATCCAAAACCCGCTATAATATTAGGCTGGCACAGCGCAAGGGTGTAGTACCAAAGATTGTAAATATGCATCGTTTCGAAGATTTTGTGCGTTTACTTGAACAGACCACAACACGAGACAAGTTCTCTGCACACCCAGAGGCATATTATCGCGCAATGCTCGAGGCTATGAAGAATGATGGCGCTAAAGCCTATTTGGCAGTTGGTTTTTATGAGGAAAGGGTGATTTGCGCAAATATCATGATCGACTTTGCAGGAGTAAGAACTTATCTGCATGGGGCATCAAGCAACTTGCATCGAAATGTTATGGCACCACACCTGGTTCATTGGTATCTCATCGAGGACGCGATTCGGCAGGGTATGCATACGTTTGATTTTTGGGGTATTGCACCAGAAGGATCTGGGCCAAAGCATCCATGGCAGGGGATTACAAGATATAAAAAAGGATTTAACGGCGATATAATCGAACACCCCGGAACGTTTGATTTACAAATGAAACATATGTGGTACGGATTGTATAGGGCTGTGCGGGGGGTGAGGAGGTTTAAGGTTTAGATTAAAATTGGAGGCGTTTCACCCTCCAAACCTCCAGACCCAGTTTCTTTGCTGGCTCAAAGAAACTGGGGAAAGAAAGAGCCTTCTTTCAGAGTAGTCCCGCGGCCACAGATAATGCTCAAGGCCTGCCGCCAATTTTCGTCTAACGGCTCCCCTCCACCCCGTCGGACGGGGCGGAGCCGGGTCGCGTCAAAATTGGCTGGGGACCTTGGTCTGTCTTGAGGGGGATAAGCATGAACGTGCTCGTGGCAGGCCCGTGTGTTAGATGAAAAATTAAAGAAAAGAAGAAGAGCCTCGTGAGAGGGCTCTTTTGACGTGGGACCGCCGTGCAAGTCCCCGACGCCCGATGAGGGCGGCGGTCCTTCCGAGGCCAGATGTTCGGTGGGCACTCGGTAGGCGACGCGGGGCGTCGGGGCGCTTGCGGGCAGTCAGGACAGCGGATCGAGGCCGCTGTGGGGGGCGATTCGGATTCCCATAGGGTCTCCTCCTCTTGTTGGTGTACGGGGCCGGACGCGGCGCCTCGTGGGCCGCTCGTTGGTCTTGCGAGCACGGAATGCCTGGCTCAGGGCCCAGGACCCTTGACTGGTCCCACAGTCAGGTACTGGCGTATTGATGGGCGAGTTGATGAGGTGCCCACGTGCAGGTAGCCACGCCACCGGCACACACAACCGAAGTTGTGCAATACGATTCATCTGGGAACTCACAAATAGTACCAGATTTTTGGCATTTTGTCAACCGCTAGCAGTATTTTAAGTAAAAAAATAGGCTAAAGTTAGCCTTTTATTTTTGTTTGAAAAAGTTGACCCCCGACATCGCGCATGCGCGTTGCCGGGGTGAGGGCGGGGATAGAACCCGCATGTGGCTCTCGTGGTTCCGCTTGTGCTGCGGTGCCATCGAAGTAGAAGGTATGGAGGTTGTAAGGACTCTGTGGGGTTACCAATCCCATTCTTGAGCCCCCATACTGACGTTGTCCTTATGACCAAGGTTCGAGCGGAGCTGTTGCTAGAGGTTGTCAGGCTCTTGGTCGCCGGGCGACCGAACATACTCTTTACGTTCCTTTGTGGTCACGCCAGTAGGGGCCAGCTAGTCGCAGCCGCTGCTCCGGTGTGTTCTCGCCGTCTTCACAGGGCGCCGCTCTCCTGCGCGCTGGTGCGCGCCGTGGGGGGACCGATGTGGTTCATCGCGTGTGGTCTCCGGGTTGATCAGGGTGCGGTCAGCTCAGGATAGCTGCAACCGCGGGCCTTCGGGTGCATCCTGCCGAAGCAGGACGGAGTCACTGGCTACCGAAGCGGCCAGAGAGTTCGAGGATTATGATAGCACAGGTGTGGGATTTAGCAAGGGTTCATGTCATTGGGGGCATCCTGCCCCTAACCCCTGGCCCCATTTCTTTGAAGCAGCAAAGAAATGGGGAAAAGAAACTGCTTGGCCTCACTGCGCTGTCCATGCATACCCCAGGCATACAGACGGGCATTTTGGAGATCCAATTTTTATCTAAGGAGAAATTGGACATCAAAATGCTATTCCGTCTTCCTGCCCGAGGATAGACCTGGACGTGCTCGCAGTGTGGCTAAGACAAGCAGAAGAACCACCATAGTGGTGGTTCTTTGGTCAGTCATATTTACATCTCAATTTCAGCACCCGCCCCAATGAGATGAGGCGGGTGTGAGAAGCCCAGGCGCTGCCTGGGGAAGGGTCCGGTTGTTCAGCACACCTGCGGGTTGGCGCTCAGCACTTCGTCGGGGGCGTCGGTGACCTCGGTGGCGATGAGCGGAGTCCAGGAGTCGGCCAGACGGGAAGCGTCGGTGTCGGCCATGTCGGCGGCGGTCGTGTTGGTGTTGATCCATGCGTGCAAGGTGCACCTCCTTTTGTTGGTCGGATCGGCAGTCGACGTCTCCATGCCATGTGTCGTAAACCTCAGCTTTCTCAGCGAGTCACGGCACGTAGCTCAGTTTCGTCCATAAAATGATGCCATGATTCATACTGGATGTCAACAAAAAACCGACCCATAACTTTCTCCATCTCGAGCGACCCTGAGTCTATCGAAGGGGAGTCGAGAGATCCCTCGACTACGCCCGGCAGTTGCCGGGCTACGCTCGGGATGGATAATTATACGGATCGGTCTTTATCTGGCTACGGGTTTCTTTGGTCCCTTTGGTTATTATTACTCAATAACAACCCCTCCCTCTACAATAGCGTACATATCATCTACCAGATCGGTTGTTAGTGAATCAGTCGAGCTAGTCAGCGATTCGCCAGTGGATGAGTCAGTTGCTTTTAGTTCAGATCCAGAGATCAACTTCACAAACGATCCAACATCACCAGAATCTGGGGTAATCGAAATTGAGAACCGTCCTTCAATGCTAGAAAGATCAGACGTCAGCGAATCAACTGTCCATGCAACGCTATGTTCAGAGCCATTATAGTTTATCGATCCTAGGTCATGTGTTGCGTTCCCAGCCCAACTCACATGTGGGGGAAGATCTGCGCTCACAGTAACATCTTCAAGATCATGCAGACTATTGTCGATCGTCCATATCACGCTGTATGTAGTGGTTTGATCAACCTGTGGCGGTAGGGGTCCGTTTCCAAGCACTGCACCGCTATCCTCGTAGTATCGGATAGATGTTTGTAAATCTGCTTCTGAATTTATCAAAATACTCATCGGAGATGATAGCACCTTACGTCCTTCATAGGTCGATGACGCTACAACCTGGAATGTATCAGCGTCGCCCACTCCAAGCTCAGAGTCTATTGGGAACGAAGTATTAATAAGGATCTTCTCACCCGGCTCAATCGAATCCAGAGTCCAGTAGATCCCATCGCTTGTTATTGTTCCGCTATCAAGTGTAGAGTTGCTCCATCCAATCGGGATTGAGTCATCAGATTGGAAGTCGAGCAGCACTGACAGATCCTCGATTGGAGTATCTTCAGTATTCTCAAGTCCGATGCTGATTCGCAGGTTACTGTCGACGTCCACACTAGTTTCATCGGTTACTCCATTGGCAACCAGCTGCACACTAATATCGTTTTGTAGGACATCAGTGTATGCTTGTGCGCTAGATTGCTCAATCTCTCGTGTTTCAGTCACCAAATCGACAGAAGCATCAAAGTACTGGAAGCCTTCGATGTTAGAAGCAAAAGTTCCAGAGAAACTAATTTCGATTATTTCCTTTGCATCAATAAAGTCAATATCCCACTCTGCAGGGCCACCTGCTTCAAGTTCGGGATCGCTATCTTCAAGGTAAAATCCCTGTGGCAGATCAACACTCACCTGCAAGTCCTCAAACGGCTCATCGCCAATATTTTCAACACTTAGTGTGTAATCAAGTGTTTCACCAGCAGATGCTTCCTCAGGGCCCTCGATGAGCGCTGTCAGTGTGCTCTCAAGTGTTGTGACGTATACAACGGCAATATCTTCAAAAGTAGAGTTAAAGTTCCCGGGCTTGTAGTTCGCATAGACCTGCACAGGAGTCTCAGACGGAGCTTCTGCGACCCACACACCCTCAATAGTTATTATGTTGTCGGTGATTCCAGGTAGGGAACCCATCTCCCAAATCAGGTCATCCAGGTTTGTTGGATCTTCGCTAAACGAGTAGACACGGAATGTGGAAGGGAGGTTTACGTCAAGCTCAAGTGAAGCAATCGGGACAGTGGTTGGGTTTGCGTATTGAATTTCGATCTGCGTTGTCTGCCCACTGGTTAGCTCTTCATCCATTAGAATTTCAAGTTCAAAGTTTTTATCATGCGACACCTCGAAGAACTTGGTATAGACAAAAAACCCAGCCCAAGCAGTTACGGCAAGGACTGCTAAAACGATTACAGCTGCGATGAGGATTTTCGTAAGTCGATTTCCGCCACGGTCTAGTTTTTCAAAGTCGATTGCACCGTCGCCATAGATTGCTTCCAGCCCCTCATCCATCATGAGCTCCTTATCTTCCTTATGTGGGTGCCGCTCATGCTTTATATGCTCATGAGTTTTTTCATGCTTCTGTGTTCTGTCTGTGTGAGGCTCATGAGGCGCATGCTTTTTTTCATGCGCTTTTGACGAGTGTTTTTTTGTTTTTTTCTTGGATTCCTTCGGTGTCATATGTTTGTATCCGATCGAGTTCTTATGGACCTCCCCCATCCCCTCCTTCGTAAGGAGGGGGCTTGATTTCGACCTAGACCCTCCCCCTTTCGAAGGGGGAGATGGAGGGGGTTTTTGCTTATCGTTGTTCGAACAGGGTAGAGAAGAAGTGATCTTGAGAATTATCAATCTGAGTTCCAGAAGTAGTTAGTTCATTATGTGAGCTCCAGATAATATTGTGGTTACTTGGTCCAAATACATTAATGTCTGTTGTGCGAGTTTCCACTCCAGGCTGCTTTTGTAACAGTAGCGAATATTCGTTTAGCTGTTTGATCCCAAGATAAGCCTTTGCCATTTCAAGAATCGAGTCTCCAGATTCTTCAAAAGCAAATGGTAGCTTGTAGCTAAATGTAACAGTTTCAATCTCACCTGGCTTTGTTTGAATCCAGTTTCCAAATACTGTTTTACCTTGCTCTGCCCAAATATCAGTTCCAGAGTTCATATCCATAGCAAAGTCAGATGTCCACATAAGCATGTCCTCATCAGCTTGTAGAGGGACCTCAGACTCTTCAAAAAGTTCATCATCTGGGATCTCAAAGCCACTTGCACTCAAAAGCTCACTTCCAAGTGGCACGTATAGCCGTATGTAATCAACATTGTTTACACCTTCAAATAGAGCTGTGCTAAGTCCTGTGTGTTCTTTTGTGATTGTGACTGTATTTATGATTGACCCATCTTCTGCGATCTCAACATCAAGTTGGATGTCTTGTTTAATCACTGTATCGGTTTTTCCACCACCAAGGTTTGTGTTCACAACCATGAGATAGTCGCCATCTGTTTGTTTGAGCGACCCTGACCAACCCAGTGTCTCAATATCGCTTTGCAGTTCATTGTCCTGCATGTAGATTATCATGTCCTTTTGCGTGAGCGAGGTTGCAAGTAAGTCTAGAACCTGCAAAAGCATCTCAGGCTCTGCTTCACTAAGCCGTTCTAAGATTTTTGGCGCTAAGTCGCCAATGAATTGCTTTGGAGCGTCTTCCTCGCGCTCTGCATCATCCTCGTACTCTATATATTCGTATTCAACAATCTTCTGAGTTTCAAATAAGAAGTTCTCAGCTGTAATCGTTCGATCATATTCAGGCATTTCAATCGGCCCAGTGATTTCAAGCAACTTTGGCATTAGGGTCGCATTGATTGCTATAACACCATCAAGTGTTGGGCCACCGGCGCTTTCGTAGAATCCAAGCATTTTCTGGGCTGAGCTTGGGAAGTCAGGGAACCAGTTGGCGTCTTGCAATTCCCAACGGCTATTTAGAAGTGTAAGTGGCTCTGGTGGCGCGATGTACTCATCAAGTTGACCTTGAACGTCATAAGTACCACCTTCAGGAATGTCGATTTCCTCAATTACACCATTTAGCATGTCGACTTGTGCAAAGCTTCCCACAAATCCTCCAGTAGCTCTAAGCTCTGTGTTATTTTGGAATGCAAGTAGGTAGCGCATCTTTTGGTCTCCACCAAGTAGTACCTGAAGAGTTCCTGAGAATTGTAAGAATTCGTTCATCGACGCCTCAAGTGACGGCGCGGTATCCAAAAGCATTGTGATTTTATCGATGTAATCTGCAGGTATCAGTGTTAGATCAACTTCGCCGAGCGCCTTATTCGCTTCTACCACTTCTGGAAGCGCAGCATTAACATAAGTTGTTAGAAGCTCCAGCTTGGTAACAAGGTCGTAAGAGTCAGCATCTGTAAGCTGTTCAATTGCGGAGCTGATTTGGGCTGCAGCAGTTGAAAGTGATGCTCCTGCACGCACTAAACCTTGAACCGTGTCGTATGTGTTATCTGTTTGAGGAATGATGTTTACGAGAGCAGTCGCGGCTAGGTGCATGTTTTTAAGTGATTGCTCTGCTTCTTCAAAACTTTCAGCTGCACGCTCAAAGTCTAAGCTTGCAGTTCCAAACTTTTGCGCCTGAGCAGAACTAGTTGCACTCTCGATCTCAGTTATCGCCTGTGAGCTAATGCGGGTGATCTCTGACTCAATGGACGTACTATCTATTATGCCTTGCATGGCATGTAATGGCATTACAAGGATGAATGAGATAACCAAAAATGCTGCCATGGCACGGTGACGTGCTTGTTTTGGTAAAAGCAAGTGAATTCTCGAGAAGCGCTCTACAAGTGTCTCAGAACTTAATACTTTGTGGGATTCGTGGTTAATCTCGTCCTGAGTAGATTCTTCGCTGCGCTCAGAATGACAAGTAAGTTCGTCATCCTGAGGAATCGAAGATGACGAAGGATCCACTTGTTCGATCACACTCCAAACATCTGGAGAGTCAACCTCAATCTCTGGAAGCTCACTTACATGCGTAGTTGATTCAACTGATTCTTTGATTTGAATTTTTCCAATGATTCTTTCAGGCTCGCGAAGCTGTCCGGCAAGTTCCCCAGAAGACAACTCAAGGGATGCTACTACTGGCACTGCAGTATCTATTTGATCAAATTCATTTATTTGAGCCAGTTGAGCTGCAAGTTCTTCAATTTTTTGTTCAGTGGTTTCTTTTGCTTGTTCTCGCTTTTCCTGTCGAGACAACTCAATCACATAAGGTGACACAGGCGCTGTGTCTGACGAGTGCACGCGTATCCCAGGCCGCAACGCATCAGATATCCCACGATTCTGCAGGGAAACTGGAAGCGCATCATCATAAAGCTTGGACACTTGCGGTTGTGCCTTTTTCAAGTTCTTTGATTGTCGCCTTTTGCGAGCCATGCCTTAGAGTAGTGATTGATTATTGTAAACTTCTAAAGTCTGTTTTGCTGTTTCGCGCCATGTATAACTTTCAGCAACTTTGAATCCATCCTTTGTGCTTTGATCAAAACGTTCAGGCTCATCTGCTGCTTGGCGCATAAGCTCTGCGAGCGCCTCGATATCGTCTGGTTCAAAGTAGTGAGCAGCATGCTTGCAAACCTCGGGAATCGAACTTGTTTTTGCTGCCGCGACCGGAGTCCCATAGCTCATTGCCTCAAGTGGTGGGATCCCAAATCCCTCGATTCGAGAAGGGAAGATGAATAGATTTGCATTTTTATAAAGTGCAGCAAGTTCTTCATCTGTTGGTAGATCAATGAATCGAACAGCCTCACCCTTTAGACCAAGCTCATCAGCTTCTTTTTCCAATCTTTGTGAAAATACATCACGACGTCCGGCAATTACTAACTGTACATATGGATGATTCTCATGAAACTGCGCGAATGCATGCATCATCATTTCGATATTCTTGTGCGGATAAGCATTTCCAACATAGAGAAAGTACGGCTGATATACACCGAGAGCGGTGAGACTAACAGATCGGGCTTCACGAGGTGGAATAACTCCATTTAGGATGACTGTTATCTCATCCTGCTTTACGCCAAAATGTTTGAGGATCGACTGCTTAGTATACTTTGACACCGTAAGAATGTGTCGAGATCTATGAATTGCACTCTCAAGCGTCATTCTAAATCCTGCATGCTTAAATCCGTAAACAATCGGACTGCGAGTGCTAACCCTTGAAGAGCGAGGCAGTTCAAGCATTATGAGATCATGGACTGTTACTATGAATGGTACTTTCGAAAAGATCGGAACGTTCCAGTGTGGGTAGTGCATGAAGTCCACTTGCGAGCGTGCAACCACTCCCGGCATTTTCATCTGCTCCTCTAGCGTGTACCAAGGAATGTCAACAAGTTGCTTTGAGAAGTTCTTGTTAGTTATTCGACATTCGTGAAAGTTGTCTTTACGTAAAAAAAGAACGTACTGATTTTTTTGGTCAATTTCTTGTAAATGAGTCACTAATTCAGCGACGTAACGACCAAGTCCGCCTCCGCCCACTCGGGGTCCATAAAATCTAGCATCAATACCAATACGCATGCATCTATTTTACCATTTTTTCGTGCACTTTCTGTGTTCAAATGTGGGTAACAGTGGATAAAAAATACAGGTGCGATGAACACCTGAATTGTTCGAAAAAACACTAAGCAAAAATTACTCTACAGCCTCTTTTTCCAATGCCTTGATCGACATCAGTGTACGCATTGCGGCAGCGTTCCAGGAGAAAATAGATGGGATATGTGGTCCAAGGTTGTGATCTGTTTTTAAACCAACATCGATAGCATGCACCAGGTCGTGTACGTTGTATGGATCCACGAAGATCACATGCTCTTTGCCGACCTCCTGCATAGATCCAGTAAAACTTGTAATCACCTGGGTCCCACTTGCCATAGCTTCAACAATTGGCAGACCAAATCCTTCAAAAAACGATGGGAACAAGAATAGCTCTGCGTGTCTATATAGTGTTGGTTTGTGATTTTCCTTAATATACCCCAGAACATGAATGTCTGATGAGTACCTTGAGGATCGAATACGTTTGTGAAGGTAATCATTCTTCCACCCGCGACCTCCAGCAATAACTAAGTGGGGTTCTGTGTTCTGTGTTCCCTTCGACAGGCTCAGGGCCTTCGGCTGGGTTCTGTGTTCTGTGTTCTGTTCCCGCCAAATTTCGTATGCTTCTACAATGGTTTCAATGTTCTTGCGCGGTTCAAGCGTGCAAAGGCTTAAAATATACGGATAATCAATACTGTGCGATTGCAGATAATTCTTGTCGCATGGTTGCTCCTTGGTTTCAAAACGATCGTCAACTCCAAGCGGGGTAGATACAATGCTATCCTCACCAATGCCCCAGAGGGCACTAAGGTTATGCTTTGTATTTTCCGAAACCGCAAAGATTAGCTCCGCGTGTTCTGCTAGTGATTGAGGTGCTGCAGCCCTGTGCCAGATGCGATCTTTTATCCTGAAGAATCTAGGGAAGAGCTCAAAAGAAAGGTCATGCATTGTTATCACGTATGGCCTGTGTGTTTTGATGATATTGATGTTTGGGAAAAACCAAAGATCAGGTTGCTTTGGTAAGAAGTCTTCAAGTGTGTGGGCTGTGAAGTGAAGCTTTGCGGAAAGTGCTCTATTTGGCGTTTCTTCTTTGATAAGTTCTATATTTCTTCCAGAGAATTTTGGGAGTTTCGCAAGTGTTTCTGAAGATCCTGCTGCAAAAAGTGTAAAATAATCATCTGGCGCCATCTTTGTCATGCGCTTTATTATTTCGATCGTGTAACGTCCTATGCCTGAGTGTTGATCAGCTGCTAAATGCCTTATGTCGATCGCCAAATGCATATTAGACGATTCCTAATATTTTTTTCCTGTGCTCTCCCCACTTATTCTGCACATAGTCGTGCATTTTTTTGTGATAAATCTGTGTTGAGAACTGCTTAGCATGTTCTCGTATCTCCATTGGATCAAATCGCGTGTGATCAAAGTGTAGAACAGTGTTTGCGATCTCTTCCCAGTGCTGCTTGTCGAAAAATATTCCGGTCTTTCTATCAATTACGGTCTCAGTTGCTCCACCTTTACGATAGGCAATGACTGGACGACCTGCAGCCATGGATTCAACTGGAGTAATCCCAAAGTCTTCTTCCTGTGGGTGCAAAAATGCGATTGCATTTTGGAAAAGTCGCGCGCGTTCCTCGTTTGAAACTCTGCCCAAGAATTGTATGTTATCACCCGCGCGAGCCCGCAAGTCTTTTTCAATCGGACCAGATCCAAAAACCTTGAGAGGGATCCCAAGCTTTGTGAATGCGTCGATAACAAGATCGTATCGTTTGTATGGAACGAGCCGACCACCGATCAAGTAGTATTCCTTTGGATCATCAGTAACGCTAAATTGATCAACCTCAACGGGTGGGTGGATTACATCACTCTCACGTCGATAGTATTTCCTGATTCGCCTTCGAACTGTCTCTGAGTTTGCGATAAAGTGATCAACTCTGTCTGCTGCCAGTCGATCCCAGGCTCTTAGATTGCTCAAGATTGGAGGGAGGATTCTTTTGATGGCTCCCGGAACCTTAAGCTCCTCAATGTAACTGTGTGTATCAGACCAGAGATATCGAGTTGGTGTGTGGCAGTAGCAAATATGAATCGCATCGTTTGATGGGATTATTCCTTTTGAAAAAGCGCTGGTACTTGATACGATCACTTCGAATTCTGATAGGTTGTAGCTTTCAGTTGCGGTTGGCATTAACGGTAAGAGCCATCGAGAGCGTTTAAGAGAGCCAGGTATGTTTTGTAAAAAGCTTGTACGAATATCGCGATGGCCAAAAACAGAATCCATGATGGATTTGTCGTACAGAAGAGTGAATGTGGGTGCCTTTGGCCAAATATTTTGCATAGCCTCAAGTACGCGTTCTGCACCGCCATTTTGGGTCAAGTGATCGTGTACCAAGGCTACGTTCATAGTAGATGTATTTAAGCACGCTAGAGGGCTTTGAGCAAGGGCAATTTTGTTTGTTTGGTAGCGGCCAATTTGATAAGATTCATGTATATGACACAGAAGATTTGCGTTTTCGGAACAAGTATTGGGTGGGGAGCTTGGGATCATGAGTTGGGCGGTTGGGTTAATCGGCTGCGATTGGATCTTGAAAAGGACTATCACGTATTTGTTTACAACTGTGGCGTGTCCGGAGACACGACCGATGGTATGGTTAAGCGCCTTTCGCTTGAGGCAGAAGTGCGATCAGCTCGATCTATTATCATTGCTGTTGGTGTGAATGACTCAGGAAAGGCTAACGGCGAGTATCAGGTTGCTCCTGAGGATTTTAAAAAGAATCTGCACGAACTAATTGACCAGTCTTGCAAACTGGTTGAACATGTTCTTCTGGTAACGCCAACACAGATTGATGATTCTAAGCTGCAGCCGGTTCCATGGCGCACTGAGCTTACTTATGACAATGACGACGTTTTGCGTTATGCGGGGATCATGAAGGAAGTCGGAGATGAGTTGGGAGTGCGGGTAATCGATAACTCAGAGTTGCTCTCGATGGAGGATCTTTCAGAGGATGGTCTTCATCCGAACGAGAAGGGGCATGAGAAGATTGGTCAGGCAGTGAAGAAAGTAGTGGTTGAGACGATTACGATGGATAAGGTATAAAACAAAAAACAGACCTACACCCTATTCCATCCCGAGCGTCAGCCGAGGGATCTCAAGAATCAAGTTTCAAGAGATCCTTCGACTCGCCTGACGGCTCTCTCAGGATGGACAATGGGCAGGGGTCTGTTTTTTAATATGCGCCTTTGCCGAAGATAACTACTATTGGTGTTTTGAAAAGGATTATCAAGTCGAGCCATGGGCTCCAGTTTTGGATGTAGTGCATGTCCAGTTGAACTTCTTCATCAAAGTCGAGCTCTGCGCGGCCACCGACTTGGGCCATGCCAGTCATCCCAGGCTTGATTGTGAGTACTTGTTTTTGGTGTGGTTTGTATTTTTCAACTTCTTCAGGCATGTGTGGTCGAGGGCCAATCAAGCTCATGCGACCGATCAGTACCATAAATAATTCAGGAAGTTCATCAATAGAAAGTTTTCGTATGATACGACCAACACGGGTGATACGGGGATCGTGTGTAAGTTTGAAAAGGGGAGTCCCGCCGCGTTCATTTCCATACTTTTTAATGAACTCTGGGTCGAAGCGATACTTATGTGCGTCTTTTATCATTGATCTGAACTTAAGATGATTGTAAGCCTTGCCCCCTTGTCCGACACGTTTATGTACAAAGAACACATTACCGGGCTGTTCGATAAATAGTGCTAGCGCTGCCAGGATCTGAATCGGTGATGTGAGTATTATGAAGAACAAAGACATGACAATATCAAATCCACGTTTCCAAATCGCGCCCCACCCATCTAGCGGAGTCTTCGGAACTTCAATGATTGGCTGTCCGGCAAGTGTGTGTATGACTGGCTTTACTGCGCCACTTGGGAAGATTTCTGCTGAGTAGTAGAAGTTGAGATGTTCAACGTCAGAAAATGCTTTAATTGATCGTATCTCTTTCTTGTCGGCCTCAGGATTAGCAAGCATTAGTGCGTCAACCATCCCTTTTTTCTTAAGTGACAAGATTTTGTCTCTTGAGCTTTCTGTGAAATGCGTGATGTGTTCAACAACTTCAAAACCAATTTTTGGATATCGTTGAAAGTATTTTTTAAGTGATTGCCCAGATTTTGTTTTTCCAATAATCACCACGCGTTGCAGTCCAATGCCAAAATGGCGCAACGACCTTTGAAGCATTCTGATAAGGTATCTCTCAATCGAGACGAATATGAGTGAAAATCCCCAAACCGCCAAAACAATAAAACGTGAGTCAAACAACTCACGGGAGAAAAATGCAATTCCGAGCACCACTGCGATACTAGCTGATACTGCAAGTATGATACGTACAAACTCAGTGGCAAGACGCATTTGTCGGATAACATATAGACCTGATAGCGCAAAGATTATCAAGAAGACAAAGCCTGATATTACAGTGACCTTGAAGTAGGCATCAAAAGGCAGGTCAAAAACTACTGGCCGAATCTCCCGGACAAATGGGGTAAATCGCATCCAATAAGCAAAGCAGGCAGCTCCAACAACAACGATATAGTCCAAAGGAACTAGAAGTGCGGCAAAGAAGAGGTTGACTCGTTTCATAGTGTTTTGATTATACCAAAAAACACCGCTCATTGCGGTGATCTTTGTTGCTCAGGAAATGGTAAGCCGAATTCTGTATCTGATATAGCCCGTAGGGCGACATAAGATGATAGTCATTTATCTAGAGTGATTGTTGCCAATCACTTCATGCGAGCGACCAAATTTGCTCTTGCACCAGGATGGGTTTACCACGCTTCCATGTCACCATGGAGCGAAGTGCGTAGCCTATCGAGGTCATCTGACCTCAGACACCGCACTACTTTTCACCTTTAACTCCGAAGAGCTAGTATTGTCTCTGTGGCACTTTCCCTAAGGTTAATCAGACTGGCAGGAACAATATTCCAGTTCCTCCCGTTCTGATCCCTTGGTTGCTGTTAGCAACATCCTTTGTCCATGCACGTTACCGTGCAGGGGGTGTTCGGACTTTCCTCATGACGCAAAGCGTCAAGCGACTATCGTATTTCCTGAACGACAGAATAATACCATTATTAGCCGAATATGTCAATAGAAACAAAGGCCCCCCGGAACAGGTGTCCGGAGGGACGGGGCTGACCGTTACCCAAGTGGGCGTAGTCAGAACGGGACTAGGTGATCCTGGCGCCGGCGACCACTGCGTTGCCGCAGGCCTGGCGGTAGCACTGCGGGATCGCGCTGCAGAACTCGCGCCAGGTGGTAGCCTTGGCCATGCGGATCATGATGTTCACGTTGAGCATGCTCATCCGGGCGATGGTCTGGAAGGTGCTCCCGAGCTCGTCGTGAGTCACTTCGCAGTGCTCGGCGAGCGCGGAGGCTACAGCGTCGCAGACCTGTCCGGCGTTCTCGAGGGTAGCGATGGTTTCGCGGTCGACCAGGTTCGGGATCTCGAACTCGATGGCGACCAGATGCTGGAGGACTCGACGGTGCTCATCTGAGATGACGGGCTGTTCGGACGGGGGTGTGGCGCTCGTGTCGGGCAGGGGACTGCCGGGGGTGGGACTCGAGCTGGGCGGGGAGACGAGGAGGACTGCGGACATGTGTGGTTTCACTCCATGTGTTTTTCAGTTTCAGCTTAGGAGGGCTGTCTCAGCGTCAGAGGCGCAGGATGCACTTGACGGAGAGAATATAGCAGGATTGGCCAAGAAAGTCAACCCCATTGATGGGGCATCCTGCCCCTAACCCCTGGCCCCATTTCTTTGAAGCAGCAAAGAAATGGGGAAAAGAAACTGCTTGGCCTCACTGCGCTGTCCATGCATACCCCAGGCATACAGACGGGCATTTTGGAGATCCAATTTTTATCTAAGGAGAAACTGGACATCAAAATGCTATTCCATCTTTCTGCCCGGGGATAAGCATGAACGTGCTCGTGGCAGGCCTGAGGTCGAGACTAGAAAATTGGCTTGGGACTTAGGCGTGTATTTAAGAGAACCGCCGTTTGGCGGTTCTTGATCTGCGTTCTGAGTTCTGTGTTCTGCTTTCTGCTATAACGTTACCCCCACCTTCTTTTTCACTTCCGCCAACTTCGCGTTCGCCACCTTATCAGCGGCTGTAGATCCGTTCGCGATGATGCGTTTGAGTTCATCTTTGTTTTCAAGTAGTTCCTTCATCTTGCTCTGCATCGGATCTAGATAGTTCGAAAGCGCTTCAGCAAGATCGTCCTTAAGGACCTTCATGCCTTTTTCTGCATACTCATGTGCCAGATCTTCACCGGACTTTCCAGTGCACAAACTAAATATCGTAAGCAGGTTATAAAGTCCTTCACGCCGTTCCTCAAATGTAATCAATTGCCCTGAGTCTGTCACGGCAGATCGTATTTTCTTGTGAACAATTTCGCGGTCGTCCATCAATGAAATATAGCTCTTCGCACTCGGTGCACTCTTACTCATCTTTTTCTCAGGCTCTGTCAAAGACTTAAGTCGCGCTCCATGTTTGCGAATCATTGGTTTTGGAATTACAAACGTTTCGCCATAAGCATTGTTAAACCTCTGACCAACGTCGCGGGTCAGCTCAACATGCTGCTTTTGATCATGTCCAACAGGTACTGCCTCTGTGTCATACAGCAGAATATCCGCAGCCATTAAAACAGGATAGGTAAATAGCCCAACAGAAACTTTATCAGCTTTATCACCAGACTTGTCTTTAAACTGAGTCATCCTTTTCATCTCACCCATGTGGGTTTGGCTTGCAAGGATCCATGCAAGCTCAGTATGTGCAGGAATCTGAGACTGCTGAAAAAGTACAGTCTTGGTTGGATCGATACCAGCAGCAATATAGGCTGCAGCGTTAAGAAGGATGCTCTCACTCAGCATCTCAGGATTTTGCGGTACAGTTATAGAATGATAGTCAGCAATCATCATGTAGAGCTCATGATCTTTCTGAAGCTCAACAGCAGGGATTAAAGCACCAAATAGGTTTCCGATATGAAGAATATTTGTAGGTTGTATTCCAGTTAGGACTCGCATATGTCTGATTTGATTTTAGCCTTTAGATTATACCAGAAAACACAAAACCCGCACTTTCTGCGCGGGTTTTGTTAAATCTAGATTTGAATGACAAGCGTAATGATCATTGGTCGACGCTTGGTCTTTTTGAACAGATACTTTCCAACCGCATCTCGAACTGTTTTCTTGATGTAGTCAGAATCAGCATTGGATTTTGGATCATCATCTACCACCGCCTTCTTAATTAACTTGCGGGTTTCTTGGATGAGCTTTTGGTTATCTTTCATAAAGATAAATCCACGACTGATAATATCTGCATTTCCAACCATCTTTCCAGTTTTCTTGTCGACTTTAATAACTGGGATGACCATACCGTCTTCTGCAAGTGCCTTTCGGTCACGCAGGACGATCTGAGAGATATCTCCAACACCGAGCCCGTCAACAAAGACGTAGTCAGTATTGGCTCTCTCTTGAGTTTTGCGAATGTTTCCTTTGCCGTTTCGGTCCTTTTTAACTTCAATTACTTGACCGTTATCAGCAAGGATTACATGTTGCTTATCATAACCAAGCGAGTGGGCAACTTGTGCATTTGCATGAAGCAAGCTGTAGTTACCTTCAATTGGCATGTAGTATTCAGGTTTAATCAAACTGATCATAAGTTTAATATCTTCCTTTTTTCCATGTCCTCCTGCGTGAACATCCATATCTGCGGAGTGAATAATATTCGCTCCTTTCTTGTACAGAGTATCTTTTAGGCGGGACACAGAAACTTCATTTCCTGGAACAATCGAGCTAGAGAAAATGACAGTATCACCTTCTTTGATACGAATATTTTTGTGTTCGTCATTTGCAATCCTGCTCAGGGCTGCATTTTCTTCTCCTTGTGCTCCAGTGCACACGACCATGACTTTTTCGTCTGGGTATGTGTTGATTTTTTCAACTGGAATTAGGGTCTTGTCACTTATGTGGATGAAACCTTTTTGTCTTGCGATTTCAACATTAGTTATCATCGATCGTCCGTTAATTACGACCTTCCTTCCAAGTTGTTCAGAGATTTCCAGGATCTGTTTAACGCGCGAGAGTAGCGAAGCGAATGTTCCAATAACTATTCGACCGTCAGCTTGCTGGATAACCTTTCGTAATTCTTCACCAATGACTTTTTCTGAGGTTTGATGTCCATGTTTATTGGCATTCGTTGAATCACCCATAAGGAGTAATACACCCTTGTCGCCAAGTCGAGCCATTTTGTGTAGATCGCCCTGCTCCTCTCCCGCTGGATGGAAGTCGAACTTCCAGTCTCCAGAGTGGATAATGGTTCCAACCGGAGTTTCTACCACAACAGCTGCTGAGTCTGGAATGTTGTGATTCATGTGAATGAATGACACTTTAAAGACTCCAAGCTGTAGTGTTGTTTTAGCATCGATCTCTTTGATGTTGATCTTTGACTGAGGGTAATCCTCCTGGCGCTTTTTAATGATTCCAGCACCGATTGGCATTGTATAAACTGGTGGGTTTCCAATTTTTGGAACAATGTGAGGGATTCCTCCGATATGGTCATAGTGACCATGGGTGATTACAACACCACGCACGTTCTTTTCCTTCCCCTTAAGATAGTCCATGTTTGGAATGATGTAATCCACTCCATGCATGTCTTCGCTTGGGAATTCAAGACCCAGATCAATGATCATGATGTCATTTTTGTATTCAATAAGTGTACAGTTTCGACCCACTTCCTCTAGTCCACCAAGAACAATTACACGAACTTCATCACCACCTCGACCCTTAAAGACTCTAGTTTTTTGGGGCTTGCGGTGGGTACGTTTGGTATTTGTCTTTGGTTTTGCTTTAACCTTTTGATGTGTCGGCTTTTTGGTAGACTGGGTTGTGGCCCCTTTTTTCTTTTGGAACGGCTTACGTCGAGAGCTTCGACGAGTAGTCGTTCGTCTTTTTTTCTGAACCATAGTTTAAATTGTTAACGAATGAATAAGCTGCATCTTGCGATGCCGATCGGATTTATACCGATCCACGTATATGAATACTCGACTTTTTTGAAATACGAAAAAGAGACGACTAGTCACATAGCAGAAGGAGGGTCAAAAAGGTTGAAGAGGTGATTAGAAGTGATTATTAAAAAATCACCTTTGATCACTTTTTCTGCCTTTCATCACTTTTTTCAAGGGGCACACGTGGGTATTAAGATAAGTATAATAGCACGTATGATTAATACTGTCAACCCCTCAGGGGCAACCTCTGGGGCTATTCAAAGCTTTTAGATGATTTTATGTGCCATTCGTTGATGTTATTGAATCTATCAGCTGGTACGGAAATACGCTCATACTCGGCCCCTCTGATCGAGCTTGAGATCGCGTATGTGTAGAGTGGCTGGTACAAGAATACAGCAGGATAATCTGCAAGAATGATTTCCTGTAAACTGATAAGGTTTGATTCTCGTTTCGCAATATCAGTTGTTTCGCGAGCAGTCTCTATATGAGTGTCAGCATCAGCGTCCTCATATCCGGCTAAGTTAAGGCCTGGATAATCAACCTGTGATGAGTGCCAGAAAACATATGGATCCAAGTTTGCACTATAAACCTCTCCTGATAGCAGGATTTCATAATCGCGATCCACAATAGTCTCATTTTTGAATGTAGTAACATCAACCGCCTCAATCTCAACTTCGATATTTAACTCTTCCCAACGAGTTTTTAAAAGTTCTGCCACATCAAGCAATTCCTGAGATTCAAGCGTTGTTATTGTGAGCGACAAGGTTTCATCGCCCTTCATTCTTAGGCCTGTATCACCATCAATCTCCCAACCTGCCTCGTTTAGGATTGTAGTTGCGTATTTTTGATCAAACCCGACATCGACAATGTCTTCTGAATACCCTAATGTCTCAGGAAGAATAAAGCTGCTAGTTGATCGGGCATACCCAGAGAACACTTCATCAATAATTTCTTCATAATACACACCAAAGACAAGTGCCTTCCTAACTTCTTCATCAGCGAGCGCATTTGATGAGTCCTGGTTGAAGAACGCAGATACATATTCATTCATCCCAGCTGTCATTATAGTAGTGCGGTCTTCGTCCTCAAGTGCCAGAGCTTCGGATACTGGGACATAACTCACACCCTCAACATTATGATTTTGCAGTGCGTTTAATGCTGATATGAGGTCTGGGTAGAATTTAAAAGTTATTGATTCGATATATGGACCATCTCCGTAATAATCGGCAAATCTTTCCAAAGTATAGTTCTTAATATTCCCAGTCCGTTCGTCTTTTTCCAACACCTCAAACATATATGGACCAGATCCAATGGGTTTAATGTTGAGTTGTGTCAGAACAGCGTTAGCCGGTGTTATCTCCTGCCAAAGGTGTGATGGCAGGATCCCAACGCTCATAAGTGACATGAATGAGCCAGATGTTTCTTCAAGTGTGAAAAGCACTGTACGGTCATCAACCTGCGAGACAGTTACTCCCTCAAAACTTGTTGCAAGCGGGCTACGGTACTGCGTATTTTGAACCGCGCTTATTGTAAAGATGATGTCATCTGCAAGCACTGGATTGCCATCATGCCATTTAGCATTCTCATGAATGGTAAATGTGTACTCAAGTCCGTCTTCTGAAATCGAATAAGATTCTGCAAGGTCAAGCGCCGTTCCAAGCTCAGTATCAAATTTTGTTAAACCACTATATATGAGTCTAGAAAGGTCTGTATCCACATCACTTGTAAGGGAGTAGAGAGGATTGATCAACTGTGGTGATCCAATTAGGCCTTCAGTGTATTCTCCTCCAACTGCAGCGATGGTTGTTTGTTGGGTGCCGATGATTGACCGGATAAGAAATATCCCAGAGATTATAATAATAAGAACAGCAACTCCAGCGATCATCCTTTCACGTTGCGATAATAATGAAGGGAAGTGCTTAAGCTGCTTTCCGCTTGGAACTTTTTTAACCTCTTTAGCGCTCATTACCTGTTGCATTGCCAGGTTCTTCTTGCTGGAAGGTTTTTTTGTAAAGAAAGATTTCACTGGCGCGATCACGCGCTTGAGTGTTCGTTTTAGGTTTTTCATGTGAGTTGACATGTTTGTCGGTTCGCGGCTTTCAATAAAAAGCTTGCGAGGGATCTATCTAGTACAAGACGTTGAGAAGCGAGATAGCAAAGAACAAAATTGCGATCACAATTGTTGTAATGTGCAGTTTTCTCTCAACTCCACGTCGAGTTGTTTGTACATTGTCACTTCCTCCAAAGATTGATCCAAGTCCTGCGTTTTTTGACTGGATAAGCACTGCTCCAACCAGCAAAATAGCAAGGATAAATTGTATAATGTCTAATGTCATAACGGTAAGATCCTAGCAGGATTAGCCTTATGCGTCAATGCTCACAGTATAGCATATGATCATGTCTCTTTCATGCTACAATATAGCTGTATGAAACGTTTGTTAGTTTTATTTATTCTGCTTTCCGCGTTCTGTGTTCTGCCATCTTTTGTTTTGGCAGATACCTGTGCCTGTTGGTGCGAGTCGAGTGGGGGTGCATATGAAAATGGAGAGTCAGAAGATGTGGCAGCCTGCCAGGACGCCTGTGATGATTACCTTGGATGTTACACAGAAGATCAGAGTGATCTTGAGCCGCAATACAATACAATGTGTTGGACTCAGTATGAGTGTGAGACATCAACTGAGACTGGTGAACTCGAAGGCGAGTGGGAAGGACAGGCAACAAACTGTTTACCGGGTGAGGGTCGCTGCTATTCAGAACCTGAGGCAGTTAGCCTTAACGTTGCCATTGGAAGTTTTACTGAGTCTGACAGTTTAGGGGATTACATAAACGCTGCATACAGTTGGGTACTAACCGCTGGATCACTTCTGGCAATCGTAATTATCATGCTTGGTGGTTTACAGTACATGTTGGCACGTGGAAAGCCAGAAAAAGTTGGTAAGGCAAAAACACGAATCAAAAATGCAGTGGTGGGGATTATTCTTCTGTTTGCAACCTATGCGATTGCAAACCTAGTTGATCCAAGCTTCACGACTTTCAATCGATTGAGTCCGCCAAAGATTCGAACCATTGTTTTCTTAGATCCAAGTTCGACTTGTGAAGTTATGGAAGAGGCGGGGTTGAATATTACCGCGGATACTGATGCATGCGGTGATACGGGTATTGTTGATGGATTTCGTGAGGGGTTTGAAGATGTTCAGACGTCGATAACAGATGGCACCGAATGTATATGGTCAACGTGCTATGAAGATGATGGAGAGACAGAAGATCCAATGGAAACTTGCATGAGCTCGACAGAGAGTGCTACTGGTTATGAATGTGTTCGTTGTGGATTTGCGCATTCACAAGGCGTTACTCCAAGTGACAGTGCATGTGAGTCATTACTTGCAAGCGATCCTGAGCCAGATGATGATGATCTCTATTACTGTGAGTATGATCCCGGTCTGTTTGATTTGGGAGTTTCATACACTGCTTGTGTAGAGCTTGTATATCCAGAAGAGGGCAATTCCCTAGACTGCGATCAGCTGCGTCAAGATGCAGAGGATGGGGATAGTGAGAGTTGTCGAGCGTACGACCTTGTTCTTGCTACATACTTAGACCCAGAGTTATTGGACGTTGGAGAGCAGGAGCTAGAGTATGAGCCAATCGATGATATTGAGAGTGGTGATGAGAACTATCCTTGGTTGGAGGAGATTTGTATAAATGATCCATGCGGATTGGCGCCAGAAGGTGAGCAGTGTGCGGTATTTCAGTTGGACCTTGATGGCGAGGCGGCTGTCATAGTGACTGTCTTAGGGGTCCCCGGCATTGTTATTACGGGTGGTGCAGCGATTCCAGTTGTTGCAGCACTTGCCACTGCGGCTGGATTTGCTGGAGATGAGCTTATTGTAAATTGCGCGAACTCTGAATCCTCTGGATATGGTTTGATGGATTGTAGGGATGAGGATGGAGAAGATGTAGATTGCAATCCGACGTGGTGAGGAAGAGGATGAAAAGGTGATTAAAAGTGATTATAAAAAACCGATCCATGAATATTTCCATCTCGAGCGAGTCCGAAGGACGAGTCGAGAGATCCCCCTGCCTGCCGGCAGGCAGGTCGACTAACACTCGGGATGGAAAATAGGGTCGGTTTTTTGATTACGCAGTCTCAGTCTTGCCACTTATCAAAATATATGATATTGTCGTCGTCGCTTACATTCATAACAATTCGCGTGTGAAAAACGAAGACAAATTGACTATTCGCGGTGCAAGAGTGCATAACCTTAAAAACGTAAATTGCGACATACCAAAGAATGAGCTTGTGGTGATAACCGGACTCTCTGGTTCAGGAAAATCATCCCTGGCGTTTGATACGATCTATGCCGAAGGGCAACGTAGATACATGGAGTCGCTTTCAAGTTATGCAAAGCAGTTCTTGGAACTTCAGGACAAGCCTGACGTTGACGAGATCACTGGACTTTCTCCAACAATCGCGATTGATCAAAAGTCTTCTTCACACAACCCACGCTCAACTGTGGGAACAGTCACGGAGATCTATGACTATCTGCGTGTTTTATTTTCCCGTGTTGCACAGCCGCATCATCCTGAGACAGGTAAGTTAATCGAACAGAGAACGCTCGAGGATATTGCTACACAAGTTACAGTAGCTATAAAGGGTGGTGAGGTCATGCTTTTCATTCCAATGGTTGAAGACCAAAAGGGTGAGCATCAACAGGTTTTGATTGCTGCCAAGAATGCTGGTTTTGATGAGGTTCGATACGATGGTTTGATGATGGATCTGGATGAGGCTATTGGAATGCGCAAACAAAAAACAAAAAAACATACAATTGAGATTCTCGCGCATAGATTTGATGTAAAGGAGGATGTGCCAATAGAGCGCATGCGCGTAATTCTTGAAAAAGCGCTTGATCTTGGAAACGATCGTCTGCTTATGTACCGAGACGACACGGGTGACGAGGAGGAATTGGTTCAGGGATATCATCTACCAAGTGGAATGCAGATTCCAAAGCTTGAGCCACGACTATTTTCATTTAACTCCCCAGCTGGCGCTTGTCCTGAATGTACTGGGCTTGGCGTCAAATTGGTTTTGGAACCAGATCTTGTTGTGCCAAACAAGCGATTGACTTTGGCGCAGGGTGCAGTAAAGCCTTGGAGTAGAATTGCGGGAAATCAAAGCGGGTACATGGAAGTACTTCAAACTGTTGCGAAAAAGCAAAAGTTTAGCATGCACGATCCACTAGAGAAGTTTACGCAAAAGAAACTTGACATAGTTCTTAACGGAACAGGAGGCACTGAATATGAAGTTGGTGGTCGTAAGATTACATTCCCGGGAGTTATTGGAATGCTTGAGCAAAAGTATCGTGAAACTTCTAGTGAGTATGTTCGCAAAGAGCTTGAAACATACATGCGTTCAATGACATGCCCGGATTGTGGTGGCCAGCGTCTTCGCAAAGAGGTGCTACTTTTCACAATCAATGATCAGTCTATTGCTGATGTTGTTTCCCGTCCGATCGAGGATGTCCCAGGTTTCTTTGATGATGTGCTTGCTGAGGCTGAGAAGCTCAATGGAGATAGTGACCTTTCAGATGCTTACGCACTAGTCGTTGAGCGAGTTGCAAAAGAAGTTCGTGAGCGTGTTCAGCATTTAATCGATGTTGGGCTCGGATACCTTACCCTTGATCGATGTGCTATGACGCTTTCAGGCGGTGAGTCTCAACGTGTCCGTCTAGCGACTCAGCTTGGAGCAGCGCTTTCAGGAGTGATCTATGTTCTTGATGAACCATCTATTGGGCTTCATCCGCGTGACAATGAGCATCTAATCGAAACTATTAAACATCTTCGTGATCTTGGAAACTCTGTGATTGTTGTTGAGCATGATGAAGACATGATTAAGGCCGCTGACTATGTATTTGATGTTGGACCAGGAGCAGGAGCCTATGGTGGTCAGATTGTTGCTGAAGGAACTCCGGCACAAATGATGAAAGATAAGGATTCTTTAACTGGTGATTATCTGATGGGGCGAAAGACGCTTAAGACCCCAAAACAATATCGAAAAGGGAACAATAAGAAGATTACAATCGTTGGCGCCAACCAGCACAACCTTGAGAATGTCACAGCTGAGGTTCCTCTTGGAAAGCTAGTCTGTGTTACTGGAGTATCAGGCTCAGGTAAGTCAACGTTGATCCTCGATATCCTCGGAAAGGCACTTTCAAAGCACTTTTACCGTGCAAAAGCTTATCCAGGAGAGCATAAGGAGATTAAAGGAATAAAGAGTATTGACAAGGTGGTGACAGTTGATCAGTCTCCGATTGGACGAACTCCTCGTTCAAACCCTGCTACATATACCGGCGTGTTCACTGCAATTCGAGATTTGTTTACAGAAGTATCAGAGGCGAAGTTGCGTGGATATGATGCTGGAAAGTTTAGCTTTAATGTAAAGGGCGGAGGTCGTTGCGAGGCCTGTTCTGGAGATGGACAGATTAGAATCGAGATGCAATTCATGCCAGATGTATATGCGCCGTGTCCTGAGTGTAAGGGAAATCGATATGTTCAAGAGGTGCTTGATATTCACTATCGTCAGAAGAACATTGCTGATGTTTTGAACATGACAGTTGATGAAGCGCGACGTTTCTTTGCGGATCGATCAAACATCTACGAAAAGCTCAATGTGTTACATGAGGTTGGACTTGGGTATTTAACACTTGGACAACCCGCCACGACCTTGTCTGGAGGTGAGGCGCAGCGCGTGAAGCTTTCAACTGAGTTGTCTCGACGTGCAACCGGAAAGACCCTATACATTCTTGATGAGCCAACAACAGGACTTCACTTTGATGACATTGAGCGTCTACTTGGCGTGCTACATGCATTGGTTGATAAAGGTAATACTGTATTAGTTATCGAACACAACACAGATGTAATGAAATCATCTGATTGGCTTATCGACATGGGACCAGAAGGTGGAATCAAAGGCGGAAAGATAATTGGCGAAGGAACACCTAAGGAAATCGCAAAAGCAAAAACGTTCACTGGAAAGTATCTTAAAGAGGCAATGAAGAAAAAGGGCACAGCAAAGTCAAAAAAGAAATGACGGTAGCGGATAGCTGTATTCCAGAAGCCGTCATCCTGAGCGAGGTCAGCTTGTCTGGCCGAGTCGAAGGATCTATAAGACTCCCCAAAAGGGGAGTTTTAATATAATATGTCTTTATATGAATGAACTAAAAAGAGATCATATTAGCCAGGAGGCTCATAGTGAACAAAGAGAGCCATCCGGAGCAGTATTAACACGAAAGATGATATTAGATCTTTATACACAAAAATTTGAAAATCGTCAGACCGCAGATTTATCGAATATTGTTGATGGGGAAGATAGGGTCAGTCAAAAGATCCATGTCCGCATGGGGGATATTGCTATGGCCGAGGTTCCAGATGGCAAGGCGGGAATTGTGCCCACTGATTCAGGTGTCATTTTATCAGAGGGGCATGAATTGCTAACAAATAGAGTTTCTGGATGTATGGTTGCATTTGGTATTGGTAAGTCTTCGGAGGGCGAGGATCGTGTCATCATGGTCCATTTAACACCACGCTCTAGGCTCGGGTGGGGTAATTATAAGGAAGAAGATGATGATAGACATTGGGGTCATGATACCAGGGAATATTCGGCTGGTAAGATTGCAGATGCTATGAAAGATGCTGATGTTGATTTTGAATCTGTGGAACTGACACTATTAAGGACCATGGGGGTCAAGAGTCAGAAATATGAATATGGTTGGAGTGAAGAAAGTATACAGCGCAAAGTTGATGATATGAGAGGCGCTCTCGAAGAGCAGGGTGTGCATGTAGGTGAGGATCACGCACTTCCTATGCATGAAATGGCAATACATTGGACACCAAATGCTTCAGATGAATTGTACATCGTTGGTGAGCGTCAGATATTAGATGAGGGCGGTGCACGAAGTGCTGAGGGTGATGAGAAAGGGGTAGATAGTCAAGTTATAAAGTTGGCAGCGTAAAAAAATTTAGACATATTTAACAAAAATCCCTGGCGTGGCCAGGGGGTTTTTAAAAAATCAGAAACCGCCCCGGGGTGGGGCGGACGAACGAGACAGCGCGTCGGTCTGCTGCCTATGGGGCGGGGGTTTTCTGGTCACGATCCGGGAACCACATGACCGTGTAGTAGTTCGGGCCTGTGCAGGCAGGAAAGCCAATCATCTCCATGGTTTCCCGATAGCAAGTTTCCATGGGCGATTCGTATTCCGTGCGCCCACCACCTTCGATGGGGGTGCCGTTGGACTGCACCATCACCTCTACGGTGATTTCTTGGGGTACTTCGCGTATGATGAGCCTGACACCCGGACGTTGTTCGCTGGTGGTCCCACGCACATCAGAGAAGTTCTTGCAGTGATCGAATTGGTGAGCATGCTGTTCGATCGTCTTGGCGACCTTGATCGGCCGCCTGACAGATCCTGAGATCCAGACCGTGTCACTGACAAAGCCGTGTGCATCGTGGCAATCGGTGAGGCCGGTACCTTTGCTCAAGGCGCAGGAGGCCAGGAAGGTGGAGGCGATGGCCAGCATCGCGAGTTTTCTGTTCATGTTTCCCTCCAAGAGGCGGGCGGGATGCCCACACTCAAGTCTTTCGACTTTGGAGACTACCAGTTTTATGTCTTTCTGTCAATATAAAAGAACCGCCTTGCGGCGGTCCTTTGATCTGTGTTCCCTTCGATAGGCTCAGGGCCTTCGGCTGGGTTCTGTTGTTATTTCTGAACCTCCTTGATCTCCTTCAACTTTCGCTTGAATTTTCCACGCAAGTGGCTGAGCTTTGCTCGACGCACTCGGTACTGTTTCTTTACCTCGATCTTTGCGATGTTCGGAGATGAAAGTGGGAAAATCTTTTCTACCATGAAACCTTTTGAGTCCTTTCGAACAGTCATTGTTCGAGCAACTCCCTTGCTCTTGAGTCCCATGACCATACCTTCAAACACCTGCACACGTTCTCGCTTCTCTCCCTTTGGAGAGATGTCAACGATTCGTTCATGGACGCGGATTAGCATTCCAGGTTTAATGTCTCGGTTTGGAAGCTCTTGAACTGGAGTTTTTTCTTCAGCAGCTGCTTGAAGCTCTTCTTGAAGTGTATCAGTCTCTGGCTTTTTTTCTTCCTGAGTCGGTGCCTTAGTTGCTTCTTCTGCAACCTCAGCTTCTGGAGCTGCCTCTTTGGTGGGTGCATCAGCTGTTTCCGACTCAACTGGCTTTTTTTCGTCTGTGTTCTGCTCTTCTTTTATTTTCTTTTCTTCGTCACTCATATTTTGAGTTTTACTTCACCGTGCCAGAGGAAGAGAGGCCCCTTCATTCACAGATGGATTAACAGGGGGAAGTGTAGTGAAATTGGCGAAATTTGTCAAGAGAAGCAGAACACCCCAGCCAAGAGCCAGGGTGGTGTTGTAGCCAGGTGCGCGTATTTCTACACTAGGCTATTTTTCGGGCCCAGCAATGAATCTGCGGATGATAGCCGGGTGGTTTTGGATGCCGTGGAGGTCACAGCAGTGCTGCACGAGCACGCGACCGAGCCGCTTGTGTCCAGCGGCACCATAGTGACTCTTGAGCCAGTCAGCGACAGCTTTCACACCATCGTTCGGCATGTCTCCCTCTTCGATGCGCTGGCTGATTGCAGCCCTTGCTGCCTCTGCTGCTTGGTCGAGGGGGTTGTCTCCCGGATGACCATTGGGCTTGAGGCCGCGATCGACACCGATGCTCGACACCCTCACCATCAGGCGACCGAGTCGCTTGTGCCCGGCGTTGAGGAAGTGGGTAGTCCACCAAAGGGCGACCTCGCTGATATCTTCTGCGGAGGGAGTTCCTTCGCTCAGGATAGTGTCGAACTCCTTCTCTGCGGCCGCTGCCGCCTTATCCATAGGACTGGTCTTCCTTGCCATTTTCTCCTCTCTGTTTCCCAGGATGTCCACTGGGGCATCGCTTCATGCGACAAAGCTTTCTACCACAAAAATCAAGTTTTGTCAACTATTTCGTGGTTATATTGAATCTGCCGGTGACTTGTGAGAAGCAGAACACCCCAGCCGAGAGCTGGAGTGTGTGGGTGTGACCGCGCGTGGTCGATGGGTTAGAGAATGCCCAAGGGAGGAGCAGTGCCGCGCTGTTCGGCAGCCATGAGCTTCTGGACGTAGTGTGCGACATAGGGCTTCAGCTGTGGCGGTTGTCCGGGACGAGTTTCGATGCCATGCTTACGAAGTCCAGCCAGGACCGTACCGCACTGTTCCATGGACGGTGCTCCCTGCAGGAACTGTGTCCATGCCTCTGTACGATCGTCGTAGCTTGCGTTGACGAATGCCTTGATGCCGTCGTCATTGGTGAGGTCTATTTCCGTTGTTCTCATGCTCTCCTCTTGGTCTAAGAAAACACCGCCTCAGGGCGGTGGTTTCAGTTGGTGGGACGGGACTTGCTGATTTCTTGAATTGTTTTATCAAACACTTCGTCTATCGTCAAGTCTGTTGTGTCAATCACTATGTCGTAGTTTTTTATGTCGTATGAGTCAATTCCGTAGTATTTCTGATAGCGTTTTATCTCAGATCGTTTACGCTCTTCATTTGCTGCATGAAGCGCTTCCTTTGTTCCATATTGATCACGCTTATCATTTCGATCGCGCCAGATTCGATCAGTAGCCACCTGCGGATCAACTGAAAGATATACTTTCACGGTTGGATCCTCAACAAAGTGCCATGATGTGCGGCCCTCGAAAACCGCTTTCTGAACATGCTGCGATCGTTCGCGTTGCATCTCATCGAAGTACTTATCAATAGAATCGTCTTTCTCTTGCAACTTTCCAAGCTCATCAAGAGTGATCTTTCGTTTGGCAGCTTCCTCGCGCATAAATTGACCAACGTAGATTCGTGGGATTTCAAGCTCTTCAGCCAGATGTTTCGCAAACGTTGATTTCCCAGCACCAATATCACCACCAACAGTGATGATGAGCCGCTCAGCGCGTTTGAGTTTATCTAATGCTTCTTTGTAGGTCATAGCTATATTTTCGGAATAGACTTTAGCACCTCTTCAAGTTTGTCGGGAAGTGGAGCTGTGAATGTCTTTTTTTCTCCTGAAGGAATGGTGATTGTTAGCTCGCGAGCGTGCAAAAAGATGCGGTCAATATTCATGAGTTTTTGGTCTCGCTGTTTGTAAAGCGGATCACCAACAATCGGGTGTTTGATGGCAAACATATGCGCGCGGATTTGATTGGTTCGTCCGGTTTCGATTCTGACATCGAGTAGCGCATGGTGAGGGAACTGTTCGATAACGTCGTAATGAGTGATTGCTGACTTTCCACCTTGAGACTCTGGTCGTGCAGCCATCTTTCCTGTTTGTTTTGATCTAGCAATTGGAAGTGTGATGGTGTCATGTGGTTTTGGCATTGTGCCATGCACGAGTGCAGTATATTTTTTGGTTGTTTTACGATCTTTGAATTGCTGTTTGAGGTGTTCAAAAGCCTCTTGAGTTTTTGCCGTGATCAAAACACCAGATGTGAACTTATCAAGTCGATGTACAATTCCGGCACGTCGCTCATCATCTCCAACTTTTTTGACTTTCCGGTTTCGTGCAACAAGAGCATCGCGCAAAGTTGTGTCTGTACTTATTTCGGTTGGATGCACTAGCAGCCCGGCTTGTTTGTTAACTACAAGTACATCGTCATCTTCAAATATTACATCAAGCTCCACTGGTTTCTGTTTCTTGAATAACTGACGCTTGGGCTTCTCGATGTGGTACTTGATCTTGTTTTCGATGCTAACAAGTGTTTTCTTGTTTGCTTTTTCATCGTCAACAAGAATATCGCCTTTTTCTATCATTTTGACGATTTTTGATCGACTTAAGTCAAGAAGTTCAGCAATAACTTTGTCGAGCCTTTCGGGAGCCTCATTTTTCAGTTTCAGAGTTTTCATGTCCGCAGTATCGCACGGAGCAGGGCTTAGATCAAGCCATTGGATATTGGTGGCATTGACATGGTAGACTAAAAATGTTAGCCTTGTCGCGTTCCTTTTCGACACGGAGGTAAGTCATGGAACCTGCGCGAGCCCATACCGGGCTGCAGGTCTATGCGACCTGCGATGTGCCACTTAGTTTCACAACCCCAACTGTCATCGGTGCCAGTGTAAGCTGGCAAGCCCCAGAGTTTGTAGAGATGCAGCTTGACATGCGAATGCAAAGGCAGGGGTTTCAGATGAGCATTGCGGGTATTCCGTTTTGCGAACTTCTCAGCGTTCTCATCAAGTCAACTGCATTGAAACACGTGTCTTTGCCAGGATTCGATGTTGAGTCGTGGAAGTTCGACTTGGGCGCAGTTCTGTACGACGCGAGTGACAGGTGTGTTCAGATAGGGCGCAATGGTTGCAGTTTTCCAATCAGCCGTGCTGGCAACGCACTGACGCTCAGTGGCCCCATGGATCTTAGCATTGGTTCAAGGCGTCATCACCGCGGCCATGATCAAGTCGAAGTGATGGTTAGTCGCGGCAGCTCGGTAATTAGAATACGACTGCTTAGCGTGGGATTGCTCACAGCCCTTACCCAAATTGGGAGCCTAGAGTTTGTAGACCAAAGAGGCAATGCCTTGTATGTGAGGGTCCCTGCAAGCCTCGGATTCCAGCCACCACGCCGTCGGTTCGTCCGATAACACCGTCTTAACGTCTCGCCTTGCGAGGCGTTGCCTGCTTTTTAAAATCGATGTAGTATGATGACTGTTTAAATGTTTAAGTTGTTTATCGAGTCGAGATCCAATTTTTTCCAGAATGGATGAAATATGCGTGAAGGACGAGCAGCGCAGAAAGATGTACCTATAAGTACATTGTTGAGCAGCACAGTCCTGAATGCATAGTTCGCCATTCTGGGGAAAATTGGGCGTGTAGCTCAGCTGGTTAGAGTGTCACATTGACATTGTGAAGGTCAGAGGTTCGAGTCCTCTCACGCCCACCATTACAGCATTCTTCGAACACAAATAATGTCGCTAACAATAGCCCCGCATGTTGCGGGGCTTTGGCGTCTGACGGGAATAGCATTGGTGCCATTCCGAAAATTGCTGTGGACAACTACCTGCGGAGGTGTTTCAGGCCTGGAACACTCGATTCACTTCAATTGTCGGGGGAATCGAACCCTATCATTGGCAGATTCGATACTCCGCAAACTCTCGCCGAAATCATGATTTGCCTTTACAGTTCGCAAAGAAGACTGCTCTCTCCTTAATTATCAATTCTCCCACAGAATGTCGTTTTTCCATAGTTTTGGGCTGCATATGGGCTGCAGAGGATTCACTCGCTTGATACCTTCATCACTTCAATGCAACACCTCGCAATGGTCCCTGGAGTTACTGAAGGTGGAAAAACCGTGGTCCATCTGTTTCCTGCCCGCAGCCCTGCTATGAAAAGCAGAGAGACTCACTATCAAGCAAGAAAAACGCACCAAACAGTCGGTTCGACATGGGCACGATCCCCTCGATGTCGATGTTCGATTCCGGGATAATAGGCCAAGCTGGCTATCGCATAGAATATTGAACAGAAGGAAGTGGTCAATGACCCGAACAGCAGAAAGCAGGAGCAGGATTCGTCGGGCATACTTCGACGAAAGCATTCATGACCAAGACCTCTACATCGTTGGCGCGTTTGTCTTGGCGCCGGGTGATATAGAGGACCGCCTTCGGATCGGCTTCGAGAGCATGGGACTTCGCCCAGGCGTCGATGAATTCAAGTCTTCCGCGACAATTAGAAAGAGCCCTGAACAGGTCCTGTTGAGAAAAATGCTTGCCGCTGAAATCAGTCGCAGTTGCAGAGTGATCGCTACCATTCACCAGCGCTCTCGTCGCTCCTCTGTTGGTGTGGAAGCCCTTGCCATGTTGAACAGGGTTGCTGGCCATGGCCTTGCTGGTCGCCTCAAATCTGTTCACTTCGATGAAGGAGTGGGCTGGAAGGGCTGCGATTTCAACAAACCGCTTGAAGAGTTCCCTTGGCTGCATGGTCTGACCCTTGAACTGTCCTGTTGCTCGAAAGAGAGAGTGGGAGTCCAACTGGCTGATCTAGTGTCGAAGTCAATTGCTTTAGTAATTAGAGGGCAACTCCCGGGAAGGGAAAGAACGCACATCGCTGGCAAAAACTCTGGATACGACCCAGAACTACTTGTACCACTGGGTTGGTCCAGCCTCATGGGTTTACGACACGCTCTTGTTGGCATCAGCACTATCCCAGGGCCCGGCGAAGAACTCACAGACGAGCGTTTTGTCAAGGAGGTATACCCACACGGACTCTGGATCGACGAAGGCCTTCCGCTGAACGTCAAGACAGCAGCGAAAATGGCATTCGGTAGAGTCTGGATGGGCTGCATTCATTGATGGAGGGGTTCGAAATGCGCTTTTTGGCAACGGTTTTGGATGATCTCCTTTGTGGCACGAAACGAGGCCAGATTCTGCATGGAAGGCCATAGATGAAATAGGCTTATATCAACAATGCATATAAGGTGTAACGCCTCTTCGTCTATAGGTAGAAGACCTACCATCGAAGCAGGAGTCATGGAATGACGGTATTCATGGAGATCATCAGAAAGCAGCAATCTGACCTTGCCGGGGAGATATGGGATCGACTTCGTCCATCGATTGGCAAAGGCGCGCTCGACCAGCTGTCGGAGCTTCTTGAAACAGCCTCGCCAGATGACATTCCAGAGATCAGTGAAGAACTCTTTCTTGAAATTCTGGAACAGGAGGTCCAGCAAGACATTCTGGCCGCCACCCATGGGTATATCGACTGGCTATCAGCCTCACTCGTTAGAAGTGGAAACCTCGAGCGCCAAACACTTCCGCGGTGGACCCCCGAAGTCCAGGAGAGAATAGCTGCCATGTATGGGGTGCCCGTCAACCTGCTGAAGAGGGTAGCCGCCATGCTCGTCGAGAAGAAAGAGCTTCCTCTGGCCGGACGAATCCAGGGCGATATGATCGTGCCGAATCGCGACTCACTCCTGCAGTGGAGAGATCTCTTCGACTGGGATTGACGCCTGACTACCCAGTATCTTGCGCAGTAGATGCTCCTCAATCCATCAACGCTTGGGTATCGAATGTGAAACCCCCATCAACCGACCAGAAACTCACGGCTCTTCTCGGTCTTCTACCGGAGATTCGCGATCGGCACGATATCGGTTTTGACGCCGAGTCGAGAGAGGATGCCCTGATGGAATCTATCGTCCGGCTAATGGAACGAGAGCGCAGGCTGGAACTCACTCATGGAACTGATGTTGAGTCCATTGGTCGCGGATATGCCGTTCGAATAGTTCGCAATCACCTTATTGACCGATTTCGTGCGGCCCAGACCTTCACCAAGAACATCGAGCACTGTCATGGATTCGACCGAGTCCAGGACGAGTCGAAGTATTTTCCGAGGAGAGGTACGAATCAATTCAAGGAGATCACTTCTCAACTGCTTTCATCTCTTCACCAGAAAGATAGAGACCTTCTTTTGTCCTATTTCACTGGAGCAGAAGAGTATACACAGGAGATCAAGCGCCAAAATCTTCGCAGAGGAACAGCGAGAGTCCGGATACATCGACTCACAAAACGGCTACGGAAACATGGCCTTCGGCTTGCTGGAGCGGAGCTGAAGAGGGAAGTCTGACTTCTTCGCGGACACAATATGCCAACGCCCAAGACCACTATCGTACTCAAACGAGGCTGGTGTTTCCCACGAATGAAGGTCCACATACCATACGGCCAACGAGACGCGGAGAACGGGTGAGAAGACAGACACTCCTGCGTGAGTGCTGAAGCAGGGGCGTAGAGGGGCAGACCACGTTCGAAATGCCGTCCGGGGAGGACTGGCTACCGGCGGGCTTGTGGATCGGCGCAGATCCAGGTATTGCGTAGTTACCAAGCTCCACAAACCGGACCTGCGCCGATGAAGACCATACCCCTCCCCACCAAGAAGCTCAACCCTGTCCCCTTCGCCCCAGAGGCCGCACTCTGCCCTCGATGTGGTCGCCCAGCTCCGCGGAACGAAATCCGCCTGCTGGAACGCCAGAGGGCCGACATCGATGGGCCTACGATGGAGTACGTGCAGGTCGGCTGCTACATCTGTGAGCACTGCCCACGCGGCCAGTGCTGGTTCCGTCTTGAGCCTCCAGGATTCGAGGAACGGAGCCGATATACGACCGCCACTCGCCTCGCCGTGCTGTCGCTGGTCGTGGACCACAAGTTGTCCTTTGAGGGAGCGGCTGCCGTGGGCCGCTCCCTGCTCCATCTGCCCAAGCTGGCAGACACGACGGTCCTCCGCTGGTACCGCAGAGCTGGGGGCGAGGTGGATTTCCAGAGCCATATGGAGAGGATGGTGACGGTCTTCTCCGGTCAGCTCGCTGTAGACGAGGTCTACGAAGGCGACCACTACGTGATCAGAGCCACCGATCCGCTCAACGGCGTGGAGATCTCCTCTCGGCTGGGGGACGGCTCTCCCTGCGGCCAAGACGTGCGCGAGTTTTTCCTGGAGCTGCGAGAGGCGGGCATCATGCCCCAGATCGTGGTGACGGACGGCTCCTCTCTCTACCCAGAGATCATCGCAGAGGTGTGGCCCGAGGCCGAGCACCAACGCTGCGTCTTCCACTTCCTCATGGGAGCGAACAGGAAGCTGGCCAAGGCCTTCTGGGCCGCCTACAACGAACTTCCAAAGCCCAAGAAGCGCAAACGTGGCCGCCCAAGGAAGAGGGGACGACCTCGGCTGGACAAACGGAAGAGGGAGAACCGGCGCAAGGTGATGCGCTGCCGGTTCCTGATCTTCAAGCGTGGGGGGCTGGACGACAAGGGGCGCCCGCTCATCACCGAGGCCGAGCAGAAGATGCTGGACGAGGCCTTCTGCCTCTGCCCGGCCTTAGGCGTGCTCCGCCGCTTCATCGAGGCGATGTACGAGCTCTTCGGCTCGAGCACGGACTCCCACGAGTTGGCAGAGGAGCGCAGACAGGCCCTCCTCGCCAATCCCGCATTCCAGGGAATCCCTGGTATGAAGCTGGTGCTCGCGGATCTGTCCAATGACGGCCTCTTCGCTCGGCTCACCCACTACCTGGATTTCGACAACGCCGACAAGACCTCCAACCACCCAGAGCGAGAGAACAGGGAGTTCCGCAAGAGACAGCGCTCCCACTACTGCCTCCGCTCCCTGGATTCCCTGTGCGCATTCCTCGACTTGCTCCTCACCAGGCGCGAGCCACCCGCGGAGCCCCGACGCCTGCGGCGACGACCAGGGGAGATCCAGCCGAGAGAGGAGGTGCGCGCCGCCTGACAAACCAAGTAGAACGCCCTCTCATCACACGCAGGGGACAGGTGCGCCTCGAATGAGGTTCCAGACTGTGCTCAACATCGGGCAAAGAAAGCTGTTTTTACGAGATCCCTCGCGCAGGAGTGTCAGAAGACAACGCTGTAAAGCGAAAACTGTGGAATTGTGCTGCTTGAGGTTCTGGTAGAGGATCCAATCGTTGGCGTCCCCGCCGCGAGCTGCAGTATTTTGTTATCATGGATAGGCATATCATCTGGTCGAGCAGGTCTTCTGTGCTCGTGCCCACAAAAATGAACGATGACACCCTGTTTCACAAGAACATCGCACAGGGCTGTCGCCCCGAGCATGTTGAGAACCGGAAAGCGCAGGTGCTGCGCCAAGCGTCTTGCCAATTTGGGATCCACGGGTCGCAACGGATGGTGGCTCACTGTCCCGATATAGGGACCTGAATCATCCACCACGCCGACATCCGATATTCTGTTGTCCTCCACACTCCCAACAGCGAACATATTCGGAACGCTATCTGCAATTGGAGAGTCTAACGCCCAAAGATGAATTCTGTTCACCGGAGTTGACAGGGTGAAGAGCTTCGGATACTGCGAAGGAAAGAAGCCAAGATTTCGTATCCTCGAGTATTGCAGCGCCGTATGTGTCGGCCTCAGGACAGGAAGGTCCATTGGCCAGAGATCATGATTTCCTGGCACGGCTATCATTTCTATGCCATCGCCTGCAGCCTTTTGGAGTTCCGACAATTCCTCCACTATGCTGCTTATCTGTCCCGCCTGCGACACGTCTCCAGAGTGAAGGATGGTTATGCACTCTCCTTGCAGTATTTGGACCACCTGTGAGACTCTATCGAGATAGTCTCGTCTGTATTTTGCGAAGTGATGCGCTGCCCCTTTCATTTGACTGATAAAATACCGGGCCGCCACTTGAAAAGCGGCGGCTGGAGTTTCTTCTGTACGCGTCTGCGCACGCAACAGTGAACAAAGTGTTTCCCCGGGCCGTGCGTAGTGGGTGTCGCTAACATGAAGAATAAAAAGGCGATCGGTGGTTGACATACACTTCCCCTTTTGAATTTACCCATTCCAATGGCAACATCACCTCACCGACGCTTTCCAGCGCCATAAAATAACATATCGCGAGTGCTTCTCCGATGCAACGAAAGTATGGCCCGCCATCGTTGCAGCCAACTGCGCCGTTTGATATATGTGGCGCAGTTCACCCACCCCAAAAACCCTCACCCCTCGACGCTCAAGAATGGACCTCGCGACGACCGTCAACGGCTTCCTGGAGCACGCGGAACAGGAGCGCAAGTACACGCCAAAGACGCTGCGCTCGTATCGTCAGGAGCTATGCCTTTTTCGGCGAACCCTCGCGAAGATGGAGGTCGTGAGGGCAGAGCAAGTCACCCGTGAGCACCTGGTGGCCTATCTCAACCGGCCAGGCCCCAGGGGCCCGATCTCTCCAAGCACTCGGAACCGCAAGCTGACTGTCCTTCGCGGTTTTTTCAGACATCTTGAAAAAACAGAGGTGATAGAGTTGAGCCCAGAGGCTGACATCCCTCGTGTCAAGGTTCCTCGGATAGAGCCTCCAGTCGTGACGCCGGAGCATATGGAGAGGCTCCTGGCTGCCATCCCGATGGGTGTTTCAGGCCTGAAACACCACAGGGACTCGTGCATGGTCACGCTGCTGTTCCACACAGGGCTGCGCCTCGATGAGCTTCTCTCCCTCGACATCGACCAGGTGGACCTGGACGAGGGCCTCCTGTTGGAGGTCCGGCGCAAGGGCGGCAACTCCCAGCCGGTGCTCTTGAACCGCACAGCACGAGCAGCTCTTGCTGCCTGGCTTGAGCAGAGAATATCGCTGAAGCTGGCTACGAATGCGGTCTTCGTGTCTAGGCTTCGCCGTAGACTTTCACCGCGAACGGTCGAGCTCCACGTCAGCGACCTTGGGAAGGCTGCAGGCCTGAACTTCGCCGTTACTCCTCACATGCTGCGGCATGGCTTCGCCACCGAGCTCTTGAACCGCGGGGCGAGCATTGAAGAGGTCAGGCGCCTTCTTGGACATGCCTCCATCCAGACCACGATCCGCTACCTGCACCCTGGTCAGGCTGGCCTACGAAAAGTCGTTGATCTGCTCTGCGATGATGGAGCATCTATCAATGAAAAGTAGGGGCCAGATTCATCGGCAGGGTGCCGTGCCCTTGCCGTCCTTCCTCCCCTTTGAACTTCGCAGTTTATATCATTCTGCGTAGTTGGGACTGACACGGCCAATATCGCCAGAATCAGTCTGTTTCCTGCGCTTTCGCGCACTTCACCACAGCTTGGTCTATCTGTCCAGGCTTCCCACGAACACAAGGAGCTGCCCTTGAAAATCCCTGCGATCCTCCTGCTCTCCCTACTGGCGCCATCAGCGCTGGCAGGTGAGGTCGAGCCCTCGGACTTCGACATTCCGAGACGGGCTCCCGAGCATCTACTTCTTCAGCCTACGGCCCGTTCCTCTCAAGTAGTCCCGAGCGTTCCGCCCCGGTCCTCCGGCCTGGTGGCCTCTCGCCCTGCTACCTCCATCGGCATCGGTCTGGGATTGCTCGCTGTGGGTACGACGGGGCTCGTGGTCAACGTCATGGACGAGGACACCCGCCAGACAGTGCTCAGTGGAGTTGTGGGTGGTGTGGGACTCGCATTCATCATCCCAGCATCTGTTAAGGCCAGCCGTGCGAAGAAACTTACCTCTGACACGCACTCCTCCCGTATCCACGAGACGGGTGAGGTGACCTTCCAGCAGCTCGAAAGCTCATCCAGCGGCTACCACCTCGGCCGAGTGACTGTCAGAGCTGTTTTCGGTGGCGTCTGCCCCACCTCTGGGTACATCCTCCAGGATGCCCACTGGTCCATCTTCCCCCTCAAGGAAGAGGGCTACACCTTCGACGATGCGTGCCCCATCTACACGTCGGTCATCGGGGCGGTGCACGAGTCAAGTCCCGAGGTCACCGAGTCGGTCAGAGCTCTACAGTTGAACGACCTGGTGGAGATTACTGGCATCATGTCGGACAAGGTGGTCATGCGCGCCACCACCTCCACAGGCGCCTTCCCCTGGCAGAACAGCCTGGAGATCGAATCGATCACCGTCGTCGGGGACGAGGCCGAGTAGTTCCCGCCAGCTCGCAGCGCCGTGCACGCCGTAGCCACCGCCATCGTTGGCGTAGGTTCGACGGCGTGTTTTTGCGACTGGAGAGCGTGAATATCGCCATCACCAGGCGTATGTGAGGTAGAGGCGGCGTCCATGCGTGTGGGCTCTTCGTGCGGTGTTTCAGGCCTGAAACACCAACCAGAGGAGTCTGGTGTTAGAAATTCACTTGCACTCACTCGTGATTCGTGCTTAATAAAGAGCGTTCCCTTGTGCAGAGGTACGAAATGGCCGACGAGAAAGAAGAGACAGCGCTGACCAGCCCGGATGACGTTCTGCCCGCTCCTGTCGATGATGAGGTCATCGATCAAGTCGTTGCTGACATCAACGAAGTGACGAGAGCATCCCTGTTCGAGATGGCGCTCAATGTCGGCAAGATCATCGTCGATAATTTCTACGGCGGTGAACTCGCGGCTTGGCGAGATCGGGGCAAGAAGGACGCGTCGTTCAGGAAACTGGCCGAGCGCAGAGACTGCGACTTGAGTGCTGCGAACCTCTTCCGCGCAGTCTCTGTCTACGAGATGTGCGACAAGATCGGTGTCACGAAATGGAAGCACCTGCAGGTCGGGCACTTCTACGCCGTGATCGGGCTCAAGGAGAAGGACCAGAGGCGGCTTCTGGAGCAGGCCGAGAAGAAGGGCTGGCAGGTCCAGGCGGTCGAAAAGAAGGCGAAGGCCATCAGGGCAAAGGCCGCCGGCAAGAGGGGCCGTCCAGCACTCCCGGCATTCGTGAAGACCATTAACCGTTTCTCCAAGATGCTGGCCGACGATTCCGAAGCTTTCGGCGAACTGGAGAAGGTCGAAGAACTGGATGAGGACGACGCCGAGAAGCTCCACCAGGCCGTCATTGGCATGAAGCTCAAGTGCGAAGAACTCCAGCAGAAGTTGCAGAGCAGGATGCCCGGTTTCGGCTCTTCCGATGATGAGTAGGGGGGTAGCAGCCCGCGTTGAGGGCGAGCTGCTTCTGTGCAGGGGGGTATGAAACTCGACAGCTGCAGAAAAAATGTCCGAAGGATATCTCTTCACCCGATCCGCAAGCACGGCCCAAACAGGTGGTGAGGCCCTTCGGCAATAGAGTCTATTTCTCGAGGTTCTCTTCCGTTCAGTGCTTGGTGCTGTTCATGTGTGAATCGTCAAGAAGGTACAGGTGATGACTGATCGTCGGGAACTCGACCCTGCCCTCCTTCACGAGATGCTTTGGAGGAGCGCCCAAGGAGACTTGGGATTCAGCATCAACGAAATACGGCAAATGCCGAACTCCGATCAGTTGCTGCGTCCCGATTCTGTGATGCGCGGATTGAAAGCAGTTCTCTTTAAGACGCTAAAAAGCAAACCGATTCCTCGTTGCCTCGCTCCTGGTCCTGTGGCCTGTCCGAGAACACCCATCCGCAGTCATTCGCTGCAGCGAAAGCGCACCTTGACGCCTCTTTCAGAGGGCACCGGGCATGTTGTTGTGATGGATATGACGCAAGATCTCGACAACCACCTAGAAATACGTGGCAAGCCTGTCGGCATTTCGCGCCACGCAAGCATTTTTCACGCCCTGTGTGCCGAACACGATGCGTCACTCTTCAGAAGTATCGACACCGAAGAACTCCAGCATCCGACCGAGCACCAACTCGTCCTCTTGGCATATCGGGCAATATTGCGGGAGGCGTGGGAGAAGCAACGGGCACTCGAACACGCAATTTCCATTACCAAGAAGATTGTAAAAGACACAAGCACGTCCTTGGAACTACAGACGTTGTCAATGATCCAGTCCTATGGTGTGCAACTGGGGATGCAGGGGATTATCCGAGTGAAGGAGGCTTTTGACCGTTGCATATTGAATCATCATGTAGATCGCGCACTTGCTGTGCGGTGGAGGCACATCTCACGTCCCGGATTTGCTGTGAACGGGTTCTTCACTCCACATTTCGACGCTGTTGGAAATAGGATTCACGCAAAGAAAGGAGACCAGACGAATCTTCCCTGGGCTACCGTTGATATTTCTTTCACCGACAGCGGAGCCCTGGTGTCCTGCTCGTACTCTCGTGACCATAGGCGTACAGCCGGGGAACTGGTCAATTCAGTGTTTCGCCGCAATGATGATGTTGCCTTCTTGGAGGGAATTTGGGAACTTGTATTAAGATACACGGAGAACTTCGCGATTGCGCCTTCTGCCTGGGAACGCATTGATTCTCGTACCCAGACCAACATATGTGAGTTTTTCAGACAAACCATCTTCAACAGATGGATATCATGGCCTCACTTTCCGGCGCCTTTGCCCAAAATGCCGCAGTAGCTACTTTCTGTTGGGTGTTTTCTCTTATGGGGGCACCCACGCCACCGACGTGCATGAAGCTCAACCTATCTGCCAAACTTGACTCGCGATAAATGGCGGCAATGCTCGATTGCCCTCGCCCTCGCAACGGCAGATGTCGTCCGCATCAAGCGGTATTGCGCAGTAGCGAAGAATCTCTGTCATGATGCGCTCATACTCGACCTTCAAATCGTCCAGCGTGTTCTTCAGGAGAAGGTAGAGCGAAGATGAGGGCGAAATCGAATCGTCTGCCAAGGCGTTATTAAGCTCTGCAATACGTCCTGGCGCGGCTTCAAGCACTCGCTGTGAGTACTGGACGTGCTCCCTTCGGAGCCGGCGCAGAGTTGTTTTACGCGGTTCTTTAATATCGTAGCAGTCAGCCGTGTATTGCGCCGAGTGATCTCCATGCTTCGGGCGAAGTTCGTCTGCAGCTATGTAAAAGTGGTTCTCCCAGGCCGCTTCTGTAGGGTCCAGAAGTTGCGCTCCATCCAGAGCAGATCTTCCACGGTTTGACCGTGCAGTATTGCAGAAACGACAGGCATATAGAAGATTGGAATATTCATTGACGAGGTCTTGGTCGTGACTCCTCGCCTCAATATGCTCAATAGATGTTAGCCCCGTACCCTCTATTCCAATAGCAACGAAGTCTGCTTCGTGGAGAAGGCATATCGCGCAGGTGAAACCAAAATCCCAGCGTATACATGGTCGATACCCTCTATACCCATACTCTCCTCGAAGTGGGCGGGGTGAGTGTCGGCGCTCAAGAGGTACATCACTTGGTTGAAGCCGTGGTGGTAGTAGCACGATACTCCCGCAGTACTCGGTCAGCAAGGGCGATAACATCCTCTCCAACTTCTGGGGGAAGTGAGAACTGGCTGGAGAAGACCTGTTGCATCAGGTCCGACTGCTCTTGTTGTAGATGCCGAAGTCTCCTGCGTAGACGGGATGCCTCTTGCTCGTCAGACGAACTTTCTATCTGCGCATAAACGCCACTCGCCTCCGCCTCCAGTTGAGCCATCCGAAATCCCATCGGATCATGTTCAGCTGGGGGGAGGGCTATGAGAGCCTCAACTTGCCGGATAGCAGTTTGCTCCCTTCGCCAGGCTTCATCGCGCAGTCGGTTTGCCAGAAGTACAAGATCGCCAATCATGTTGCGCTTCTCCCTTGTTGGGAGAGGTATTGGAACCTCGGCCATCATGTGACGGTTAATGTGAACGACTACGGAGCCATATGCATGGCGCGTAATGACACGAAGGCCGTGGGCCGAGGCAAGCCAGGCATAGAGATAGCCTGCGTTGAGGTCAGGCGCAGCGACAAGCCGCAGTGCATGTTGAGAAGTAGTCCACTCCGACATATATCTGGGGATAATCTGCACACGCCCGAGCGTGCCTGCCTGCACTCGGCCGAGTCGACCAGAGCAGTTCACAGTTACCATGTTCGGCGCAAGCGCGATTTCTTTGAGGTCTTTTTCGTGCGCGCCTTTTGCAAGGTGACTTATCTTGACTGGGTCGTACTGGAATAGCTGCCGCGTTGTTAGGAGAGGAATTCCACCTCGTTCAACATATACGCGCTTACGAAACCTCGTGACCTGCCGGATCTCAGTACATACAGCGCCATCGCCAATTGTCGATATCGGATAACGGCATGTCTCCAAATCCCGCAGAGCAGCAATAGCAACTGGCTCGTGGTATCTGGCATCGAAGCGGCCATTGAGCTCCCGAGCGCGAATGGTGGTAGATCGCATGTGCCGGGTATCAAGCCTCTCGAAGCCGAGAACATCGTACAGGGCGGCTTCCGCGTCATCGAGAAGCCGATTTGCTCGTTCACGCAGTAGCACGGCTTCTCTCATCTGCGTGCCAACGACGTTCATGAGGTGTGGACGTGGTACAGGGATGGGAATCCTGGATAGGTGATCTGGTTCAATGTGCGTTATTACCGATCCATAGGTCGCATTCGCAATCAGTCCTCTCCCATAGCGAGAACGCAGGAAAGCCGCAACGTAACCTGCAATGTCACTATTTGTCGCACGAAGCCGAATGATATCTTGTGACGCTGCAAACCCTTCGACCGCCGGACCCGCCAGCGCGACGTTTCCAATGGTTCCCGAACAAGAAATTAAGACATCCCACTTCTGAAGAAGAAGCTCTCGCACTCGTGGAGTCTGCGATCGACTCAAATGACGACGATAGTCCAGTCGCATCTTGATGATGTCAGCGCTGGTCAGGAACGGTAGCCCTTGTTCTGAAGCAAAAACTCGCCTGAAGCGGAAGGCATTGTGTGCTTCCTTGCAGAGGCCTTTCGAGCCGAACAACGGCAGGACACATAGCCCACACGACTCAATCGTTGTGAGCGTATTGCGTGATTCTATGTCGTACGCTGAAGCGTCAAACCGTGTTCCTTGGGTGACGACTTCTTTGAGTGAAACCGTTGTGGCAATAGAGTCCCTACGGGGCCTTGCTGGAATCTCCGACGTGTTTGGGGCAAATTGAGGTCTCACCAGCCAAGTACCTCCGTCTTCTTCCAGGTACGAAACTCTTGAGAGATGAAAGGACAATCATCGTCCTTGATTTTCTGCCTTGGTAGAGGACGGCTGACTGGAGAACCGTCCGCTGTACGTTCCAACGTAGAAACCGAACCTGGGGGCGGCACCAGCACAATCTCCCCATCTTCATTTCGACGATAAATAGTCTTTCCTCGTCTATCGTGACCAATCGCCTTCGCTTGAGCCATGAAGATCGAGTAGTCGTTGAGCTGCCCTTGTTTCTCCTCTCGACGGATTTCATCTTCAGTCTTTCGCTGTAGCACAAGAACTGACGTGTGTGTGCTGTTGCGTGGCTGAAAAGTATCTGGATGAAGATCGACCGAGGCAATCAGCCGACAGTGGCGAAGTATCCACTCTCGAACAAAACGCTGTCCAGGCGCGCCCAGAATGGAATCTGGCAAAACGATGCCCATTCGGCCGCCAGGTTTGAGAAACTGCCAGCATCGTTCGATAAAGAGAACTTCAGGCGGCATGGACGACTGGAGTTTGCGTGTTTTCTGCCAACCGGTTTTCGTCTCGGTCCACACATAGCCAAGATCGTATTGACTCAATGTTTCGCGGTCCTTGATGGGCAGTCTGGCGCCAAAAGGGGGATTCGTAGCGATGACGTCAAAATAACCAAGGTGGCCTGGCCCACGCAGAGAAAGAGGCTTTTTCCCGAGCGCGTCTGCGAGTTCCTGTTTGAAACCGTCAGACCACTGGTGTGGATGCAATAAACTGTTTTCTCTGAAGATGTTACCCGACCCATCGTTGTTCATGACCATGTTCATCTTGGTCGCCTTGACGAGGTCGGGGTTTATGTCGAAACCAAAGAAACAAGACCTTGCAAGCTCTCGCACGCGCAGGTCGACGGCGTGCAAGACAGCCGGATTGACCATCTCATCTGCATAGAATCCTGCCTTTTCTCGAAGTTGATCGATTATCAATTTCATTGCAATGACAAGGAAACCACCTGTACCACACGCGGGATCAAGAACACGCTCATCGACCTGTACATCAAGCATTTCGATAACCATGCGCTGCACATTGCGCGGCGTGAAGAATTCTCCGCGGTCTCCACGCAAGTTCGCACCGACTAACTCTTCATACGCCTTGCCTTTCACGTCGATGTTTGTAGTCAGGAAGCTGTACTTGTGTAGCTCGCCAACTACATAGGCAAGTGACCGTGGTTCCAGTGCAATTGTGTCTCCACCGTCAAAGATGGCTGGGTATCGCGCCTTCACTCGATCGAAGATTCTGCCGATGCGTCGCGCCACTGTCAGCCGACCATCATTGCTCGCCTTTTCGGCGGCCGTTGCGTAGAACTCAAGGGCATGAGGTACGTTTCGCTCGTCGTGGATCTTACAGAAGATCACCTTTAAAAGCTCAAAGAAGGCGGGTTGCTTCTGGAGCCCGTCGGTAACATAGATGTGATTGTGACATGTCTTGAAAGAGAAGAGAAGGTTGTCGTCCGTTGCGTTAGTGAGATCTTCACGGGACGGCATGTCCAACCGGTCTGTATCCCCATCCTTGGCGGGGATATCATTCGGGGATTCCCACTCGATGCTGCCGTCAGAGACGGTCTTTCGAATCACATCTTTGTATCGGCCATTTGTCCACATCCCCCAAGCAGCGTTGGGGCAAGCCGACATGTAGGACTTGAGTTGCTCAACGCCGTTCTTGTGATCGGTGGGCTCTACTGACTCTCGCTTGCACTCAACAATGACATGCACGTTGTCTTGTGTGTGAGCGGCATCTTCCGGGAATACGGCAAGGTCAATCCGTGCCCGTCGGCTACCGATGCGAATAGGAAATTCGACAGCTATCTGGCCAAGTGAATACCCAAGCTCCAAGACGAGGCGTTTCTCAATATTCTGCCTAACGTATTCCTCCGGCGTGTCGTTACGGATAGTTCCATCAATGAAATCGCATATCTTGCCGTCTGGCAGAGTTCGAATCTGATTCGGCATAGAAAGTGCTCCTATGGGAGGATTCTCTACCTCGCACCGTAGCCGAGACCGTGGAATAAGTAAAGGCATCGCCGCCTAATACACCACATGTAAATGGCTCTCTTTCCCCCTCTGGTTATCTCAAGAGCACGAGAATATTTCGGTTGTAAAATACACCCTGTGAAATAAAGAAGAAGGGTGAGCCTCCTCGGAGGATCAAGGGATCGGTTTAATTAGTGTGAGTGCTGGGGAAGCTCTACACGTCCTTTGTCATCGGTCCCGGAAGGATAATGACTTTCAACCACTGTCAACTTCGTCACCGATAGCCGCTCCGATACCAGCTCCAATTGCAGCTCCTGCCGCAGCTCCCCAGAGACCCCCGAAGGAGCCCAGAATTCCTCCAACCAGTCCTCCAATTCCCGAGTACCGAGTACGGTTCCTGTGCCCGCGTCGAGCTGCGGCCCACTCTGCGCCACTGTAGACGCGGCCGGCAGTTTTTTCGGGAATTCGTGATCGATGAATGCGTTTGCGGCGCATTTTCTCTCCTCCATGTGTTCCTTTTCTGGTTTTAGTCATCCTGGGTGAGCAGAGCGACTCCCAGAGCTCCTACGAGCCCACCAACAAGTCCTCCGACAAGCGCGCCAGCCGCAGTGCGAGCCACTGCCGTCCCGATCAACGCGCCACCAGCCGCACTACCCGTGATCATTGTTCCAGGGGCATCGTTCGCCAGATGAGCCAGCAGATCGACCGCAGGGTCAACGAGGTCAATGTGGGCTTCATAATGCGTGCCGAAATCCCTGACATGCAGGCTCTCTCCACTCTCAAGCTCCCAGCGGTAGTCAGCCGACTGGCCTTGAGGCAGCCCTACAGATTCTCTGGCCCCCTGGTCGAGCGGATGTGGTACGGAGCGCTTGGATAGGCGGAGGATGGAGCCTGGTTCGTGTCCGTCAAGCGCATCAAGCACGTTTTGCCAGTCATATGTAGCGATCGCATAAGTCATGGGATGTTCTGCTATCCTTCCTTGGTCATTTCACGAATCATGTCAAAGAGGGCTGGATTGCTCCTCTTCACATCCTGGCCCTGCCGAAGCTTCAAAAACGCCCTTTGTTGCTTCTTATAGAGCGCCTCTGTCTTGTGTTGACCGAGCGCCATGGGGTGCAGGCCTGCCAAGCGTTCGACTGTCACGTGCTGCCCGTCGAGCGCTGGGGCTACCATGTTGCGGATCAGCACGGCCTCTGCTGCGGGCATCTCACGCAGCTTGGCCTCCACTGCAGCTCGGAAGAGTTGAGCCCTGCGAGCTTCATCGGAGAGCTCATTCATCATCTCGGCAAGCACATCAGCGCGGCCATTGAGGCGTAGCAAGGCACCAGCAAAGATCACGTCGAAGGTTCTGATCGGGCCAGGAAGAAGAGGCCTGCTCAACCACTCATCCACCTCGGATTCCGCCAACTCGTCGATGTCTTGCTGGTCTCCGCCTACGGCTTCAATGCCTCCCGCCAGCCAGGCGACAATCACCATGCCAAGGCGAATAATCTCAAACAGAAAGAAACGGCTGACAGCGCGCTCTGCCGGGTTGTCCGACTCCCGGGCGCAGTTCACCAGCGCGAGCTTGATGTCGCGTACGAAGAGAGGTTCCTCCTGACTGTCGGCGCTGACCTCACGCAGCACTTCTCTATACTCCTTGGGGAGTTCAAAACGGAGTAGATCGAAGATGGCGAGATGAACGAGCCGCATTCGGGGAAATCGCTCCAGCTCTGCAGCCTCGCGGAGTGGGAGCTCTTTTCGTTCTGCCTCCAGCACCTCAACGGCAAGACCGGCCAGTGCGAGCTGCAGGTCGGCAAGCCCTTCCCTGATGTCTGCTGCGGTCAGAGGGAAGGGAGCGAGCGTGAGAAGCTGTTCGAGAATGGCGTGGATGTTCTTCATGCTCGTAGGCTCGCATGCCGATCTACGGGATTGGACATCCATGGAGGCTGCCATGCCGACTTGACAGAATCTTGACATCCATCGGCTGCCCATTGGCGCAAAGGAGTACCATTTTGTAGATACACTGGGTGGCACCCTGCCACCCAGAACCACCGACTCCATATCGCACCATCATCCTCCCATCTGCTGGGTGGCACTGGGTGGCAACCAGGTGCATTTCCGTGCAAAACCGTGCATCCTGGTGCACTGTAACCCCTTGAAAACACAGGATATACCTCCCCGATTCGATCATTTGGGAGCAGGAAGTCGGCGGTTCGAATCCGCCCACCCCGACTCGACGAAAAAGAACGACCCACTTTGCAAACCGCAGAGTGGGTCTTTTCGTTGAAGGAGCGATTGAGGCTGCTGGGTGGCAGTTCTGGGTGGCACCCAGAGAAATCTGCTCCCAGAGAGCCCTTGAAGGCTGGCCGTGGGTGGCAGCTGGGTGGCACCTACTCCTCATCATCCGGCTCACCCTCGGGGCTCTTCTCATGGCGGCCGATGCCCATGCGCGCCATGACCTCGGCCTTGTGAGCGTCGGTGGTGTGGGCGTAGATCTCATCAAGCATCCGGCCCTCCTTCCAGCCGCCCAGCTCCATGAGCGTCCGACGGTCTACCCCCTGCATGGCAAGCCTGGTGGCCCAGGTGTGGCGCAGGCCGTGGGGATGGATGCGCGGCAGCCCTGCTCGCCTGCAGGCCCGAGCCAGGGCTTGGGCGAAGTTCTTTCGCGGCTGGCCAGGAATCCTCGGCGAGGGGAAGATCCAGCCCGATGACGGCCTGCCGGCAGCCTCGTGGGCGTCTTCCAGGGCGTGGCGCAGATTCGGTGTGAGCGGGATGGCCCGTTCGCGCCCCTTCTTCACCACGAAACCCACCTCGGGCTTGTGGCTGATGATGATGGTGCCCAGAGGCCCCTGCTGCCAGTGGATATCCTCCCAGCCGCGGGTCAGGATCTCGCTCTTGCGTAGACCGGCGTTGAGAGCCATCAGCACCACCAGGTAGGTGAGCTGGTCCCTGGTGATGGGTGGCCTCCCACGGGTGACCCGGTGGGGCTGCTCGTCCAGGGGGCGTAGGGCATCCAACAGGCGCTCAGACTCCTCTTCGGTGAGGAACTTGTGGGGCTTACGGTCACGGTCGGCAATCCTGGGCAGCTCCGGCACCTGGCGGATGACTTCGCAGGCGTGGGCGTGCTGCAGGGCTTGGCGCAGGTAGCGCAGCTCCAGGATGATGGTCCTCGACCTCCGGCCAAGCTTCTTCCGCTCGGTCACATAGGCATCGGCGGCGGCGAAGTTGATCTGGTCGAGCTGCAACTGGCCAAGGATGGGCTTGAGCGCATTGGCTGCCCGGCAGGCTCCGGCGTAGGTCTTGGGCGCCTTGTCGCGCTGCACAACAGGCAGGAACACGTCATCCAGGTAGTCAGCCAGCTTCGGAACCAGTGCTGGCTCCGCGGAGGTAGGCTCGGAACTCGGCGGCGGAGCCACCTCCTCGCCGACGGCCTGCTTGCCCTCGAAGATTTTGAGAAGCTCCTTGGCCTCCACCACCCCGCAGAACCCGATGCCGCGGGTACGCTTCTTGCCGTTCACTCTCCAACAGATTCGGTAGTAGATTTCCTTCTTCCCCGTGTCCGGGTTGAGCCTCTTGCTCTTTTGGAGCCAGGCCATGGGCATCCTCCTGTCCAGTGAGTGCCGTCACAAGACGGCCCCGATGGAGCCGCACTGCTCGGCCTACCCGAGCGACGGCTTCGTCAAGCCGCCCTTGGGAGAGCAGCTTGCGGAGCAGTCGTTCGGAGACTTGGAAGTGCTCTGCGGCTTGGCGCACAGTCATCCAGTCGGTGCCAGTACCGCTCAATTCTTCTTCAACATGATGCCCGCGCGGAGGGCGGTCTGCATACGCAGGCTCGCAGTGTGCAGGCTCCTTGTCGCCAACGCCCCTGCGCTTCGACTCGATGGCCTCCAGCACCTCACCCCAGCGCCAGACCTTGACGCCCGCCACCTCTCCGATGGGGCTCACAGTCTCCACCAACCAGGTCTTTGCTTGTGGACCTGGAGCAGGAAGCGCTTCCACGCACTCATCCAAGGCCAGCAAGGAGGCCGGGCCAAGGGACGCCCGCCACATGCGGCGCAGGTAGCGGGAACTGCTCACCTGTCGATCCCTCCCACGGTGTGGAGAACAGGACGCGCGACCCGACCGGTGCAGAGCAACCCACGGGGCTTCACGCACGAAAGACCATGACGGCCTGGCTGCCTCGCCGTCCAGAGCTCTCCCACCTCTCCTGCAGCCCCAAGCGCCCCTGATGAGCAGAGCGCAACGGAGACAGAGCCCCCAGTACCTGCCAGGCGGGAAGCCTGGATAGGAGGAGAAGACCCATGGTGGTCCCACAGCCACGACCAAGAAGGCGAACCCAGCGAGCCCGCAGGCCTGGGCAGGCGCAACCTGGCAGCGCCGTAGGCAGTCACGGAGCTGTTGCCTCGTGCCACCCAGAGCGAGAGCTCCAGGCGCGGTGAGGGGAAACAGCCTGCGCGAACCCTGGCCAACGAGCCAGGGCCAGGAAAGCTGGAGGGAGAGCCCATGGAGCAGCGGGTGGCTGCCTGGGCTGACAGAATCTGGCGCGGTTCAACCGGAATGGGACGGCCCCACACCGGCCGGGTGCGGCCCGAAGCAGGCTGGTGGTACAGCGGCGATCAAGTGCGAAGCAGCAGGCAGCCCGGTTGACTACCTGGTGACGAGTCGCCAGACGCCGGAGCCTCGATCGTCCTGGACGATCTGACTCGACTGCTGGCAGGTCCGCCTGATGGTTGCCGTCCAGGTCGCCGGTAGTGGAATCCCAGCGGCTTTGCGAAGCCTCGCGACCTCTGGATTGAGGACGGAGAGATGAGCTTCGCCACCAAGATCTCGGAGAGCAGCCACGACGGACTGCTCCCAGGTTGGCGTGATCCTTGTCATAGAGTGTTGAGGTTACGAGCAAGATGCAGGACCATCCTGCACATGCCCTTTGAGTTTTCGGGCCTGTGTGGTCGGCTCCTCGGACTCGGACGAATCGTCGTCCTTGAGCCAGTCCACGATGGCCCAGGTGTCTTCCTCTGAATCGGTCTGCACGAATCGAGGGGAACTTTCGAGAGCCTGTCTGATCTTCCCGAGGACCTGAAGCAGTTCCTTCGGAATCGGTCCAAGCTGACCGTTGACCATATATATAAGGTAATTCTCGCAGATGACGTCGTAGGGCGTCGGGCGGAACACCTTGAACTCCCACATGGACCACTCGACATCGGTTTCCCAGCGAGGGAGGCGCCTTTTCTTTGACTTTGGCATAGGTATTGAGGATTAGTTGAATGAGGCGGGGCCGCCCCCTACCGGTCCTCACCGCAGCCAGATCGTACTGCCATGCGCTTTGGCACCTGACTACCTCATGTAGAGCACCTCCTGCTACGAGATGGTGATTGTCTGCAAGTGGATGGCTTCCACCCAGCTGGCTCCAGCCTCCACTGCCCCTCGCTGCTCTGGACGGCCAGGAAGAACCCGGCGCGAACGAGGTCCCGGAGTCCCGTGGCCCGATGGTCGGATGGCCCGATGCCATGCGGGACAGGAGTAGGCACCACGACAGCGGCCAGCCACCTGAACGCCAGATACTCCCCACAGAGTTGGCGTTGTGGTGGTTGGCACCGTTCCGGTCAGTCCCGCGGCAGAAGACAGGCTGCGCCTGGTGTTCTTCCCAGCGGGCAACCTCGTCCATGGGCGGAACGAGGTCGAGGGGAGTGGAAGAGGAGATCGGCTTCTCGATACCGATGAGCTGGAGAAAGAGCGGATTGGGGATGCAGGTCATGTCCGTGGTCCTCCGGGAGGACCAAGATCGGAGTTTGCGGGCGCGCCATTGGCGGCCTGCAAAGGCTTGGACGGCGCACGAAACCCGTCAGCACGGACCTGACGGGTCGTCCTGATAGGTGCAAAGGGGTCGGTCTCTGGCCAGCGCACGACTCCGTCGGAGCCCAGGTGGCGAGCCCGCCATGTAGTTCGTCCGAGGAAGCTCCTGGCAGAGATGTTCTCCGAGACGGCGAAGTAGAACAATCCCAGCGGCAGCGCTTCCCGGCCCAGGCGGATCATCAGGCGGTTGCGCCGGCGCACGCTGGCACTCACCATCAGGACTGCCCAGTCGCGGCAGCCCTTGAGGGTCGAGCCAGACAGCCTGGCCTGGGCGTATGGCAGGGCCTTGTTCCTGACCACGCTGTCGGGTGACTGCGTAGCCATGTCCACCTCGATGGCCAGCCCCATGCGCCCACTGTCGCTCTGAAGAACAGCTACCAGATCGGGCACCTGTACCCGCCTCTGGCGGGCCCCAGGGCCTTGACGCAGCTCCCAGTCCAGCATCGAATCGGCGAGGTCGATGCGTTTCGATCTTGTGGTGGCGGCCTTCAACTGGATGTAGAGGTCCACGACTCCAAGGTGATGATCCAGGTTCCTCGGCATGGCCTTGGGGCGGCGGCACTGCTCGGGGCTCAAGCCGAAGGTCTGGTCGAGCACCGGCATGGCTGGCAGACCGAGAGTCAGCAGGTTGGGCCGATGGAGCCCTCGGGGATCGAGCGTCACTTGGAGCAGCCCATGATCACGAAGCACCCGGCAGCGGCGCTGGGCAACATCTGTGCTGCACTCCAGGTAGGTTCGGACCTGGGTGGTGGTCACCGGGGCGCATCTGGCCACGAGCAACAGAATGAGCTTGTCCCTGGGCATCACCCTGGTTCCGCCAGGAGGGCGGGGCCGAGTCCGAGCTGGGCACTTCAGCTTGCTCACGGCTCTGGGCTCCACAGAGGATTGACGACCACTCGGCCGCATGGACATCGGAGGCTGTGGGCCACGTGCCGACAGTGTGGGCACTCTCCAAAGCCATGCCCCTCAAAGGGAAGCCGGCATTGCTCGCACTCATATGCGCCCTGCAGCGACAGCCGGTGCCCAGCAGGGCAGAGAGCTGTTCCAGCAGAGAGCACCCGAGATTCCGCCTGCGCGCGGATGAGCGATCGCAGCCCATCGACAACTACCGCCACAGGCAGCAGAGGCAGCACAAGCAGCGCCAGTCCAAGGCGCATGAGCAAGGACCCTTGGACCTGCCCCAGAGCGTTGAGGAGTGCGGCGGTCATTCTGGTAGCTCCATCATGAAAGTCGGGCTCTTCTTGCCCTTCCCACGCCCGGCCCTCCGACCGGATCCACCGCTGCCGAGGCCATCGAGCATGTCGCCCTGTTGGCCTGCTCCTGGCTTCTGAATGCCCTTGAGAGCTGTTGCAGCGTCAGATTCGAGCTCCTCGACGGTCTTGCCGAACTTGCCGCGCCAGAAGGCGTGGCGCTGTTCTGCTGACAGGCGTTCGGAGATCTGGCGGGCTCGCTGGTATGGCAGCTCCAGGCTGCGGATGATGTGGCTCTCCCCTCCTTGTGAGAGATCCACAAGCCAAGCGTAGCGAGGCGGCAGTGCTCGAAGGCGGGTGGTCCAGAGCTGGGTCTGCCTGGAAGGCTCCAGCAACCGATCTGGAAGCTCGGGGTCCACTACGTGACCCCTGCCTGAAATGAGGTGCCCAAAATGGTGCAGGTCTTCAGGCCGCGGGCGAAACGCTACGAACATTCCAATATTAGCAAGGGCCGTTTGAATGAGCCGCTGGTTCTGCACCTGGGCCAGAGATTGAGTCGTCAGATGCACGCTGGTGTCCTTCCAACGGGCCATCGTCAGGAGCTGCTCAAGGTCAGCGTGCGAGTGGATCAGATGATGGAACTCATCCACGAACAGACAGAGCTGTGGTCTGCCGGGCTCGTCTGGCCGGTTCAAGATCGCAGAGGTGATGATGTTGAAAATCCAAGTACCAAGCCACATGGACAGATCTGCATGGCCTGGTGGCGCCCCTCCGAGGTCGATGATGCTCAACCGGGAATTGATGAAGTCCACTCCGGTGATGCTCTCTCTGGAGCAGAGCATGGCGCGCATCGCCCGCAGACCCAAGAGGCCCACAAGACGCGCCCGCAGAGCTGCCTTGGTCGCCGCTGGCTCGCGTGGAAGCACTTCGATGAGATAGCGCCGGACATCGGGGTCTCGAACTCGTCGGCCTACTGCGATGCCGATTTCGTCGTCTTCCAGGATACGAAGTACGTCGTGCAGCGAGCCCTTGAGCTCGATTACGGCTCGTAGAACCATCATGATCATCGGGGCCATTCGCTGCCCGAAGTTGTCACCTACGAGTCGCTGAATCGCTCTGCTGGCCTGGCTTGCTTGCACATCGACCGGCATCCCCGGCTGTCGGGCGAGCAGGTTCAGGCCGACGTGGCAGCCATCTTTCCAGGGCGAGCAGACACCAATCTGGTCTGCCTTGAGCCCCCAGCTCTCGTGGGCAATTGCTGGGGCGAACGTGCCGAGTAGATCTCTGGCTGCCTCTCCTTTGCCATCCAGGACGCAGACGTGGACTCGTCCGGGAAGGCACGAGAGGAGGGTCATGACCCTGCCGATGAGGAAACCGGTCTTACCAGATCCCGTCCCACCCACTTGAGCCGAATGGGCCTCGACCAATGTGGAGGCGGCCAGCGGGAGCACGTCCTGCTGCCCTTGCCCCACAGGTAGTCGCTCATCTCTGGCGAACATCACCCTCACCGAGGATGCCCAGCTCGTCGTCGGTGCGAGCAGACTGTCGAGTGCCCACCCACGCGGTAGGATCGGATTCGATGTGCTCGACCAGGCGAGCCCGTGGTCTGGCCATGGGCCGAGGTCGAGGACCCGCCGGCGGCCGTTGCACGATGATCCGGGACAGGAGGACCAAGGCTCCTGCAAGCACGACCAAGCCCAGGAGCGCCAGGAGCCCGACCATGATGCTCGGACTCAACTGAGCGCTCGCCCCAGCGACGGCCCGCAGGATAATCCCCGCGAAAAGACAGCCTCCCGCGTAGGCGGCCAGACGCCCGGCCAGTGCTTCTGCTCCGGCAATCATGATGCACCCGGCGCCCGCGAAGCACAGGATGGCTCCCATGAACAGGAAGCCGGAAACGACCGGGCCAGCCAACGCGGTCAGGATGATGATGGCGATGATGGCCAGAGGCAGGATGCGCTTCATGGACTCTCCTTCAGTCGGTGAACGCCGCGCGGATGGCCGACCTCGGCACCGGTGTGCCGGCCCTGGGCGGCCTGGGCCTTCTGGCGGGCAAGCTCACCGGGGAGGGGCTCACGTCGATGATCCGGCGTCCCATCTGTTGGGGAGCGGGGGCGGGCGCGTGGAACGGAACGTGCATCCGCACGAAGTGGCCATCTCTGCGCGTGGTGGGATCGAGTACGAAGATGTCCACTCGATCCGGGTTGCGGGAGAAGATCGCCACGGCCACGTGCGGGCGCCTGGGAACGAGGTCGAGCGCCTGGCTCTGGGCCTCCAGAGCGTCACGGCCTTGGCCGCGAGCCAGAACCAGGGGATAGGTGCCCTCGCCCCACAGCAGGGCCTGAAGATCGTCCTGCTCCCGTGTGCGGTCGAGTTCCAGAACGCGATGGGCGGTGACCTCGCTCGTGTTGCGGCGCACTCGGTGGAGGCGCATGGCGTTGAGCGGATCTCGCGAGATCGCCTGCGAACTCGCCGGCGGCGAAAGCCTGGCCAACGTCTGCAGCAGCTCCGTCGCAGGCCCGCGTTCTTGTGCCCGCTCGGGGAAACTGGCCAAGGTCATACCAAAGGCCGGCGATGTGCTGCCGTTGAGCGAGGGGCCGCGGCCGACTCCTTGGACGAGCACGGGCTGTCGCGTTCGATGCTCGATGAGGTGCGCCATGGGGGCGACCTCGTCAACGAGCGCCACGATGGGGCGCTCGTCGTCCACCTGACGGACCGCAGACTCGCAGGATTCCTGGAGCGCCAGGGTCCTCAACCCCATCCGGGAGTACTCTTCGGCCTCACGGGTGGCTCTGTTGGGCTTGGGATCGGCGATGACGATGTCGGCGATGCGATCAGCTTGACCAGAACGCACCAGGGCTCTTCGGTATTCGCGGCCGCCTCGATGAGCACCGGCCTGAAAGAGGGGGATCGTATTCATCTCGTACTTCTCCGTTTGTTGGTGTTCATCTGTGGGGAGTAGACGCATTGAAATCGTTGAAGAAGCTCTTGAAATCGCAGAACTCCGAGAGCCTCCAGGAGGAGGCGCCAGCGGCCTTGAAGACCGCGTTCCAGGATGAGGTGAGCGCCTTGTGCATGGCCGGATTCCAGTCGTGCATTCCTGGCTCTGGGCGATCATGGGCCCCGCAGACCCGAACCTCCGCACCCTTGAGGTCGGGGAAGGAGCCGTCGGCCTGCAGGAGGTCGATGTACTCCTGCGGTTCGGGAACGCGACGCTCCAGGTTCCAGCGGCCCCGCCGAATGTCACGTAGGTCAGAGAGCACGACGAGATACGAGTGGGTGGTCTCCGACTCGGATAGTCTCCTTCCCGCGCTTGAGATCGCATAGGAAACTGCGCTGCTTGCCTGCCCGCTGTCGATATCGAGCTCGCTGATCCGGCTGCTCTGCTCCTGGACATGAAGCCGCTTGGCTTCGAGGAGGTTGCCCCCTGTGGAGAAGTCAGACGCAGGGGATCGGTACAGGCTGGCCACATGGGCGTCTCGTCCGACCAAAACCACCTCGAACCAAGAACCTTGACGAAGGCGAGTGGCTTCGGAGAACCCCTTGTAGAGCTCCACCAGGTCCTCTGTCCTGCACCCCTGCTCATTGCAGAGACCCGCACTGGAAGAAGCGTCGTAGACTACGACCACGCCTGCAGATCGCGCCGGCATCGGCTCACAGCCTGCCATCAAGAAGAGGAGGAGCACTGCGGTGCCGAGCATGAGGCCACCGAACAGGAATCGGCGAGCACGCTGACCTACCTCAAGGCCCAAAGCAGTCCGGGTGGCCTGCGCACGGACTTCGGCACGGCGCTCTCGTTCCGGTTGAGTGAGATCGGGATTGTCTCCAGCAAGGGCCTGGCCTAAGACATGGGCGGCGTCGAAGTGCTGGGCAATCTGATGGCGACGGCGGCGAATTGAGCGAATCGCGCGTTCCGACTGACGCACCCTTGAGCGCCTGCGCCTGATGACCCATCGTTGGTTGAACGTCTTGGAGATGTCCCCGCGGATTCTGCCTGCCAGCACCCTGCATTGCCGGATTCCAGCAGCAAGAAGAATGGAGAGAGTCACTGAAAGCAGGATGGGCAGGAGCAACATCTCGAAATCCGGTCCCGCGTTCTGGGCGTTGGCCTCGAGAAGGCTGACGCTGCCGCTCGCTTCCTCACGAACCTTGGCGAGCAGGTAGCACGTGCCGAGCAGAACTGGTCCAGACGCGGTGGCCAGAAGCCATCTCTGCGGCCCCTGCGAGGGGTACGCGCTATCGAGGAAGACGTGGGCTGGCAGGAGACCAGATAGGACCAGACCGAAAGCCCAAGCGAACACCATGCCCTGGGTGCTTCTCGGCTCGGAGAAGACGGTAGCTGGATCAACGCCGACCCGGAGGGCGCCAACGTTCAGGAAAGTCCACGTGTCGATGACGGCGATACCCGCAGAGAAGACTGCACACCCGATCAACCAGGCCACATCCAAGAGCGGGGCTGGAAAGGCGAGGTAATGGTCATCAAGGTCGTGCTCCGTCTCCTGGGCTGCTTGCTGCTCCTGAAGCTGTGTGCTTCGGTGTTGCGCCGTGTCCTCGGCACAGAAGGTGTCTTCATCGAGGAGTAGGTCGGCACGATGTGGCTGCTCACGAGCGAGCGGCGGAAGCTCTTCATCCATCTGCTCCCCCGAGGAAGCCATATCGAGTTGCGAGCGGAACGCTGGCGGGGCTGGAATGGCAAAAAGACCCCGTACGAAGGCCAGAAGAGCGCTCATCTCACCTCCCTTCCACGCATGGTATGGCGTCCCTTCGAGAGCCGGAAGCCAGTCAAGAGCCTGTCCAACTCCCTGATGTGGCTGCTGAAGATGCTCCTGGTCGAGGCTGTCAGAGAGGTGTGACCGAATCCGTACTTCTTCGATGGTTCGTAGACATGCAGGCCGACCTCGTGGGCCAATTCAACGAAAGCCTGAGTGTGGTAGGTTCCGCCGATGCAGTTCTTGATGCCCCGATATGTACCCAGAGAATGGGCAGATTCGTGGATCAGGGTCGCAGTAATTGCCTCTCCTCCCCTATGGAAGTGCTCTCCCGCGATCATCACCTCACCCAGATCCTGGCCTTGAATCCGCCAGCGAGAGGGACTCCAGTGCCCCTTCTTCATGTACTGGTCCTGCGTGCCGATGCGGATCACCGCATCCGGCAGCTCTGGATGGTGGCTCTTCAGGAGGCCCCATGCGTCCTCGGCGACCAGGAGGGCGCGCCCTAAGGAGAGAGGTAATCGGTGGCGTGTAGATATGTACTCTGTCGGAACGACAGATCTCGTGGAGTCGTCTTGGGACTGGACCAGGAGCCTCGGAGAGTCCAGGCCCCCCACCCATGCCATGACCTGCTCAAGTTCCTCCCTGAACTGGTCCAAGAGGAACCCGAGGCTATGCGGTGGGTGAAGGCGAATGGAGATATTGATGTTCATGCCGACAGGCCGGTTCGCGGATGCGGTTCTTGCGGAGCGCGATCTGTGGAAGGCCAGGCCGACGAATGGTATGCTTACCCGGTCGCCACAGACCATCGAAGGAACGAGGGTTGAAAGGTGACTCAAGCACGAGGCGATGTGCGAGATCGCCTCGTGCTTCTCGCTGCTCTGGGGGAGGTCGAGCTCTCTGGCTCAAGTCGGCGTGAGGATGAGGCATGGCGCTCAACTACCCACGGGGAGCAGCCGGATGCCTACCGGCAGCCTCTGGAGTGGCCTCCGGTGGGCGAAACACGGAGATGTACCCAGCGTTAGTCAAAACGAAAGCCCCCGCCAAGGCGTCTTGAAGGGAGCCGTAGAACGTCGCAACACTCTTTGGGGAGCCACCGTCGGTCATTCGAACGAGGTCAATACCATCGTCCTTGGACGGCGACAGGAAGTACTCCCCTTGCACGAAAACACGCGCTATGGTACTTTGTCTGGGCTTTCTTGGGCACTCCATCTCGTGGCCTCCATGTAAGGTCCGAGGTGATGGTCGCGGCCGGTATGTCGCGATCCGATAGGAAGTGGGAGCTCCTGTCCGAGGATCGGCCGTGCTGCAACGCGGCCGGTTCGGTGGGGAGCTTGCTGCTGCCTGCCTTGGTGCTCCACCTCTACCGCGGCCAGTTCTGGCTGCGGTCTTCTTGTCATGTTGAGGGGAGCAGCTGGCGTCATCGGGGGGTTTCTGATCCTGATTGAATAGACACCATAGCTGTACCTGATTATCAGGTGTCCCTCTGTCAAGTATTTGTCAAGCGCCGATTCGCGCTGGACTCGGCGGGCTCACCGCCTGAAACTCTCTTCATTGAGGTGTTCCGGCCGAGTCATAGTGCTGCCGGTTATGAGAGAGTATCTGGCCTCTTCATCTACTACACAGGTTTTCAAGAATTGAGTGACGTAGAACTACTCGTTCCCGCATCGGCCATGAAGTTCTTTCGGCAGGGTCGCCACAGCGATGCCTTTCATGCTTGGCGGCAGGCCCCGATGCGCGCTGGAAAGAAGAAGAACATTGCGAGTATTGCTCGGCAAGTGGGTGTAAGCAGCACAAGTATCTTCGCGAAGCTCAAAGGCGAGTACTCCTGGTCACGGGCTGAACTGCTGAAAGCCTACCAGCATCTTTCAGAGCTTTGTGAGGCTAGTGGCGATGATATCGGAGAATACCGCAGAGTCCATTTTTCTGCTTTGCTCCAGATGCCAGGACACATCCTCCGGGGCGACAAGGTGCAATTCGTAGCTGCGGCACCTGTCGCTGAAGAACCGTTAGGTGGGCATCTTACTGTTGGTGTTCTTCACCGACCTCCCTTCGCAGAGATTGATAGAGAACAGATTGGTGGAGTATTTGGAGGCCTGCTCGACTGCATGCGCAGGTTACTATATCCATATCGGACACCGGCCACGACCCCGATTGATGCCGAGACTCTTGGTTCCATTAGCGTTTCCGCCCAATTGATGAAGGTGGACGTGCTTCTGCCAATTACTTCCGCCCTACATCGACGCAGGGAGATCAGCTTCGTGGAGGCACCAGGACTACGGCTACCTTTGAATGGCGTTGCACGTTCTTCAACCCTGCTTGAGTTCCTCGAAGAATATGGGGGTACAAGCTGGTGTGGTCAGAGTGTTCGTGCTCTTTCGTATGTTACAGGCCAGAAAGAGCAGATCTTCCATCGCGCGAAGTTCATCACCGTTCACGGTTCCGCAGGTGATGCCTATCTACGCGGTATTCTGAAAACTCATGAACGGATTTCCACGGTTCACGACTATTCTGTGGAAGATGTGGGGGCTGCTTTTCTTGAGATAGAAAGAAGTCTCCACACACATTCGGATGGCGTACCTTTGGTGGTCTTCGTTGGTGATGACACACGAGCAATTGAAGTTGCCAGATACCTTGGTAAGAAAGCTCCTCCTGTGGGACAGCCTCATATGGCCGCCTTAGGCGTTCCCATCCGGGGACACCGTTTGTGGAGGGGATCAACTGGTGCAACGCTTGAGGACGAGCTGAACTTACCTTTCCCAAAATACAGAGTTGGCTTTGGCATCCACAAAAAGCGCGAAGATTTTGTAAGTGAGTTGCGCGATGCGACTCTACTTGTTCTTGAACAAGAACCCTTCACTCTGCTCGATCTCTACAAGAAGGCATTTCACCGCCAGGAATTTGCGAGCCACTGGTGGCGGCTAATAGACTACATGGAATTTCATCAGGCGATAGAGAGGGTGCATGGAGAACGAATGGCAGAGTTGTTCCGACACGAGTATCCTTCAGACCTGCCTGGTGGTAGCACAGTATCCCTGAAAAGGATGGATTGAGAAAATCGGCGAAAATTTGTCTTGGTAGCGGCTATTTGTATGCCACGAATAGTGTCACTGTTGTCTTTCGCGACTGATATTTCTTGATGCAAGAATGCCCCGCCGGCTCACGTCCAGCGGGGTAGCTTTCATCTCGGCACCAGCACCAGGCGCGCAGCCTGACGCTCCATCTCCTCTCGGAAGTCCATGTCCCAGAGATCGCTCTCGTGTGCAGACCGGGAAAGGGCGTTGATGGCATCGGCCAGAGAGTCTCCTGGCTCCTTGCGCCACGCACAGAGCAGCTCCTCCACGATCACGTCGTTCTCCATTCGCGTGCGGGGCAAGATGCTCTTCTCCTCCACCCACTCTCGCAGGAGTTCCTGGACATCCACCTTGACGGTCCTGGCGTGCCCCCAGGCTTCCAGGAAGGTGCCGACCTTCTCTCGCGCCTCGTCCACGCCATCGCGCACGATGGAGAGGATGCGCTCGGGGTCTCCACGGTGGACCAGGGAGACAGTCTCGACCTTACCCTCGCTGATGATCAGCAAGTTCAGGCAGGCGGGGCGGAAAGCGACGCCAGAGATGCGGATGCGGCCCCGACCGGTGTCGTCGGTCTCGATGCGCACCCCAACCTTGAACACGTCGCCTGCAGACTGGTCCACGATCTGGTCGGGCATCCACATGGCCGTCGCTCGCACGCCAGCGCCGTCGTAGCGCATCTCGGTATGGGCATCGGTCAGGGCGTGCTCGACAGCGAGCAGCACCTGGTCGGTATCCACGGCCGAGTAGGTGGGCGTGACGGTCGCAAAGGCACGGCGACCTCCATCAGGTCCGAGGCGAGTGCGCAGCACGAGCTCGCGGTCTGGCCGCAGCCTGGCCTGGCGGTTGAAGTTCTCGGCGCGCAGGTCTCTGGGGCAGAGCTTGGTCAAGTAGCGCGTGCCAGAGCCAAAGCCCGAAAGCATAGCGAGCTGGGCGAAGGCGCTCACCTCCATCCCGAGAGTGTCACCACCCATCAGGAGTTCGCCTTGGTTGTTCATGGAAAGCGAGCGCAGCCTGGTGGACACGTTCTCTCGGCACTCGTCGGCGATCTGCTCACGCACGCGCGCCGCTGCTTCCGGGAAGAGCGGCATGGCCTCCACGCGCTGCCGCTCCAGCCTGAAGTTGCGTTCGCCCTCCAGGGTCAGACGCGCCCCAGGAGCGAAGACCGGCTGGGGCATGGAAAAGCCGGCCTCTTCGATCCACTTCTCCTGGATGGCAATGCGCTCCTGGGCGACCGACATGATCGCGCCAGGAGCGCTGGGGGGTGGGTCGTCCTCTGGTTCTGGGTCCGACGGGCCGAACTCCACCTTGATGAGCTGCGCAGTCTGGTCACCCTGACTCCGGGCCATCCAGTACCGCTGCATGGCACCTTCAAGCTCCGTCTCGTTCAAGTGCTCGGTGATGCCGTCGATGGTGAGCGCCAGCATATGTCCTCCTTTTTCAGGTTTCCTGGCTATTGGGCCCGGTTTCCTGGCCTCATGCGCAGGGATTCCGGCCTTTGAGCCCCTCTCCTCTGAAAGGCCCATAGGTCGAATCACGAATCACAGGCGGCATCCTTGTCCTCCCCGCCGCGCACCTGGCCTCGTGCGCCAAGTACGCGAGCGTCCGAACGGTCCGGCACGAGGGTCACGCTCGGAGCGGCCCCCTCGGGACATTCCCAGGAGCCGCGGGAGGCAGCAATAACAATTATGGATCTGGTAAATGACCGTATCCCAGGCACTTTGAGCAGATCGGCCTTCTCTCTTTGTCGAATGCAAAGTGGACATCAGGCCGTCTTCGGCAGAACTTACAGCGCTTTGATGCCATGACTATCGCACGTCGGCGCAAGCGATCTCTTTGCCTCTTGGATGGGCGTTTCCTTTTTCGCATACATAATGTGTTCAGGTTGGTCAATATCTGTGCTCAATGTCCGCAGATGCGCTTGTTGCACCAGTAGCAGCGGTACTTTCCCCCGATCTTCCTGGCCGGTCCCTTGATTCTGGTCCTACAGACACCGCACTTCTTTGTTTTTTTGTTTGCCACGATCCGCTTCGGATTGGTGGTCATCCATTTTCTACGCATATGCAGTTTGTTTATGATTTAATTAGCTTCCGTAGTGGCCCTGGGCGCTTCTGCGCTGTTGTCCAGACCGGGGTAAGCAGCTTTTCTGGCGATTGGATGTCAGCGCACTCGAGGCAGGCGAACCAGAAGAGGTTTGAGCCGGTGCTCCCTCCCATGGGCGCCTCCATGGCTGCCTTTCGCAGGGCTTCGAGTCTACGGGGTGTGGTGGTGAGTGTCAGGACTCGGATAGGCAGAGGGCCATACAAAGCCTTGTGCCCGCCTGCCTTCCACCATTTCCAGTACGCTTTGTAGCGCAAGGCCATCCGGTCGAGGCGCACTGTGCCCATGTCGATCTCCACCACGAAGTTCTCGAACCCCGCTCCTATCTGTACGGCGAAGTACCCGTCTGGCACGATGGGCACTCTCTGCTCTCTCCCTCTGCCCACACGCACCCTGGCGCTCGTGCCCACCTCGTCCTTGGCCTGGCGCCAGATGAGCAGGCGGAATCCAGGCTCCATGCTCTGGAGCAACTCCAGGCAGACTCGCAGGTCGTTTCGCCGGAGCGTGTGGTCCAGGAAGAGCCCGCTTCTGCGCTCTCGCTCGGACAAGTGCCGAGGTCGCTTGCACCCGCGGGCGTCTGCGAGTTCCCGAGCACCCTTGGCAGAAAGGGCGTAGATGGTGTGAGCGCTACGGTCGTAGGGCCTTACTGGAACATAGACCTTGAGCGCCAGGCCGCCTTCCACAAGCCTTCGTAGCCTGGCCTGCGCTGCCCCCTCTGTCGGGAAGTGCAGAGCTGCGAGCTGGGCAATGCTCATGAATCTGTAGTCGCCCAGGTCAGAGAGTGTATCGAGGTCTCTGCTTGTCAGACGCAGAGTTCGCGTTTCTTCCTTGCTCATACATGCAGTTCATGGACTATCTGCCTGTTCAGGTCATAGATGGCTGCTCCCAGGGCCAGGAACATGCGTGCCCAATACCTCTCGCGAGCTGTTCTGGTTCTGCGTGGCCGATTCGCAAGCTCTGGCAGGTGTTCGGCGCCAGGAACAGGAGTCGTGCTTGGTGCCTTGGACTTAAGCTCTGTGAATTGCTCTGCAAGCACTTCGGCAAGTTCTCGTAGGCTCATGTTTTTATCCGTCGGAATTAGCGAGCGCTTGACCTCCTCCATCTCATAGGTGTTGAGTGACAGCCCTCGTTCCTCTCTCACACGCTCCAGGCAGGAGATCTGGGCCTGTACTTGAGGTTCTTTGGCATGTCTACCATGAGGGAGCACCAGGGAAACCCTTTGAACATCGAAATCATCAATCAGTTTATCCACGACCTGCGCGAATCGGCGTTCTCTGCCATCCACGGAGGGAATCTTGCGTAGTGTGAGAACTCGGTCCAGAAACAGGTGCTCTCGGCTGGCCAGTGCAAGACCCGCTTCACGCTTGCCCAGAGCGATGCCCAGGCAGAGGCGGCGACGAGCCGTATTCGCGTCATACAAATTTGCACTGGTACTCATAAGCCTCTGAAATCACGATTCTTCTTGTGCTCTTTTGAGCAGCGGATGTGCCTGGTGTTGCGGGCCAGTCGCGCCAGTCCGCGCCTTGCCCGGCTGACAAGTCCATGGCGCGTCAAGCGTCCATCTCGGCGACTGTCAGTGGGCGGCACGCTTGCTGCACGCGCCATCTGCTTCACGTCTGGAAGCCAGACCAGGGGAATCCTGCGCTCTGTGCAGTACTCGTCTACAGCCTCGAAGAGCGGGTGCACTGTTTTTTCATACGGTGTATTCTCAATCACCGAGAGCAGAACTTGGCGGGGTTCTCTGCCGTGCAGTACCACGCGCAGCGCTCCGTGGAGAGCTCTTGTACGCAGAATGACTTTTGCGGGAATGTGCGCGAGTCGGATGACGCCACCGACGCCTGCGCGAGCGACAGTGATCTTGTTTTCGTCAGCGATGAAGAGCAGATCGAAGGTGCCCCGTCGCTGTGAGCGGTTATCGTGTTGCATATGCCAAACACGATACGTTCAGCCTTGAATCCCAGGGAGGAGGGCTGGCATGGCGTTCCCGCCATGTTGAACTGAGAACTGTGGATATCTCGCCAGAGGTCTACTCTCCCCCCCTCACACTCCCCCCCTTGGAATATATATATAACTTGCTAACAGAAGACCCTGTTCACTCCCAGGTAAGTGAACAGGGTCTTCTGTATTCGTAGTTAGTAAACTACCTCCTGGGGGCAGAAAGTTCTCGGCGTCTTTGTCCAACACGCTCGATGGAACTCTCGTTGAGTTCGAAAAACACGGTCTCCACGGGCTTACCAAGTGCATTGGCGATATCCAACGCTTTGGGAAGCGAGGGGACCACTTTTCCGCCCTCATAGGCGCCGACGTCTCCCTGCGAAACCCCAATAAGGCGCCCCAGGTCGAGCTGCCTCCACGGTTTGTTTCTGGCCATCCGCAGGCTGCGGATGGCGTTGAGAATTCGTTTTTTCATAGGCAAGGAATGTCAAGAACATTGTTGACATCGTAGCTCTTGCTATGGGGCATGCGTAGGCGGGCTGACAGGGTGAGAACGCCTTGCGAAAGGCGAGCGTTGTCCACAGGTATGTCCACTTCTGCGTAGACAAACACTGTATTTCTGTAAATCCAAAAAGGCCCGTCCAAGCATGTGCCGCCGGGTAGAAGACCGGTAGCGTCGCTGAACGAGCCATTGTGGCAAGCATGGGAACATCCGTTCCCCTCCTGTGATCGGTCTTCTACGGCCAAAGGCAAGAGCCCAAGGCCACCAATCGCAAACGGTGTATTTGTTTGTAGAAAAAAGGATACTCCCACTCTATGGAATCGTCAATCTGATCTGCGGATAGTGCTTCTTCCCCCTGCGATCCCTCCTGCCAGAGAGCCCTCCTGACTCGTACTGTGGCCAAGAACCACAACACGAAAGGAGACCAATATGGTCATTCTGGTTCTGTTGGGCGCCGAGGGCGTTGCCGACATCATCGAGGAGGACTGGATGCGCGACGCCGCCCCTCACGAGGTCATCCTGTTCAGGCAGAGGCACAAGCTCACCCATGACAAGTACCAAGAGCTGCTCAACGACGGCACTGGACGCCCCTACTTCTTGGTTGCTCTGGAGCAGAGTGCTCCAAGGGAGCTGCGTGAGCGCGCCCAGAACCACGTGCGCCTGCTCCGGCTCGGCAAGTAGCAGGGGAGGACAAGAGCCATGGATTCGAGCATTCTGTCTTTCCCTGCCCGCGGCCATGACGGTGACTCTCGCTACCCGGGCAACTGCTCGGGCAAGGTCATCGAGGCCCTGATCGAGCACTACCAGCCACGCTTCGTCGTGGACCCCATGGAGGGCTCGGGCACGTCCAGGGACGTGTGCAAGCGATTGCGCGTTGACTACGCTGGCTTTGACCTGCACCACGGGTTCGACGCAACCTCACTGCCCCTGTTGAAGATGCTGGAGCGTCCCGCTGACCTCGTCTTCCTGCACCCCCCGTACTTCAACATCATCCGCTACTCGGGCAGGGTCTGGGGCAGACAACCGGATGAGCGAGATCTGTCCACCTACGAGGACTACGAGCAGTTCGCTTCCACGCTTTCATGGGTACTGCGCTCCTGCTACCTGGCGCTGTCACGCGGTGGAAGGCTTGCCGTGCTCGTAGGCGACATCCGCCGGCGAGGGCACTACTGGAGCATGTTGCCCACCGTGGTGGAGGCGCTCCCTGATGAGGCGCTGGAGGGGGTGGTCATCAAGGTGCAGCACAACATGGCCTCGAACAGAAAACGCTACACTGGCACCTTCATCCCGATCTCCCATGAGTATCTCATCGTCTTTCGGCAGAAGGCCGGAGTGAGCGTGGAACTGCTGCCCAGGAGGCTCCGTCGCGCCTCCTGATGTAGTATGACGCCTGCAGCTCGATAGCCCGTGCTCATTGCTCATCTGCTGTCAGTCGTTCGTCTTGAGGCCCGTTTCTGACGGGTCTTTTTGCTGTTCGTTTTTTTGCATGATCCCGGGTGTTTCAGGCCTGAAACACCTTGCCAGCCCTCCTCCCCACGCCTTTCGAGCTCCATCATGCTGTAGGTGAGGCAATCCCACCTCTCCCAAAGAAGCCTGGGCACAAGGCTTTGGAGCACTTCTATGTCACAAGCACTCACAATCAAGATACCCATTCGCAACCGCGAAGGAAGGGTCATCCAGGAGAAGGAGGTCGCGACTTACGCAGGTCTGCTTGCCAAGGCCCACGAAGAAGGGCTGAAGTCCATCGCGACCGAGCTCTTTCAGGTTCCCGACGAGGGTAACCACGGCGTCGCCATCGTCGTGGCAACGGTCGAGACCGAGAAGGGCGTGTTCACCGGCATTGGTGACGCAGCGCCGAACAACGTCAACAGGCGCATCGTCCCGCACCTGATCCGTATGGCCGAAACCCGTGCCAAGGCCCGGGCTCTTCGTGATGCGGTGAACATCGGCACGGTGGCGCTCGAGGAACTCGGTGGCGACGTTGATGGCGAGTTCGACTCGGTGCAGCGCCCTCCCAGCAACGTGGAGCCGCTACGCGTAGCGCCAGGCCATGGACGTTCCAACGCGCACCAGCCTCCGCCCCTGCGCAGGCGTAACGAGGGTCCCCGACCTGGACCACGCGGAAACGAGCCCTCTGACAGCATGACCGAGGCCCAGCGCAGGCTCCTCTTCCGCATCCTCTCCGAGCATGGATACGAAGGAGATGATGCCGTAGGTGTCCTGTGCCAGTCTGCCAAAGTGGACTCCCCCGGGGAGATCAACAAGGTCCAGGCGAGTGCACTCATCAATGCATGGAAGGAGCAGGGAGCCTCTCGTGCTTCCTGAGCACCTTTCTGTCAGCCAGATCACAACCTGGCTGGGCTGCCCGCGTAAATACAGGTTTCGGTATGTCGAACGAAGGCCAGCCGAGCGGAGGAGTGTGCACCTGGCCTTCGGTATCGCTGTGCACTCGGCCATCGAGTGGTGGTTCAGAGAAAGGATGGATGGGCGCAAACCAGCCCAGGAGGATGCCCAACGCATCTTTCGAGCAGACTGGACCGCACAGACCACCGACGAGCTGCTCGACTACGAGGGCAAGGAGCCTGCTGCGCTTCGCTCAATGGGAGAAGGTCTGCTCGGCCTATTCACCTCACGTTTCGAGACCGATGCCCTCCCCCATGGGGTTGAACAGCGCTTCGAGGTCCAGCTTCGACATCCATTCGGTGGGTATGAGCTTCCGCTGCCCCTCGTGGGCTTTCTGGACTACACCAAGGATGGCCTGCTGGGAGAGCTCAAGACCTGCGCACGTAAATGCGGCCCCTCCCAGTGGTCCTTGCAGTTGTCAGCCTACTCCTATGCGTTCCAGGAGCTCTACGGACGGCGGCCTCGAATCCAGCTTGTAGAGCTGATAAAGACCAAGCAGCCGAAGATCGAGGTTTTGGATATCTCCATGGCCATCCGAGATGAGGCCTGGTTCGTGGAAGTGGCAGCAGAGGTCTACCAGGCCATTCGTGCCGGCACCTTTCCACCCATCCCGTCGTGGATGTGCACCAGGTGCGAGTACAGGAGGGCGTGTCGTGGATGAGTGGTCGTTTGTCGTCGAGCCCTGCCTGGAGGTCAGGTGGGGTTTTACTGCTTCCTCATCAAGGCCGCAGTCCAAGCACACTTGAAATATGAATAGTATGAAATCCTCGGCAGTTAGAAGCAACATGAATAATCGCTATTGCAGTCTTGCTCGCCTACTCCTTCGAATATGGGCCTGTCACAAGAGGTCCTGTTCAGGCTGTCCACACTGCGATTTGACTGGATCTGATGATCCATCAGAAGATGGAAGTGCCCATTCTTCTACTCTTAACGAACCACGCATATGACAAAGGGCGTCATCTATGCACGGGTTTCGTCCGAAGAGCAGGTAAGGACTGGGTACTCGATATCTGCGCAACGGAAAAGCGTTGCCAAGCTCTTTTCAAAGAAGAAGATTCAGGCTGACAAGGTCTTCGAGGAGGTGCACTCGGCCAAGGATGAGGGCCGTCCTGTTTTCGAGCAGATGGTGCAGTTCCTCGTAGAGCACCCTGAAATTCGTGTCGTGGGTGTTGACAAGCAGGATCGCTTGTCACGAAATCTCATAGACCTGGGCATCATCAGAGACAGGCTCGGCTGCCGAGTACTGTCTGTCAAAGACCCAGCAGACGACACGCCTGCAGGTCGGTTCCATCAGGATATCAACCAGGCTGTAGCGAACTGGTACTCCAACAACCTGTCCCAAGAGGTCAGGAAAGGAATGCTTGAGGCATTCGAGGCCGGTAGGCTGATGTACAAGGCTCCAGTGGGCTACAAGAATATTCCTCGCACGAGAACCCGCCGCGCCTCGGTGGTCATTGACGAGAAGTGGGCGTCAGCAATTCGCTCCGCCTTTGAAACCCATGCCACTGGCCAGACGAGTCTCCGAACTATCGCACAGGAGCTTGCTGACCAGGGGCTACGTACTGCAGCCGGTCGAGCGTATTCGCCGGAGCGTGTACGGCGAATATTAAGCGATCCCACCTATGTTGGCATGGTGCGGATGAAGGGCGACGTGCGTCAGGGTCAGCATCCTCCCATCATCTCAAGGACGATATTCAACAAGGTCCAGCAAGTCATTCTGGAACGCCACAATCATCCTGGAGAGAAGGGAAAGCACCTCTTCCTCCTGCGTGGCCTTCTGTACTGTACACGTTGCGGGAGAATGATGACTGCAGAACACCAGGCCCGTGGCAGCTACTACCGATGCCGTAGTGGAAGTGGCACGGTCCAGAAGTGCTCTGCAAAGTACATTCGCATGGCCCAGCTCGATGACCAGGTGGAGTCGATACTCCCTTCTCTCTCGCTTCGCCCAGAGTGTAAAGAGGAGCTCGTGAACGCTCTGCACTCCATCGCTGACGAGCACGCGAGTACGAGCAGCAAAGAGAGGATGAGAGCGCTCTCCAAGTTGAAGACGGCCGAGTCAAAGCTCACGCGGCTGACTGATGGCTTTGCCAGGGGAGCCGTTCCAGAGCCCCAATACGAGAGTCTGCGAGATGGATACCAGGCAGAACTTCACTCACTTCGCGCCAAGCTGGACCATCTCGACACCGACCTTGAGGTTGACATAGCGGCAGCAGAGTCAATCTTGGAGCGCTCTACCGGCCTGTCCGACTTCTATGCTATGGCAGAGACGCTGGAAGCCCGAAAGGAGCTGCTACAAAGCACCATCAAGTCCATCCGCATCGAGGATGGCACTATCAAAAAAATCGAGTACCAAGAACCCTTTCACCTGCTTCTGGGAGACGAACCTGCAGCTGGTTCGAAGCGAGCAGTCGAGGTGGAACTCCTACGCTACATCAGCGGAGAGGGGGGAAGACAAAGCGCAAAAGCGCTGTAGTCCCTCGTTCGAGAATCGTACCCCAGGGTCCACCAAAAAAGCCGCAGACTTCTGTCTGTGGCTTTTTTGTTGAGAGGACTCGAACCTCTGGTGAATAGGTTCGTTCAGCCGAGGAAAGCGAGAGAAGTGACGAAACACAGTTTGGGCATTTCCGAGCGACGCAGGCTGGGAGGCCGAAGGCCGACGTCCTCTCACGCCCACCAATAAAGTCGTAGGTTTCAGCCTACGGTTTTGTTGTTGTACGCGATTTTCGTCAGCGTCCATGCTTGACATGGCGGCCAAAATGAGCTATATTCACGCTCTGTTCTATACAACTAGGCCTAGAGGCGCAAACGAAAGGTGAGCAGTATGCCCCAAACTTATACCATATGGGATAGAACTGCTGCATGCATCCTTGCGGGAGTCCTTTGCGGCATAGTGATAGGTCCTGCGCCGATGTGGTGCCCGGGGGCTCCATCGGAGGAGTATCAGAAAAAAGAGGTTTCCGAAAATAGCCCTGTCCTTGTGCACTTCGAGGATGATCATGTGTCATGGCGCCTGGTCCACGTAGACGATACGATCGATGCTCATTACTTCAGCTATACCATTAGCCACACGTGTGAGTATGGCATCGCCGAGCTCAATGACTTTCTCATAAAGCCAGAATCGCGTTCTGAGGCGGGACTGTATTACGTGGACATCACCTGCCGAACTTCTGAGCAGGAGGGAGGCGCTCAAACCGTCGCTGAGTATTCGGATATCAAGCGCTGGGGTTGTAACGGCCCCCCAGACTGGGCAGCGGTTCTTACTCGGGAGGAGGGTAGCCGAAAGTCGTTCATTGTAACCTCGGGTTGCACTGAAGAATCCAGGCCATTCTACTTCTGACCCCACACGAGTGGGGTTTCGCTTTTTGTAACAAAATAATCCGACTACTGTCGGATTATTTTGGTGGGCCCGGCTGGAAGATTGTCGAACTAGGGCAGGAAGGGTATTGGTACAATAAATTGACCGTTATAAATAAGTGTGGCAGTATTGGATGTCGCAAACCCGCGATTCACCCCAACCTGGAGTCATTATGACCCTGACTACGGAACTCGTTTTCAAGGGCCTTGTGACCCGCCTGGGGTCAAAGGTTCTTTCAGCTTCAGAATTGTCACACCTCTATGGTGGTGGTAATGACAACCCCACCAGGGCCACTGGAATTCAGCGGCTCTATCGGTTTGCGCCAGACGAATCTCTGATCGATGTGACTGCTCAGACCGTGTTGAGCGCACTTCACACTGCAGGCTTCACGCTTGAGGATGTCGGCGGCATTGTGGCGACCTCCAACTTCACACACCCAATGCTCGTGCCGACCTTTGCGCCTGCTGCGGCCAAGCACCTCGGTCTGCTCAACATTCGTGCCAGCACTATTGGTACAGGGTGCGGAGGTCTTGGTCAGGCGGTAGAAAATGCTGCTGGCATCATGCTCAACCCTATGAGTCGCTGGCCGTCTGGAAAAGTCTGCGTGATCATCGCGGCCGATCAATACTCCCACCATGTGGACCCTGAAGACTACAAGACCCGTTACCTGTTCTCGGACAGTGTTGCGGCCTTCCTGCTCATCCCCATGTTGCCAAAACATAACGACCTCGTCCTCACACACGCATCAAGTCGGGCGTTGATCGTGGATCAGCCACTTGAAGCCCTGCGGCTCGGTAACCCCCGGTTCATCGATGATCCCTACTTCCGCATGAAGACCGGTCCCGTTGTGCGCTTCACGCGCCGTGTCATCGATGTCGCGAAGGACATGGTCGGCGTCAGTGACTGTGAAGGAATGTCGATCATTCCACATCAGGCAAACGCACGCCTACTGTCAGCCCTGGCTGGAAAGGTCCCTGAAGCTCACCTTTTCTATATGGAGGGTATCTCACAGGTCGGCAACACACTCAATGCAAGTACGCTGTTCGGCCTCCAAGACGCTTTCTATAGAAATCTCGTCAGTGATGACATCCTGCTCGTACCCTTCGGTGCTGAATGGATGGTCGGAGCCATTCGACTGCAACGCCACTGATCTCGTCGCCCCGGAGCTGCTTGCTCCTGCGGGCGGCTTCTTTCTTTCTGAAATAGAAAAGCGAGCACGAATGCTCGTTTTTCTTGGCGGATACTTCTGTTCGAAGTTGTCCATAATGGTGGGCCCGGCTGGACTCGAACCAGCGACCACGGAGGTATAAGCTCCGCGCTCTAACCAACTGAGCTACGGGCCCCTTATTATTTTGCCCGTAACGAAGTTGGTTGTGATCCAACTGCTGTGTCCGCCGAAGCTCGAAGAGCGAAGGCAGAAGCTACGGGCCCTTTTTAGTTGTGAGAGTCGGCCAATAATTTACCCTAAAAAAGGGCTTATGTCAATGCACGTGGAACTCGCTTACTTCTTGGATTGTCTCAGATTGCTTGTCATCCAACTTTTCATCCACCCATGATTGATTCTTCGCACGCGACAGGAATAATAGAATCGATCCTAATGCCAAAAGTCCAACAAACCACACAGCGCCCATGAGTACTATCGAGAACATCCCACATGCCATTACTGATGCAAGCTGCTCAAAAACATCCCTAGCTTCCATCAAACACATAACAATCTCACGCTTGCCAAATAAGTAAGCAGTATGAGTTGCTCCATAAGCACACCCGATCGCTGCGAATGTAAACAAACAACTGAATTGCGCCTTACGAAGTTTTGCTACACGGAAAAGAGCCGCAATGGAAAAGATAACCCCACCAATGATCCAATAAAGGATGAACCACACGATACCAATAGGAATGAGGAGTATCCAATCCGCCATATTTAAAAAGTTTCAGCACTTAGCGCGAAGAATAAAATCATGCCAGTTCCAAAAGCAGCAATAAGCATGATTTTGGCTATTAGCTTTTGGTAATCATCATTCCGTCTATATCCAGAAATAAAGAAATAGACTGATAGGAATAGTAGTAATCCAGTAACAAAAAACATATTTTAGAACTTTCCCAGTCGGCGCATTACGTTGTCGAAAACTTTGTTTTGTCCTCACCGTACGTTCTAGTACGCTTCGGGCAAAGCCTTGTTTTCTCCTAGTACTGCATCCAACTGAAAAAGTTCTATTATGATTATTGATCGAACTCTAGCATGTTTATTATAAATGATCTATAGAACTTGGTCACGATGATCGGAATTATTTAATAACCTCCCCTTAGCCCCTCTTTCGTAAGGAGGGGGATCGAAATTTTGACCCTCTCCCTTACGAGGGGGGAGATGGAGGGGGTTTTTGGACTTGATTTGATCAAATTTCGTAGAATAGCTGCAAGACAAAGCAAAAAACCGCCTTTTGATGGTGTAGCGGTTTTTATATTTGTGATTGTAGGTATTCCTGTGCTTGTTCTCGGGTCTGTATCCTATTAATCAACTGTGCATCACGGACTTTATCTAACAGATCTCGGAAATGAGTTCCCGGTTCAAGCCCCAACTTGATCAGATCCTTTCCAGAGATAAGTTTTGGATAGCACTGTGAGCAGTAATGATCGTAAAGCCTTTTAGCGCCGTGCATTCTCTCAGTGGTAGCAGAGTGTATACCTTTGGTGAGTTCGATTGCATGAATAAACGCTAGGAGCTGTTGACCTTTTTGATTGCAGAATAGTTTTTCAAATGCACTTGGCCGCATACTTGCCGGATCCTCATCTTCAAGAACGTGTTGATTATCAAGTAGCCAAGCAACAACATCGCAGTCGATACGCGCCCAGTGCTCTGCAGGGAATTGATGTAGATAGAGCTGCCGACATAAGTGCAATGCGTGTTCGTGCTCTTCAGAAAAGACACTTAGAGCAGCGATTAAAACATTTGGATGAATCTTCTCAAGCTTGTGCCGTGCTAAAAAGCTTGGACGATGCAGCATGTGCAGCAAGTCTTTAGTCTTTTCAAATGCATTTGATCTATCATCAAGCGTGATAGTTTTCTGTTCCTCAAGCCATGGGATGAATTGCTTAAGTGCGCCAGCCTGATCCCAGAGATTCAGGGTGTGTACTGGATGTGAGATAAACCCGAGCAAGAATTCCTTTCCGATAGCATCGCGCGGAATCGTGTATTTATATGTTCCGTCATCTGTGACTATCTTGTTGTTAAGTAGATCAAGATTATTACTTATCGCCATCCAGGTTTCTTGTTCAATCCCGAATCGAAGCTGAGAGGCAAATCGAAGACCACGTAGGATCCGGGTAGCGTCTTCATAGAATCGAGCCTCAGGCGCTAGAACAGTTCGGATCAATTGATGTCCAAGATCTTGCATTCCGTGGTGTGGATCAATAAGATCGCGAGTTTGAATGTCAAAGGCGATCGCATTTATCGTAAAGTCGCGACGCGAGAGGTCCTCTTCAATTGATAATCGAAAATCAGTCTCTACTTTTTGATCTTTACGCCCGCTTTTGTGTTGATCTGCTATCTCCTCAGTCCGCGGAAGCGCAATGTCAATCGGCTGCATGTCACGGCATCCATGTGGTGTGAATTTGAAGGTCCCAAACCGTTCTCCAACAAAGCGAACTGCACCCTGGCGTGAAAGCCAGCGTTCGATCGTCTTTGATGGAATTCCTCGAACAACAAGATCAACGTCTTCTGGCATTGATCCAAGTAATACATCGCGCACAGTTCCGCCAACAAGATAAATCTGAGCTTCAGGGTGATCATTCAAAAACAAAGATGTCCACGTAAGCCGTGGCTCAGATTCAACAAAAGAAGCAACACGAAACTCCGGTGCTGCGGACTTGTGTGCATAGTGGATGAGTAAACCTCCGTGCATGGAGGTATTATATCGCAGAACACAGAACACAGAAAGCAGAGCACAGAGTTCGGATACCGAAAACCACCCATCTCGAGGAGCCCAAAGGCGACGAGAGATCCCGTGCGTAACTATCGAACGTAGGCGTAAACAACGGGATTCCTCGCTAGCGCTCGGAATGGTGGGTGGGGGCTAAGCCGTGAGTTCTTTGTATTGTTTTTTGTATACGAAAACCCGAGCCGGTGCACACGTGCGCATTGGCTCGGGGGAGGGAGGGGGGTATAGGATCAGTCGATCTCCACGCCCTCGTCAGCGAAGCGCCCGGTGGCGTCTTTGTCGGCGGGGGGTAGGTTGGGGCTGCGATTTACGAGCACGACGCGCTCGTAGATGTCGTAGCTATCTTCGTCCTGGTGGCTCCAGTCCACGAGCACGAGTGTGCCGTGGGGGGAGCTGGCGGCGATGCTGCCGCCGAGCATTGCATCCTCTTCCGCATCAGGGATGCGGTTGAGAGTCATGCCGGCTTCGCGCTCGACGCGCTTCATGAAGTTCTTCAGGGACTCAGCCATTTTTTCCTCCATGACCCCGTTGGGGCCTGATTAGGATTGGTACTACTTCTGAGCGTATGGCAAGCGCTTCAGAAGCCTTGGGCAAACACCAGCAGAACTGCCGCTGTTGCTTCCTTTATATCCAAGTGATTTGGGTACAAAAGAAGCTGATATTTATATCCATCAGAGAGATAGAGCTAAATATCAGCCTTTTTGCGTGTTTGTTATCCGAGTTACGCCTCGGTCTCTCTAGTTGTAAAAGTCAAATCGTTCTGTGATTTTCAACACTTACACTATAGCACAAAATAGAAGTTTTGTCAAGAGAATTAGCTCAATTTTTGGCTAATATTAAAGGAAATAATTTTCTAAATGTAGTGTGGTAAAATAAGAGTCATATGGAACAGGACAAAAGACACGAGATGCGCTTTGAGGGAGGGTATAAAGAACAATTAGCTCAAGCTTTTGAGCTATTATTCCCCGAAGCTGTGCGTGAAAGTACCTTGGAGGAGTGCAGAGTCGCAAAAGTTGAGGTTTCAAAACGCGAGAGAGTTGTAACTGATCAAGACATTAATGATAGCGCAAGGGAATACGGTGCTGATATTTCCGGGATCAAGGGGGAGCAACAGTGTATAAGAATTGAGCATGGCGAATCTGATAAAGAGCATGAGGTTGATTATGATCAAGTTTTTTCTTTACCGGTACGTAATCATTTTTCAGAAGAGCGACTACCACGGGGTTATGGTTACAAAGGAGGCGCAGCGCGAGCGTTGCTCCTTAGGTCGCTAGGCATTGATCCGACATATGTGCCACGAGATTTGGATCTTGTGCGCATGGGTTGGGAGAGTGATTCAGATGAGTTAGATGTTCAGGTTTCTGAGCAGTTTATGCCAGAGGATTTTGAGCATGGTGACGGAGTCGAGGTGTTAGAGAGCAGGGATTCTTATTTAACAACAAGAGATTTTCGGTTAAATGAGATATTAGCAACTGATGATAGCATTATTGTTACAAAGGGTGCGCTGTTAGATATAATGCGACACATTATTCGTCCAACCCAGTATGAGAAGTACGGATGGAATGAATATGGAGAGCTGGGGCCCAAAATGCTTGCGAAAATTTTACGTTTCTATTCTGAGGCTATGTATCGATATGATGAGGCTGGGATAGAGGACGTGGAAGACTGGCAGTTTGAGCAGAGTTTTATATCGCCATTTTGGCTTGCATTACAGCTGGATAGAGCTTGCGACGTCAATATAGAGGTCGCACAAAAATATGTTGACGAACTTATTTCAAGAGGCCAGCTGCCCCCGGAAACTAAAACAGTAGAGGATGCCGCAAGTTATCTCATCGAGTTGGTTTCTGATTTTTATTATCGTCATGCACAAACTAAGCAGTTTGAGATGGAAGACCACTGGGCTCAAGTTGACGAAAACCGTAAAAAAGTACGAAGAGGTCAGGTGCGTAAAATGCGTGAGGGTGTAGATTCGAAAGATAGACAAAAAGAAAAATTGATAGAACCAGGGTCGCGCAACGTCGTATGAAAAATAAGTTAAGAGAAGCGGAGGAAGGGAAGGAACTCACAACCTAGGCTGTGAGTTCTTTTATTGTTTTTCGTAGATGTGTGATCAGTTGTTTTTCTGCTGTTACTATATTCTTTTGCCGGATTTGAAGCTTGGCCTCTTCGCGCGTTCCTGCTGCGCGGAACGGAGCCCCGAGCATTATTGCATCATATGGTCGTCGCGCATGAAGGATCGATGCGATATAGCCTTCAGGGTGTTCATAAAGTACTGATGCAACTTGAGCCTCTGGTGCACTCATCATTAGTTCTTCGATAATGTTCTCAAGCGCTGATTCATCTGATCCCGCATTTGCAAAGTCCTGTTTTGTTAGAAGCGTCCAAACAATGTTGTGGTTATTATCGGATTTGAGTCTAGCAAGTGCACGTCCCCAAAGTCTTAGAGTTTCGACCGACCGAGTCTTGTAAAGCTTTTGAACAATCTCATCGCGCCGAGCTCCCTTTGTAATCAAGTCACCTGCAATCTTCAAAGTCTTTGGTGAAACATTCTCAGTTCTAAAGCTCCGTGTCTTGTAGATCATTCCGGTCAAGAACAAAGTCGCGATCTCATCATCCACCAAGCCTTCATCAATGCGCATAAATGTGTCATAGCAAATCTCGGAGCAGGAGACCGCGCTCATGTCTACAAGATTTACCTGACCAAAGTGTTCGTTTGCGCTGTTGTGATCAATATTGATGATTGGAGTTTGGTGAAAGAAGTCGCCGTAGTTTTCGAAAAGTGTTCCAAAGGTCTCAAGTTCCGTGGCTCCGATCGAAATGATCAAATCATGCTTGTACCCGTGCGTGTCGATTTTAATGTCTTCCGAGTTCCAGGTTCCTGACTTTGGAAGAAGGTGGATGTGCAGTTCCTCACCCTCCATATTATAGGAAAGCTCATCAACCTTAGCTTGCTTGGCATTCACTCGAAGTGTGAGCTTACGAATGTTCTGGATATCTCCTCGAACCGAGGTCGGAGCCTTAATAAAGGAAAGAGACTTTGGAATGTTTGCCCCAGGGCTTACAAGTTCAACAGGCTTATCGAGTTTCTGTAAAAGGGCCGAAACGCCAAAAGCGGATGTAAAATCATCCGCGTTAGCGCCATGGCTTAACAAAATCACCGGTCGCTTTGACCGTTCTAGCATGGTGAAAAATTGTTCATGCGTTGTGTACGCCATGCTATTTTTCAAATCTGTTTAATCTCTCCTCCGTCTAGTTGCTCTGACAAGCTGCTTTCCCAATTGGGACAAGAAAAGATATTACATCGAGTTCCAAAAGGTGTCAAGAGATGTTAATATATATGTACTAACATTTTAGTTAATGAATATGGGGTATAAGAGTGCCGCTAGATATATGGAGAGGGGTCGGCATCGTGATCATGGCTCGTCCCCGGAGCGTGAGTCTGGTCAGGAGCATGAGTTGGATGTTCTCGGAGTCCCGTTTACCGGGCAAGATCTTAAGAAATACAGAAGGTATGAAGAGCAAAACTCTGAGCGAGATGGGTATATTTTATATTATAAAGCCGTAAGAGGTATACGGAAGTTTTATCCTGAAAACAAGGAAATAATTCCTGAAAAAGATTTTACTCGTGATCTGCGCATTGAGGTTATGGATAGGCTTAGTGTTCATCCGGATTGGGAGGATGATGTTAAAATCTACAGCGCACTTGGTACAAAGCTAGATAAGAGACATAGTATCGATGGATGGATTGAGTTACCGAACAGTGTTGGACATCCAATAATGGTCACATTGGATGCAACAATTAACAGGCAGAAGATAGAAGGTGGATATAAGGCTGATATTTTTGTAGATGAAATGCCAGATCCAGAGAGCGATGAATTTTTGGAGTATATTAGGCATTACGGAGGGCTTGTAGAGGATAAGTTGAAGGCAAAGATGGATATAGCACATTTACAGCAGCCTAAGGAAGCTGATGCTGAGCTTGAAGAAGTGGCTGCTGCGGCATAATAATCCAAACACAATCCATTGATTTATAAGCCCAGTTTCGTTAAACTGGGTTTATCTATGTCAGAAGATCAATTGCCAAAAATCTACGACTCAACAGCAGTCGAGGATAATATCTACTCCGCTTGGATGAAAAGCGGGTATTTTACGCCAGAAAATTTGCCAAACCTGGACGATCGAAAGGAGAGTTTCTGCATTTCACTTCCACCACCAAATGTGACTGGGACCTTGCATATCGGACATGCTGTAATGCTTGCGATTGAAGATGCAATGGTTCGTTATGCTCGTATGAGTGGAAAGAGGGCGCTTTGGGTTCCAGGAACTGATCATGCAGCGATTGCAACAGAATCAAAAGTTGAAAAGATTTTGATTAAAGAAGAGGGGAAGACGCGACACGATCTTGGAAAAGAAAAGTTCTTGGAGCGCGTTAATGAGTTCGCTCAGGAGAGTCATGACACGATTGTGAACCAGATGAAAAAGATGGGAGTTTCTGTTGACTGGACACGTGAGGCATACACAATCGATAAGGATCGAAGTCTAGCAGTTCAAACTGCATTCAAGCGAATGTATGATGATGGATTGATTTATCGTGGATACAAGGTTGTTAACTGGGATCCAAAAGGTCAGACAACAGTTTCTGATGATGAAGTTGAACATAAAGAGGGCAAGGCACAGCTTTACACATTTAAATACAACAAAGATTTCCCAATTCCAATCGCTACAACTCGACCTGAGACCAAGGTTGGTGACACAGCAGTCGCTGTACACCCCGAAGGAAAGTGGAAAAAGTATGTTGGAAAAGAGTTTAAAGATGTTGAGTTCGCGGGGACCAAGTTGAACATCATAGTTATCGCAGATCACGAAGTTGATTCTGAGTTTGGAACTGGTGCGCTTGGTGTTACACCGGCCCACAGCGTTATTGATGCTGATATGGCAGCGCGTAACGATTTGCCAATGGTTCATGTTATCGATGAAAATGCGAGTATGACTGCTGAGGCGGGAGACCTAGTTGCGGGACTTTCAACCATCGAGGCTCGAGCAAAGATTGTTGATTGGCTTCGAGAAAATGATCTAATTACAGCAGAGGAAGAAGTTGATCAAAGCATTTCTATCGCGCAGCGCAGTGGTGGAGTTATTGAGCCTTTACCAAAGCTGCAGTGGTTTATCGATGTAAACAAGGAGTTTGCGTACAAACAGTCAGATCGAAATCCAATCAAAGGCTTGAAAGATGGCGACAAGGTAACTCTAAAAAAGTTGATGAGACATGCGGTTGAGTCTTCTGAGATCGAGATTCTTCCTGATCGATTTACAAAAGTTTATTACCACTGGATTGATAACCTACGTGACTGGTGCATAAGCCGTCAGATCTGGTTTGGGCACCCGATTCCCGTTTGGTACCGCAACCCTTCTGTCATTCTGAGTCCGAAGGACGAAGAATCTACTCAAGTAGATCCTTCGGTTTCACCTCAGGATGACAAGCAAGAAATATACGTAGGTGTTGAGGCACCTGAGGGTGAAGGTTGGGAGCAAGATCCTGACACTCTTGATACCTGGTTCTCGTCAGGTCTTTGGACGTTTTCAACTTTGGGCTGGCCAGATGAAGATGCTGAGGATTTGAAGATCTATCATCCAACCGCAGTGATGGAGACTGGGTATGACATTTTATTCTTCTGGATTGCGCGGATGGTACTTATGTCTACTTACTTGCTTGGTGAAGTGCCATTCAAGAAAGTTTACTTGCATGGACTTGTTCGTGACGAACAAGGGCGGAAGATGAGCAAGTCACTTGATAATGCGATTGATCCGTTAGATTCGATTAAAGAGTTTGGAGCAGATGCTACGCGGTTGTCTATGATGATAGGACAGACTCCAGGAAATGACACAAAACTTTCACAAGAAAAGATCGCGAGTTACAGAAATTTCACAAACAAGCTTTGGAACATTTCAAGGTTTGTGTTTATGAGCGTGGATTCGATCAGATCGATCGAAAGTGTTCCAGAGCCAAAGACCTTGGCAGACAAATGGATCCTGGCTCGATATGCTGAGGTAGTTGATCGAGTTACTACACATTACGAAAAGTATGAGTATTCGATGCTCGGTGAAACTCTTCGTGATTTCACATGGAATGAGTTTGCAGATTGGTACTTAGAGATTGCAAAGGTTCAGAAGAAGCAGGGAGATGGTCCGACCGACGAGATTTTGCTCTATGTTCTTGAAGGACTTTTGAAGCTTTGGCATCCACTTATGCCCTTTGTGACTGAGGAGCTCTATAAACAGTTTGATCGTGGAATGATCATCGTAGCAGACTGGCCAACTTGTCATCCTGAGGCACCCGAAGGATCTACTAACATCGAAGCATTTGAGCAACTCCGCGAGATAATTTCAGCGCTACGAAATGCTCGAGCTGAGTATAAGATCGCTTATAGCAATCCGATCGATGTAACTATTGTGGGTGCATCTGATTTGCAGGAATATCAAGATGTGATTATTGCAATGGTAAAGACCGGATCGATTATCTGGGAGGATAAGGCAGAGAAGCCTGAGGGGGCTCTGGCTCTTATGGCAGGCAAGGTTCAGCTTTACGTTCCGGTTGGAGATCTTGTAGATTTAGACAAAGAACGAGAACGGATCGAGTCAGAGCTCAAAGACGTTGAAGGATACATGTCTCGACTTTTATCAAAGTTAGAAAATAAAAAGTTTGTTGACAGTGCTCCAAAAGAAGTTGTTGAGGCTGAGCAGGGTCGACTAGCTGAAGCTAAAGATAAACAAGCCGCACTAAAACGCGAGCTTGATAACTTGTCCTAGTGTCACCCCTGGCTACGACCAGGGGCCCATCGACTATCGAGCTCGATAGACGATGGATCCCGGCTCTACGGCCGGGATGACAAATAAAAAAGAAACATATGCCAACAATTACAGATCAAGATAAAATCCAAGAAGTTCTCACGCGTGGAGTAGATATTATTTATCCAAAGCCTGAGATGCTTGAGAGCCGACTTAAAGAAGGTAAGAAAATGCGGCTGTATGTTGGGTTTGATCCAACTGGAAAGGATTTGCACATCGGACATGCTCTTCAGTTGCGCAAACTTAAGCAGTTCCAAGACCTGGGGCACGAGATCATCATGCTCGTCGGATCGTTTACTGGAATGATTGGCGATCCGACTGATAAATCTGCTGCTCGACAAAAGCTTACTAGAAAGGAAGTTTTGGAGAACGCTGCTACCTACAAAAAGCAGGCATCTAAGATTTTGTCATTCAAGGGAAAGAATCCTGCAAAGATTGTATTCAATCACAAGTGGCTATCGAAAATGTCTTTTGGTGACGTGGTTGATCTTGCAAGTAACTTTACGGTGCAACAAATGCTTGAGCGAGATATGTTTGAGCGACGAATCAAAGAAGGAAAGCCGGTTCATCTTCATGAGTTCATGTATCCGCTTATGCAGGGGTATGATTCTGTTGCAATGGATGTGGATCTCGAAGTGGGAGGATCAGATCAGACCTTTAACATGCTTGCTGGCCGCACGTTGATGAAAGCACTAAAGAAAAAAGAAAAGATGGTAATGACCCTTAAGCTTCTTGCAAATGATGAAGGAAAGAAGATGAGTAAGACTGAGGGTGGATTTATTGCTTTAAATGATGCACCAGAGGATATGTACGGTAAGATTATGGCAATGGACGATGGTGTGATTATCCCATATTTCGAGCTTTGCACAGATCTGCCAATGGAAGAGGTGAATGGCAAGAAGATCCAGATGGAGCAGGGGATGAATCCACGTGACATCAAAGCAGAGCTTGCTTTTGAGATTGTGAAAGCATTCCATGATGAGGAAGCTGCAAAAAAAGCTGAAGAGCATTTTAAGACTGTTTTTCAAAATCATGAAATGCCAGAAGATATGGATGAGGTTCAGGTATCAAGCCCTGAGTCGGTTATTGATGTGCTAGTTCGATCAAAACTTGTCTCATCAAAGTCAGAGGCTCGAAGAATGATTGAGCAAAAGGGTGTTAAGCTTGATAGTAAGGTGGTTGAGAGTGTTGATGATCAGATCGAAGGCACTACAGAAGGAGTAGTTCTTCTAAAAGGAAAAAGGCATTTTGTTCGACTCATTAAATAATCACCTTTACCACTTCTACCACCTTTACCACTTTTATAAATATGTACGCACGTGAAAAAGCAAAGCAAGAAGTTCTCAACGCACTTCGAAAGTATATTGAGGTAGATGTTGCGCTTGATGACATTGAGACCCCGCCTGATTCAAAGATGGGGGACTTTGCTTATCCAGTTTTCAAGGCCGCCAAGAAGATGAAGAAGAATCCCGCAGAACTTGCAACTGAGGTTGCGGCAAAGATCGGGCCATCTGATCTTATTGATGGCGTGAAGTCAGCCGGACCTTATGTGAATTTCATACTAAAGATCCAGGAGTTTGGCGATCGGGTACTCGATGACATCCAGAGTCAAAAGGATAAGTATGGCAATGGTTCAGTTGGAGAGGGCAAAAAGATTACCGTTGACTTTGCTCAGCCAAACACGCACAAGGAGTTTCACGTTGGGCACATTAGAAATGCTGTTTTAGGTCAGTCAATAATAAATATCCTACGTGCAAATGGCTACGAAGTTATTGCCGCGTCTTATATTGGAGACGTTGGAGCACATGTTGCTAAAGCGTTATGGGGGATGGACAAGTTTCACAAAGATGAAAAGTTCGATAAAGAGAATCGTGCACAAAAGCTGGGCCAGATCTATACAGAGGCTACAAAAGCTGTTGAAAAGAATGAGGATTATAAGAAAGAGATCGCAGAAGTTCTTCAGGCGCTTGAAGCTGAAAAAGATCCGTGGTTCTCACTCTGGAAAAAGACTCGTGAGTGGAGTCTGGATGCTTTTAAAGCGATCTTTAAAGAACTCTCTGTTAAGCCTGATGTTTGGTATTTCGAAAGCGAAGTAGAAAAGCCAGGAAAGGAGTTAGTTCAGAAGATGCTTACTGATGGGATTGCTAAGAAGAGTGAAGGTGCTGTGATTGTTGATCTTGAAAAAGAAGATCTTGGTGTGTTCTTGGTCTTGAAAACAGACGGATCGTCACTTTATTCAACCAAGGATCTGGCTTTGGCAATGAAAAAGGATAAAGACCACGGCGCTGATAGGCAGATTTTTGTTGTGGATGTTCGTCAGTCACTTCATTTCAAACAGTTGTTTGCGACTTTGAAGCGAATGGGGTTTGAAAAGCAGCTTATCCATCTTTCATATGACATGGTAAATCTGCCAGGCGAGACAATGTCGTCTCGAGCAGGAAATATCGTCACATATGAAGATCTTCGCGATCAGATGGTTGGACAATTAGTCAAAGAAACAAAGAAGCGGCATGAGGATTGGTCAGATAAGAAGATTGCCGAGGTTGCCAAGGCGGTTTCGATCGCATCGATAGAATTCATGATGTTAAGACAGGATGCAGACTCGATTATTACATTCGACATGGATGAGGCTATGAGCTTTGATGGGTTCACAGCCCCTTACATGCTTTATACAGTTGCGCGAATTGAAAGTGTGCAAAAGAAGTCTAAGAAAAAAGCCAAGGCTGACGCTGCACTTCTGACAGAAGAAAAAGAAGCAGAGCTTTTACGAAAGCTTTCAGAATATCCAGAGGTTGTTGAACGTGCAGGACTGAAGTTTCACGTATCTTCTGTTGCGACTTGGGTATTTGAACTTGCACAACTTTTTAATGAGTATTATCACGATGTAAGGATTCTGGATGACGAGAATATGGATCGCATGCGTGCACGACTAGCATTGATCGACGCAGTAAAAGTAGCAATGCAAAATGCTTTGAAGTTATTAAATATTGAAACACTTAAAGAAATGTAATTATGGCTAAGAATCAGAGTGCTGAGACAGTTATCGCGCTTGGAGTGCGAGTAGAGGGGGATTTTGTAAGTGATGGTGACGTGATCATCGAGGGGGAGGTTGCAGGTAATGTCCAGGCTGCTGGAGATTTGCGTGTTGGTAATGAGGCAAAGATTCATGCCGATGTTGTTGCGCGCAATGCAAATGTTTCTGGTGAGATTCGTGGGAATATTCAAGTTTCAGAAAAGCTTGAGCTTTTATCTACTTCAAAGATGATCGGTGATGTTACGGCTAATGTTCTATCAGTTGCCTCTGGCGCACAGGTTAACGGGAAGATCACTATGGATGGGCGTGAGGTAAAAGTTGAGAAAAAAGAGGAGGGTGAGGAATGAGGACAACCCCCTCCGGATCCCCCTTCGTAAGGGGGAGAGTTAAGAATCTCGCCCCCTCCTTGCGAAGGAGGGGATAGGGGAGGTTATTTCGGAAGCTAATTATGTACTACTACGTCTACGATGAGTTTGTACAGGATCCAAAGTTTGAGCGCGATCTAGCATTAATCGAAACCAGACTTACGGATCTTGGTATTGCGGGTAAGATTGCACGCCTGGCTCTTTTTCGCGATCCAAAAGAGTTGATTCGTGATGAGATTCGTAAGGGCGCAAAGACGATTATTGCTGTTGGGAACGATGTTACACTTCGACGAGTGATTGATGCAGTTGGAGATTCTGGTGTGGTTATCGGCGTTGTTCCAGTGGGTAAGGAGGCCAACACACTCTCATCGATCCTCGGTATACCTGTTGGAGTCGAGGCATGCGATATTTTGTCTGCTCGTATTATCGAAGAGCTGGATATTGGGGAGGTGAATACACGTCGATTCTTACATACTGTGCATGTCCCACAAGTTTCCCAAGTCGAAGTAGTGGTTGATAAGGGCTATAAGATGAATGCTTTTCGAAAGTGTGGAGTAGAAGTCCGTAACTTAGCACTTGAGTGTGAAGATGTTCGTGCAGCAAATCCCGTTGACGGCAAACTCGAATGTGTACTCCGAACCCCAGCCAAAGGGCTTTTCAAAAAGAATAAGTGGAATACCTCGATCGTTCCAGCGCAGAAGCTTCAAGTTTCGTTAAGTAGCTCGGTGAAGTGCGTGGCCGATGGTGAAGAGTTTGAAAGCGATAAACTTAGTTTTAAAATAATTCCAAAAGCCTTGAGGGTGATTACGGGAAAGGGAAGGAAGTTTTAATTTCGGTTCTCCCACTTCCCCTGCCTACCGGCAGGCAGGCAAGGGGGAGATAGCCTGCCGGTCGAAGCTCCGACAGGAGCGAAGTCCGGAGGGGGTTGCCGTTAATCTAAAATCGAAAAACAAAAAAACCACCAGAATTGCCTGGTGGTTTTTTGGTGGGTGATGAGGGACTCGAACCCCCGACCCTCTCGGTGTAAACGAGATGCTCTAGCCAGCTGAGCTAATCACCCATATTCATTAATTGCGAGAAAAGAATAACACATATTCTCATGATTGACAAGGGGTCGGGTATTGGGTATATTGCTGGCGCTGAAACCGCAACAGAAGAATATTCAGATTTAGATGCAGTACAAGGAACGATCGAGCACTTTTTGAAGCGTACTAAAACGTACGGTGAGAAAAGGGCGGAGATCGTGACGTAGTAATGCGCTAAATGTGGACATTCTTCCAAAGATGCGAACGTGGTGGAATTGGTATACACGCTAGCTTGAGGGGCTAGTGCCCGCAAGGGCTTGGAGGTTCGAGTCCTCTCGTTCGCACCAAAAACTCCCGAGGCTTACTCGGAAGTTTTTGTTTCCAAAAAGCAAAAGCACCCCGCGGGAGCGGGGCACGGTATGAAGGGTGGTCTAGGATGGATGCAGTTTCCTATTTGAGGATCACGAAGGTATAGGTACCATCACTAACACTCGGGTGGCATCCTAGTGAGCATCCTGTGAAGACATGGATTGCCATCGCATGAGGCTTGAGAATTCTGATAGTCTCTTTGTCACTAGTCAGGACAACAAGGTATTTGTGGCCCTGACGTTTGAGCATCTGAATCGCTTTACCTGAGTATTGGGCTCCAAAGCGGAAGTGTGTAACCAGGCTACTGTTCCGTGGGAACGTCTTGGAAACACCCCCTGGGATGAGTTTTACAAAAACGAAGGCACCTGGGACAGTGTCTAGTGCTTTTTCTGCTACTTCATGATCTGGGTCGGTACTCCAGTCGACTACATATCGTTGAAACCAGTCTCCTGGTGAAGATCCTTGAGACATCTCTAATCCCTTCATTTTTAAATGACTAGATAGAAAGTAGCACAAATCGAGTTAATATGTAAACGATATTTAGTAAAAAGCAAGAACACCCCACACCAGTCGGTGTAGGGCGCAGCCCCACCGAAGTGGGGTGTGGAAGGGTGCGAGAGTTGGTGTGACACTACCGACGTTCGCAGACCATGATCATCATTGCAGTTCGGCCGTCATCATCGTAGATGTCACTTGATGAAACCACTTCCCAGCTTTTCTCGACATGGAATGTCACGCTGTCGGGCATGGGCCCGAGCCCGAGTTCAGGGGGTGGGGTGATGTATATGGGCTCGACCACGCAGGACCTGTAGTCGTCGGGTTTGGCCGAGTTCTGCGCGATCGGGTAACCATGCCTGGCCTGAGCTGCCTGGCCTGAGGGAATGATGGCGAGAAGAAGGAGAAAGGACAAGTGTCGCAGCATAGGCCCTCCATGGGTCCGGGTTATACAGATGGGCGACTGAGGAGATTAGCATAGAACGTGGTCTGTGTCAATTATAGCGTTGTTTTTTGCTCAAGGTTGAACCTTGCAGAAAGAAATTTGTTATTTGTAAGCCTGCCGCCTACTGCATACTGCATACTTTTGCTATACTAATGATCATATGGCAGCATTTATAATAAGAACACTGATTGGGTTAGCAATCACAGCACTTGGACTTTCAATGGCATGGAAGACAGAGTGGTACCTACGAATCTTGGGACGTGTACCTTGGGCCGAGACCCACTTGGGCGGAGGCGGAACGCGTGTGTTTTATAAACTAATGGGAATGGCGATCATGGTTATTGGGTTTATTGTAGTAACTAACCTTTGGGACAACTTCATGACTTGGTTGGTCGGTGGTCTATTTGGATAATATTATGAGCATTGGCAGCGCATTGCTAGATTCAAAAAGGATCTTGAATGAGATTGGACTCCGCACTGGAGACAAACTCGCGGATTTTGGTGCTGGCCGAACCGGACATTTTGTATTCCCGGCATCACAAATGGTTGGCGATGAAGGTACTGTATTTGCAGTTGATCTTGTGAAGGATGTATTAGCGATGATTGACGGTCGTAGAAAGTTATTTGGGATTCTTAATCTTCACACTGTGTGGGGTGATTTTGAACGCGAGGGCGGAGTAAAGATCAAAGACCAATCACTCGACTGGGTATTAGTAGTTAACAACGTGTGGTGTGTTAAGGATATTGGAGTTTTGGCCCGTGAAATAAAGAGAGTTCTAAAGCCTGAAGGAAAGATTCTTGTCATCGACTGGAGTAGACGTGCAGATAACCCAGCAGCACCTCCAAAGGACCAGCGTAAAGAGGCAATGGAGGTCGAAGCTCGATTTTTAAAAGAGGGCATTGTCAAGGATCGCGATGTTCAAGTTAATGAAACTCACTGGGGGCTAGTATTCAGGCTGGCTTGACGCGCAGCAACTGAGTTAGTAATATTTCGTCACTATGGATTTTTCACAAATATTTTCTCTAAGTTTCTGGTTCAACCTAAGCTCAACTGGATTGAGTACCACATACGAACGCGGATTCTTCTTTTTATTTGCTTTGTTAATAGTTCTTGGCTCTGTAAGCCGAATTATGGCAAAGAACAAAAAGGATGATCGCTTTATGGTTAAAGCGTATAAGTATGTAGGCAAGATGTTCATGACAATGGGCGTTCTTGGATTGCTGTGGTTTTTCTTTGCCTATGAACAGATCTACTTCTTTGGCGCACGGTTCTGGTTCCTGGTTTGGTTGATCGGCTTGATCGCTTGGGTTGTATGGATCGTATGGTATGTGAAGGTGAAGATTCCTGAGCTTAAGGAGCAGGGGGTTGCAAAGAAGGAGACAAACAAGTACATCCCAAAAAAGAGGAGTAAGAAATAAATATGGACGCGCGGCGTCAGTTTGGCAATAAGGCTGAAAAACTGGCGGCGCGTTTTTTGATTTCAAAAGGTTACAAGATTTTGAAGCGCCAGTATCGCACTCGGGGAGGGGAGATTGACCTGATCGCACGCGATGGTGAGGAGATCGTGTTTATCGAAGTCAAAGCCCGAAAGTCGATCGACTTTGGCTACCCTGAGGAGTCAGTAACACGCGATAAGCTTAGAAAGATTCAGACAACTGCTGAGATGTACTTATCAAAATATCAACTCCAGAGTGCTCCGTATCGCATTGAAGTCATTGCGATTGAGTACCGTAAAGGTAAGGACCCAATAATCATAATAGTACCTGTTGTTGAGGTTTAACCTTGACAAAAGGTCCCTTTTGGTATAGTGTAGGGTGTCCACCCGGACCACAAACCAGCGTCCCAATCATGGGTGAAAGGTAAACAAATGCGCTGGATTCTCTCACTTGCCCTCTTCCTCACCACCTCCGTCGCCTTCGGGCAGGACAACGAAGTCCCCAGCGAGATGCTGCAGACGCTGCAGCAGCAGAAGCAGCAGCTCGAGACCGAGCTCGCCACCGTCAGGGCAGCGCAGATCGTGCACGGCATGGACTGTGACCTGGCCCGCCGTCTCTACAGGATCGCGCACGAGTCCCGTGCGAGAACCCTCAGGCAGCACGAGGTGGACAAGACCGCGCTTGCCGCTGCGGGGATGCGTGACTCGCCTCGATGGCAGCAGGAAGTGAGCGAGACACAGGAGCAGCTGATGCAGGCAACGGCCGAGATGGATGTCGCTGCCATGGATGCCGGCCGAGCAGGTGAGTTCTACCGAGACGCCAGCAGCGAGATCTGGCGCATCGAGGGCGAGATCTGCGAGGCGGAGGATGCCATCAAGATGCTTCAGGATCCCGGGGTCTTGATCCTCGCAAGTCGCTGCACCGCTCAGCTGCGCATGCGTGGTGACAGCCGCCACACGAGCTGGCTCTCAGACGGCGTCCCCTGGCCCGAGGCCTTCAGCAACTGCCCGGCCGAGCCGACCGACTAGTCGGTCTCCCATCGGCCACCGTTTCTCGACCCGCCCTTCGGCGGGCAGTGCCCTGTGCTCTTGTAGCGCAGGGTCTTGTGCTTTTTAGGAAAGCAGAATCGCCCGCGCGAGGTGCGGGCGATGTGGTACTACGAGTGACACGGCTAGTCAATAGGCATTGGCAGACCATGTCTCTGGCAAAAGGCAAGCAGCTTTTTGTACTTATCGTGCATGTGGTAGTGCCTGATAAGTAGGCGCAACTTGTTGCCCGGCGGTGCGACTGGAGTCCATCCTGTGTAGCTAGGTACATGGAAGCTAGGGTGGTGATTGGAAGCCCAATGGTTTATGTAGAATAGGCGGTCTCTTTCTGGTTTGTCGCCGATGTCGACATACTGACCCCAGACCTCCATTCGAGGTAGGCTATCGTTGTATGCAGATACGTGAGGGATCCTTCCCCCTCTGACTCTTCCATAGTGGAGTCGGATTCGCAGGATGGTGTTTTCCCAAGCACGTTCGTCGTTAGATGTTGGTGAGACCAGCCCAGCACGCAGGTGGGCGATGAAGACCAGGTCAACGCACTGTTCTACGGTTTCTCGATCCGTAGTGAAGAAGGCCTTGAAGGCGCGAATCATGACGTTGTAGGCTGTTCTGAGCCGGCCATTTTCCAAGTGAGTCCTGATGGCGCGCAGCATGTCATTGGCTGTTCTTTGGGGCATCGATTTTTTTCCTTGCATTGTGAAGGGTACGTTTAGGCTTTTAGTCAACATTCTTATTTTTATGTAAAATCTGCAAGAAAGCAAGGGGCCTCGTTAATAATTGCATGTTTGTCCCCACTATGCTATCCTCTGATTACTGGATGAATGTTCGGCCTGACGGCCGGGCATTTTTTCAAGGCAAAATGTCCATATTGGGCGCATTGCTGTGTCGAAACCTGCGCTATTCGCTCACCGTACGTATTAGTACGCTTCGCGACTTGCTCGGTTTCTCCTTGCACTGCATCCAAATCTGAACATTTTGTATAGAAATAAATAAACTAATTATGGCATCAGAAATAGAACAAGCAATACGCTACGTGTGTGAGGAAAAAGGCCTTTCATACGAATCTGTACTCGAAACAATCGAGACAGCAATGGCTGCGGCTTACCGTAAGGATTACGGAAATCGGCAGCAGAACATTCATGTGAACTTTGATCCTTCTGACGGAAAGATCGAAGCTTTTGATATCAAGATGGTTGTAGAGGACATCTCTCCTGAAGAGCTCGAGGCCATGGCTGAGCGTCAGGCTGAAAAAGCTGCGGAGCGCGAAGCAATGGAGGCAGCGCCAGAGGATGCAAAGCCAAAGCGACGTGATGAGGATGAAGAGGAGACCATTGGCGATGAAGAAGATGGCCCAACTTTTAATCCAAAGACTGAGATCATGGTCTCTGATGCACAGATTTTGAAAATGGGTTCAAAGATTGGTGATGAGTTAAAGCTCGACTTACCGATTCCAGGAGAGTTTGGGCGAATGGCTGCAATGACCGCAAAACAAGTTATTACCCAAAAGCTTCGTGAAGCTGAGCGCGAGATTATTTACAACGAATATAAGGAGCATGAAGGTGAAGTACTCATCGGAACTGTGCAGCGCCGCGAAGGCCGTGTTGTGTTGGTCGATATTGGAAAGACTGCAGGGGTGATCTTGCCACAAGATCAAGTTCGATCAGAACGTTATGAGTCAGGTCAGAGAATTAAAGTATTTGTTCGCGAGGTTAGCTTGGGAACACGAGGTCCACAGATTCTTCTTTCACGCTCAAGCGTTGAACTTGTCAGAGCGCTATTTGATTTGGAGATTCCAGAGATCGCGGATGAGGTTGTTGAAATTAAGGCAATTGCACGTGAGGCTGGAGCTCGAACCAAGATCGCGGTTTACACTGATGATGAGTCAATTGATCCGATCGGAGCATGTATTGGTCAGCGTGGGGTTCGAATCCAGACTATTATCACAGAGATTGGAGGAGAGAAGATCGATGTTGTTGAGTGGTCAGAGGATGTTGAACAGTTTATTGAGAATGCACTTTCTCCAGCAAAGATTTCACGCGTTGAGCTTAATGAAGAAGATAATGAAGCTGCAATTATTGTAGACAATGATCAACTATCTCTTGCAATCGGACGTGGAGGTCAGAATGTTCGTCTGGCGTCGGAGCTAACTGGTTGGAAGATCAGTGTTCGTGAGGATGGTGAGGCTAAAGATGAGGAAGAGACAGAGAAACCTGAGGAAGTTGAGGTTGAGACTGCAGAAGAGGCTCAAGAAGATATTGAGATCCACGAGGAAGTTGAGGAGATAGAAGAGGAGTTAGAGAAGGTTGAGGAAGATGAAGAAGCTGAGGAGAAGGAGGAGCCTTCTACTGAAGAGATAGCAGAGGACGAGGATGAGGACGCAGAAGAAGAGGAGGAGAAAGTTCTAGAAGATAACGATTAAGGCTTATGGAATCTTTCATGGAAATCTTCTACACTGTCTTTTACGAGCCGCTATACAACCTTTTGGTGTTTTTCTACAACCTGTATCCTGCAGCAGGCATTGGTTTGGCGATTATTTTAGTGACAATGTTGATTAAAGGAATCCTGTTCCCGTTTACCTTCAAGTCGCTAAAGAGTCAACGTTCAATGCAGGAGTTGCAGCCAAAGATTGCAAAGATTCGTGAGGAATACAAAGACGACAAGGAGAAGATGGCTCAGGAGTTGATGGCGGTTTATAAAGATAATAATGTAAATCCGTTTTCATCTTGTCTGCCGCTATTGATCCAGCTGCCAATCTTTTTTGCACTATTCCGTGTGTTGCGTGATGGAATCACAGAGGTGAAAGCAGATATGCTTTATAGCTTTGTATCAGCACCAGATGTGATTGATTCTATGTTCTTGGGCATTGTTGATCTGGCACAGATTTCTATTCCTTTAGCAGTATTAGCAGCAATAGCACAGTACTTCCAGGTAAAACGGACAATGGCACAAAAGCCAGTGAAGGAAGTTAAGGGAAGTGCAGGGGCTATGGATGAGAACATGATGGCCAACATGAGTAAAATGATGCTCTACTTCATGCCAGCTATTACGTTGATGATTGGAGTAACATCATTGCCAGGTGGTGTGATGCTCTATTGGTTATCAACTACATTTTTGACGATTGTGCTTTATTCGATCTTTTTGAAAAAGCCGAAGGAAGAGGAAGGGAAGAAGGCTGAGGTTAAGAAGTAGTGCATAGTTTGCATTACATAGTTCACAGATTAAAACTCAACACCCGGCACAAGCCGGGTGTTGTTGGTCCTGGAGCATTGTGGCTGTGCCAGCCATAGCTCTGAAAGAGCGACGGCTGGTGGATCTGACCAGACTCGAACTGGCATTTCTCGGTGGCAACACGAGCGGGGTTACCGATTACCCCCACAGACCCATCGATCCAGGGTAATAAAACAAAAACTCCTCAAAAGGGAGTTTGTGTTCGCCACCGAGAAGGGGGTTGTCCGTGAAGACCCCACTCGCGTTACTCCTATTACAGCAGCTTTCGATACACGGGTCAATAGTAGTTGTGCGTAACTGAAGTGTTTGTTCCTGATATAATACTTTCATGCAATCAAAAACACTACGTGGAATCATATTTGTTAGCGCTCTGATTATCGGATTGGGTATTTTGGGCTATCTGATTTATCGAGAAGGGTGGAGCGAGATCATCCAAACGTTAATAAACTTCGGGCTTTTGCCGTTCCTGGGATTTGTGGCTATATCCGCTATTAACTTTGGTCTTTATAGTTGGCGCTGGCAGTTGATACTGAATCATCAGGTTGAGAAGCGTCGGAGACTTTCACTTTGGAGAATGTACAGACATCGCATGGCTGGTTTTGCAGCAAGCTACCTAACACCTGCTGCACAAGTTGGTGGCGAGCCAATTCGCATCGGAATGCTCATGAGTGATGGCATTAGTAGTAAGAAGGCAACAAGTGCTGTAATGCTCGACATAACTATTGAGCTCATGGCTTACATCGCATTTATTGTCGCTGGTGTAGTGCTTGCAATAATAACTGGCCTTGGTTCTGGCAATACGATGATCGCAATCGGTATTGGACTTTTTGCAATGCTCGTTGTCCTAGCGGGCTTTTTATTTGGAGTTGCAAGGGGAGATGGATGGTTTAGTAAGCTTTTTCATACCCTTCGATTAGATCGAATCAAGTCCATGAAGAAAGTTGAGAGGTGGATCAAGGATACTGAGGGAGTTATGGGCGTTTTCTTGCATGCAAAGAAATCATTTTTACTTCTGATCGCATTTCTAGCTGTAACAGTGATTTCATTCCGCGTAGTCGAAGTTTTCTATCTAGCGCATTTCTTTGATGTGCAGTTGAACTTTGCGCAAGCGTTTTTGATCAGTACTCTTCCAGGAATTGCACTCTTACTTCCAGTGCCAGCAGGGTTGGGAGTGTTTGAAGGAGGATTTGCAAGCGTATTTTTACTTCTTGGAGTGCCGCTCTCAGCTATTGCATTCGCGTTAGTTATAAGGTTGCGTGATTTTGCATTTATTGGATTTGGACTCACCCACCTCTTGCGTCAAGGAGGCATTGTGTTGCAAGATGTAGTTAAGAAAAGCTATGCCTCCAAGAGCGATCGAAAAAGACATTCATAATACCTTGGCATACTTTGCGTATAACCAATATCCGCTCACTACTTTTGAGATATATAAGTGGCAATATCGTCCAGAACGTGTTTATCAATATGGCGAGATCGATAAGTGTCTTAAGTCATCAGATTGGCTAGGTCATCGAATCGGTCATTGTGAAGGAATGTATGCTTTAGGTACTGACATGGAGGTTGAGCAGCAAGTTGCAGCTCGCAAGCGTAGGTTTTTAGATGCTGTGAAAAAGCAAAAGAAAGCTTGTAAGGTTGTGCAGTACATCTCAAGACTGCCGTCTGTAAGAGGAGTGGCAATCTGCAACTCACTTGCATATCATTTTACAAGAGAGAAGAGTGATATTGATTTATTTATCATTACGAAAAGTGGTCGTGTATGGACTGCAAGGATGTGGTCAGTAACTCCATTGATGTTAATGCGTCAGCGGCCTGGTGAGACAAAGAAAGACCCAATAGACATTAGCTTCTTTGTCTCAGAAGATTCCATGGATCTCTCTGAACTTAAGATCGATGACAACGATCCATACTTAGCATTTTGGATAAAGAACCTTACTCCAGTTTATGGTAACAAAGAGTTGTGGGACAAGTTCTTTACAGAAAACTCGTGGGTAGATAAATGTTTGCCAAATGCACACCGACCACGAAGAGCTTATCGAATGCGGTGCGGTACAAAGATCCCGCTCTTACCATGTTTGTTTCCCGAGAGGCTGATGCGATCATTGCAGCTTTTTAAGATGCCCTATCGACTTAAGGCACTATGCAACCAAGGAACGTGTGTTGTAATGAATGATAAGATGCTTAAGTTTCATACAACTGACCGCCGACGCGAAATAGCCGAGGCATTTGAAAGAAAGTGTGTTTAACCCCCTCTAGCTCCCCCTTCGTAAGGGGGAGGGACTAATTCGAAATCTCACCCCCTCCTTACGAAGGAGGGGATAGGGGAGGTTGCTCGATTGAATTATGAACATTAGATCCAAAGTTTTACCCTTTATCGTTCCTGTAATATTTTTTTTGCTGCCTTGGCAGACACGATATATCTTTGATCAGCATTTGATTGCAGGTGAGACCTTTGAATTCGGTGTGATCAGCCTGTACGCCGTAGAGGTTTTAGTGGTACTAGCATTGATACTATACGGACGACTTAAAATTTGTAGGATCTATCAGAAAGCCGTTGGGTTTTCTTTTTTGATTTTATGTTTGGCACTCATCTCAATGTTTTGGGCGATAAATGGTGAGGTAGCCTTTGGACAGTTTGTTCATGTTCTGGTTGCCATGATGCTGTTTTTACTGTTACTAGATTCAAGAACGAACTTACGATGGGTTTCGATCGGATTAATCGCAGGCCTATTGATTCCGATTGGATTAGGGTTGTGGCAGGTAATCGTAGGTAGTTCGATCGCATCAACTTGGTTGGGCCTTGCAGTGCGCGATGCGCAGACTCTGGGCGATTCAGTATTGATTCTTGAAGACGGCACGCGCATACTTCGAGCCTACGGAACATTTGGCCACCCAAACATTTTTGGGGGTTATTTGGCTGTTGGGTTGTTGAGTTTATTATTTCTCCCCCTTCCCAAGGGGGAGGTAGAGGGGGTTGCCAGTAGCTCTCGTAGTATCTCATGGTGGATCTCGATCATAGTGCTCCTGATCGGACTAATCCTCACCTACTCACAGTCTGCATGGATTGCTTTGATTGTTGGATTAGTCTGCGGTGTTTTAGTTTTGCTCTTCTGTCATCCTGAGCGTAAGCGAAGGATCCACTCGAGTAGATTCTTCGGCCTATGGCCTCAGAATGACAAAACACTATCCTGGCTGGCCGGCTTGTTTTCGATTCTTGTGATCGTCGGATCAATCGTTGGCGTGTTGACACTCAACTCAATCGGAGCTAACCAAAGTTCAATCACAGAACGTGCTGATCAATACCAAGAGTGGCCTCGGGTTGTCTCCAATTCGATCGTGCTAGGTGTAGGATTGGGTAATTACACATACGCAGTTGAACAATTTGATCAAACTAGAGAATGGTGGCAGTACCAACCAGTTCACAATACGCCAATGTTGATCTTGGGAGAGCTTGGACTTCTGGGGTTTGTGCTTATCGGTCTATGGATCACATCCATGGATAAGTTGAACTTCAAAAGGTTGCCAGCAAAAGCCCCAGTTGTTGCTCTAATGATGGGTTGCTCGCTTTTGGTTATAGCCGGGCTTGACCATTATCTTTGGACGCAGTGGGCAGGACTTGCATTGGTTGTATATGTAATGGCCCTGACAGCACGCATTGAATAATTAACAGATGATGTGGATATTGCCAATCAATACGTATAGGATAAATACATATGAATCTAGACATAAGAAAATCACAACCCGAGGGCAAGTTGCCGCCATTCAAATGGGGGAGACCAAAAGAAGCAGAAAGGCCTCAACCAGAAAGCACGGCTAAACAGACAGATGTAGTTGGAGAGCCGATTTATGATCAAGAGCTTGATCGTTCAGCTGCCGAAGCTGTTGCTAAAGAACAGAAGATGGAAGATGAAGCGCAACAGATTTGGGCGGCTCGTGAAGCAGAAAAGACACTTGGGGGTGCGACTGGTGAGGTTGAGCGTGATTTTCTACAAGAGAAGATCGATAGAGGGATAGATAGAGCGGTTCGTGTTGAGGGAACGATTGATCGTGCTAAAGAGTCTGCTGCACAGCAAAGAGAAGTCAGTGAGCGAAAGTTTGCACTTGAAAAAGAGATTCGTGTGACTCAGGAAGTTCTTGCTGGGTTAAGCAAGTTACCATGGAAAGACCGTGCACGTAAGAATGCATTACACGAAAAATTTAGGGAGTTGCAGGCACAAAAGACACGTGCTAGATTTGACCGTGCCATAGATCAGGGAGAAGAATCCGATGCAAGGAGTGTGCTTACAGGACTTGAAGAAGAATATAAAGCAACTAGCAGGTGGAACATATTCAAACGTAGAGAGTTAAAAGGACGGATTGCAAAACAAAGACAAGAGGTGAATAGAATGGCGGTATGGTCGACAGTAAGAAAAGAGTTACCACATCGTGAAGGGCTGGGAAGATATCGTGGATCATAATGCAAAGATCAATTCGGCTGCCGATCGGCAGCCGTTTGTAATTTTTCGATCTTCCTGCTAATCTCAAATTACATCAATTACGAAATTATTTTCTAGGTACAATTTTTCCCATTTCGAGCGAAAAATTCGATGATTGAAGAGGTATAGCCGTAGCTATATCGATGAGATCAGCGGATTTTGCAGCCGAAAGGGGTAGGAATTGGAGCCAGGAACGAATTTCGTAATTGATGTAAAGTATCCCCGTTACAAAAGGAGGTAGGAAATGGCTAGTGAAAAGTTGGGGTGCATGGGGTGCCTCAAGGAGTTGTTGGTGATAGGCCTGATCGTACTGGCGATTGCGGGTGTCTGCATCGCTGGTTACATGTCAAATGACGTAGACGTCGATGATGTACGGAGTGCTGGGGAGTAGCTATGTGCTATCAGCTGCCACCGCAGAGGAGTCCTTGGTTCCTGTGCCTTCTAATTGTGTTCATTACGGCCTTGCCCCTAATCTTTGGGATCATCTCTGGGGAGATCAAGTTGCCATAACTATCGTCTTCGTCCATCCACGTCCGCGCCGCGCTCCGGCGTGGCTTTGCTTTTTGAGTTTTATCATGCCTAGTAGACTAGGCATAATTCTTGACAATCATGTATTTTGCATTTATTATTGATCTAATTGCACTAAAAATTATCATATGATTCATCTCAATTTCCAGCAAAAACTTTCAGAGCTAAGCAAGAGCGTTTTAGATATCGCACGTGAAACAGATATTAATCGCAATACAATCACGGCGCTTATGAAAAACGATGTTACAGGTATTAAGTTTCATACACTTGAAAAACTATGCAGTAAATATGGATGGAATGTAAGTGATCTTATTTCCTACCAAGCTAAAAATGAGTGGAGGTTCGAGGATGTGTATCGACAAGAGGGTGAAGGTGTGCCACTGACTATGGATTCACCAGCAGTTGCATGTGGTGTATACGATTTTACTATTGGTAAGAATAAACGGATGGGATATCACTCGGTTTATGTACATATCGAAGATGGCCAGGGATATTGGTACTTTGATCGACCAAAAATGAATCAATTAGCGAGAGGATTGTATGAATATAACAAGACTGAACCAGTTCTAAACTCACTTTTATTAAACTTTGATTCTGCAGCAGTGAAGCTGGAGCAGCTATACTTAAATACAAATCAGGATCATGAGCAATTAATAGAAAGCAGCCAACAGATCTTGCACTTTTATAAAAACGTTTGGAGAGACGTACAAGAGTGTTGGCGTTACAGTATTTTTGTAGACAGTTTTGACGCGGGAATTGACAGGGAGATCATTGAGAGTGAACAAGAAAAGCATAATCTATCTTTGGAAGAGGTTTCGATCCTTACAACACCTTTGGAGTTGCCATATTCATATGAGATGGAATTTGAGGCGCTTCGCCTTTTGCGTAATACGTTCCAAGACAACGAAGCGCTAGCGACTGCAAGAATCGAAAAGATGTTGAAGGATAGCGCACTGCTTCTTGAACTGCTACACAAGTATGCCTATGTTCATTCAAACTATGCTGTTGTTAAGTTTTTGTCACTGCAAGACGTATTAGAAATTGCCAAAAAGTATCAAAACAAAAAATCAAAGATCGAAGAGAAGATAAAAGAATATGAACAATATGCCGACAAAAAAAGAATCGCGATTCGAAGAGTTTTGCAGGATCATGGATTAAAGACTAATCCTTTAGAGTTTTTTGCTAGGTTGACCTATTTACGTGAATATCGAAAACAGATAAATCTAATGTCAATTCACCTAACAGATTTTGCTTGAGGTCTATTGAAGCTAAGACGGGTATTCAGAAGGATTTACTTAAGTACCTCACACATACAGAGATTGAAAGCGTGCTTAATGGTTTGATTGATTCCAAGACCCTAAAGGAGCGTAAGGATGGATCCATGATGCTTTGTATAAAAGGTAGGGAAAATAGATTGATCTTTGGAGATGAAGCCCGATCTCTACGCTCGCAGCTTGAGGGTGCCATGGAATCTTCAAGAGAGAATGAAAAGATTTTGTCAGGCTCAGTGGCGTCACAGGGATACGCAAAAGGAATTGCCCGAGTTGTATTGAAGGAAGATGAGTTTGGTTCATTTAATGAAGGCGAAATTCTTGTCACTGGTATGACGCGACCAGAGTTTGTTCCAATTATGAAAAAAGCAGCGGCGATTGTCACAAATGAGGGAGGAATTACATGTCATGCCGCAATTGTTTCCCGTGAGCTTGGAAAGCCATGCATTATAGGGACACAGCGTGCAACGGAATTGATCAAGAGTGGTGATTTAGTTGAAGTTCGTGCTCATCACGGCACGGTTAGAATACTGTCATAACAAAGGAGATAATTTGCATGATCCGCGCCCTCATTTGGCGCGGTTTGTGTTTTCTTGATTAACACACTAAGCACGATGTTTTGTATTGACAATTAGGTATATTTGTGGTCTAATTAGTCGTCGAATCTCAATTCCGAGTTCGACCTTATGACTCAGGAGGAGTCATGCCACAAAGAAAGGAGACCTGTAAGGTATCTTGGTGCAAAAAGACCAAAAATGATGGTCACATGTGTGCTGGGTACTGCGGAGCACACTACCAGGCATGGTACCGGCTTGGCATGCCCGGTGACTGGAAGCCAGATCGGCCAAAGGTAAGGCCCAACACATGCAGTATCCCAGGGTGTGAGTACCCACACGAAGCGAGCGGCTACTGCAAAGACCACGTACGTGCATGGAGGAGAGTTGGCAGGCCTGTGCCTTGGTTCCAGCATTCCAATGCTCACCCTGAGGGGTGGAAGAACCTTCCCAAGCCCAAGCCCTGCAAGAGCAAGGGCTGTGATGGTAGGGTGTACTGCAAGGGCTACTGCCGCAACTGCTACCAAGGATGGACTCGTGCTGGTCGACCAGAAGGGTGGGTGCGTCCGCCACGAAGAGGAGAGCCCGGCTTTGTGGAACACAGCAGGAAGCCCAAGCATGGCAAGCGTGGCCAGAACGAGTGCTGCGGCACCGTCTGTGAGCAACCCCACTACGCAAGTGGGTACTGTTCCAACCACTATGATCGCTGGCGCCTTAAGGGCTGTCCAGGTGGGTGGATCCCAGTAGACTAGATCATCGGTATCCAGGCATTTTATAAATCATTCGATTTAATAGACGAATGATTTTGATAATGGCTGGACCCGTCCCCCTCCGCGTTGTTCCCTCGAGGACAGCGTGGTTTTTTGTTTTGTTGGCATTCTTGACATAAGACTGCTAATTATCTAAGATTGGGTCTGTAAATAACATATATTATGAATCTAAAACCAGTTTCAGATCACATTGTTTTGAAGCCGATTGATAATGAGACAATCACTTCATCAGGGATAATCATTCCTGACACTACAGAAAAAGAAAAGCCAGAGCAGGCAGAGGTACTTGCTGTTGGTCCAGGTAAGATGCTTGACAATGGTCAGCGTCAACCAGTCGAAGTTCAGGTTGGCCAAAAGGTCATGTTCAAAAAGTGGTCGCCTGATGAGGTAGAGATAGAAGGAGAAAAGTATTTGATAATTAAAAGCGATGATGTCATCGCGATTGTGGAATAAATATGCCAAAAGAAATTTTATTTAATGAAGATGCGCGGAAGAAGCTCAAGGCTGGAGTTGATATTCTCGCAGATGCAGTAAAGGTAACGCTCGGACCCAAGGGTCGAAATGTGATTATCGAACGTGGATATGGAGGGCCGCAGGTTACAAAAGACGGAGTTACAGTTGCGCGTGAAGTTGAGCTTGAAGATAAGCTTGAAAACATGGGAGCAGAACTTGTAAAAGAAGTTGCAAGTAAAACCAATGACGTTGCAGGAGATGGAACTACAACTGCGACCGTGTTAGCGCAAGCTATGGTTGATGAAGGTATGAAGCTTGTAACTGCTGGTGTCGATCCACAATCACTGCGACGTGGAATGGAAAAGGCAACACAGAAAGTTGTTCAAGAGATTAAGAATCTTTCTCAGCCTGTTGCCGGCGAGATGATCAAGCAAGTTGCATCGATCTCTGCCAATGATCCAGAGATAGGATCAGTTATTGCTGAGGCGATGGCAAAGGTAACTGAGAATGGTGTTATAACAGTTGAGGAAGGTCAGTCATTTGGAGTTGAAGTTGAGACAGTTGATGGAATGCAGTTTGATAAAGGATATCTTTCGCCGTACATGGTGACCAATCCTGAAACTATGAAGGCTGAGTATGAGGACGTACCGATTTTGATCACTGATCAGAAAGTAAGCTCAGTCCAGGCTCTTTTGCCATTACTTGAGGCCATTGCAGGAACTGGAAAGAAAGATCTTGTGATTATTGCAGAAGATCTAGACGGCGAGGCTCTTACTACTTTGGTAGTTAATAAGATGCGTGGAGCATTCAACGCACTTGTTGTTAAGTCTCCAGCGTTTGGTGATCGAAAGAAAGCAATGCTTGAGGATATCGCGATACTTACAGGTGCTACTGTTGTTTCAGAAGAGATAGGCCTTAAGCTTGAGAACATTGACCTAAGTCATCTTGGAAAGGCACGACGAGTTATTTCAACAAAAGATACCACTACGATCGTGGATGGGGCAGGTGAGCAGGGTAAGATTGCTGATCGTGTTAATCAAATTAAAGTACAAATCGGTCAGACCACTTCAGATTTTGATAAAGACAAGATGCAGGAGCGAGTTGCAAAGCTGGCTGGCGGAGTTGCAGTTATCAAAGTTGGAGCTGCCAGCGAGACTGAGATGAAGGAGAAGAAGGATCGGATAGAAGACGCAGTGAATGCAACCAAGGCAGCGGTTGTAGAAGGTATTGTTGCAGGTGGAGGAGTTGCACTTATGCGTGTTAAGCAGGCGCTTGCACAGCTTCGAGTAGATATTGAACGAACAAACAAGGATGAGTCACTTGGAGTTGAGGTTATTGAGATGGCGATCGAGAAGCCGTTATATCAAATAGCTCAGAATGCAGGAGCAAAGGGAGATGTGGTAGTTGAGAAAGTTAAACACGAAACCGGAGCTTCTGGTTACAATGCACTCAAAGATGTGTATGAGCCAGACATGATCATGGCTGGAATCATTGATCCCGCTATGGTAACTCGATCTGCCGTTGAGAATGCAACTTCAGTAGCAGTGATGGTGCTAACTGCAGAAGCAGCCATCACAGAGATTCCTAGTGAGGAGCCTGCTGCGGCTGCACCTGGAGGAATGCCAGGTGGAATGGGGATGATGTGATCCGGCGTAGCCGGATCACCCGCCGAAGCTTTATGCGAAGGCGGGTTGTGGCACAGAACCCAAATAAAGAACCGATCGTAAGATCGGTTCTTTTGCATCTACTACCTACTAGCTACTTGCTACTACCTGCGCTATAATAAGTTTGTAAAAACTAAACTTATTATTTATGTCAGAAACAAAAAAACCAGCCGTTGATAAAAAGGATGTCAACGATAATAAGGCGCTTGCAGCCATTGGTTATGTATTCATTCTTTGCTTTATTCCGCTATTAATGGCAAAGGATTCTAAGTACGCGCAATTCCATGCAAAACAAGGCTTGGTGCTGTTCATTGTTGAAGTAATTTTGATGGTCGTGTCCAACATTTTGATCTTTATTCCGATTCTAGGGTGGTTCGTGATGATGGTTTTGTACCTTGCAGTGGTTGTTGCATCAATTGTCGGAATCTTGAAGGCTCTTGAGGGTGAAATGTGGGAGATGCCAGTATTGGGAGACTATGCAAAGAAGTTAAAGATCTGAGCTTGATTTTATCAAAAATACAGGGCATGATAGCCCTGTATTTGAATTATAAGAACCCCCTCCTACTCCCCCTTCGTAAGGGGGAGGGGCGAGTAGGTTCGACCCCTCCTTACGAAGGAGGGGATAGGGGAGGTTTCTAATCATGTCAGCACTTGATAAACAACTGAAAGAATTACAGAAAAAGGCCCAAGATGCTTGGGTGATGTTGGATCTGGACTCATCTCAAGAGCGCGTGCATGAGTTTGAGATTCAGATGGGCGCTGCTGACTTTTGGTCTGATCAAGATAGGGCAAAAGAAGTATCACAAGAGGTGGCTGAGCGTAAGGATCAAGTCGAGATTTGGCAGAATTTGATTAAAGATGTTGAGGATGCGATTGAGATGTTGGCTCTCGCTGAGCAGGAAGAGAATGAGCAGGTGCAGGAAGAAGTCATGTCAACTACTAATGATCTTCAAAAGCGATTTGATAAACTTGAGTTGCAAACCCTTCTTTCAGAAAATCAAGATGTTAACAATGCGATTCTTACAGTTCATGCCGGTGCAGGAGGAACAGATGCAATGGACTGGGCCGGGATGTTGCTAAGAATGTTCACGCGATTTGCAGAAGCTCAGGGCTGGAGCGTGGATGTGTTGGAGTCATCACCAGGTGAGGAAGCTGGATACAAGAGCGTCGAATTGTCGATCAAAGGACGATATGCATATGGATACCTTAAATCAGAAGCTGGTGTTCACCGATTGGTACGTATCTCACCATTTGATGCAGAGAAGATGAGGCACACAGCTTTCGCGCTTGTAGAAGTTATTCCAGAGCTTGATGAGCTGTCTGAGAGTGGCATTGAGATAGATGAGAAAGATCTGCGGATAGACACTTTTATGGCATCAGGTCATGGAGGGCAGGGAGTAAACACTACATATTCTGCAGTTCGAATCACTCACGTTCCGACGAACACAGTGGTAACTTGCCAGAACGAAAGGTCGCAACTGCAGAACAAGGCGACTGCAATGCGCGTACTAAAGTCGAGATTGTTCCAATGCATGTTAGAGGAGCGTGCAGAAAAGCTTGATGAACTAAAGGGCGGTCACAAGTCACCAGAGTGGGGTAACCAGATTCGAAGTTATGTACTGCATCCATATAAAATGGTAAAAGACCACCGCACCGATCATCAGGTTCAAGACGTTGAAAAAGTGCTTGATGGTGATTTACAGGACTTCATCGAAGAATATTTAAGAAAACAAGTTTCAGATCAATCAAATTAATAACCCCCTCTATCTCCCCCTTCGCAAGGGGGAGGATCGAAATCAAGACCCCCTCCTTACGAAGGAGGGGGTAGGGGGAGGTCACTAATGTGAATACTATGACAAAGCAATACAAAAATATAATTGTAACAGGTGGATCAGGGTTTATTGGTTCACACTTAGTTGACCAGCTAGTTAGTATTTCGAAAAAAGTAATTGTAATCGATAAGGTTAAGCCACAGAAGAATCGTAAGAATCGCAAGGCAAAGTACATTAAGATGAATGTCCAAGATTCAGATGTTTTGCAGGTTTTTGAAAAGTATCAACCTGATGTTGTCTTTCACTTGGCTGCACACTTACATGACCGCGAGTCGATCGAGATGCCAATTGGCAATGCCATGGATAATGTTATTGGGCTTTTGAATGTTTGCGAGGCAAATCGACAGACTAGTAAGGGCAAGTTCATCTTTACATCTTCATGTGCTGTTTATGGCAAACATGACGATCTACCTATTTCAGAACTTCATGAGCCAAAACCTCTAACACCTTACGGGATTTCAAAGCTTGTTGGTGAGAATTACCTCCGGTTTTACTATAAGACATTTGGTATTCCATACGTTTCAGTGCGTCCTGGGAATATTTATGGGCCTCGTCAGGATTCAAGCGCAGAGTCAGGTGTTGTAGGGATATTCTCATCGCGACTCTTAAAGGGTGGACAAGCGATTATTAATAATGATGGAAAAACCACACGTGATTATGTGTACATTGGTGACGTAGTTGATGCACTTCTGAAAGCCGCAGAGTCTGAGTTTGTTGGATTTTTGAACCTTGGTACAGGTGCGCCAACAGAGACTCGGGAGGTTTTTGAAAAGGTTCGCGATGCTGTTGGTGTGGGCGTTACTCCGGAATACAATGAACTACAGCAAGATGCTCTTAAGCATATTTATTTAGACGTCAGCAAAGCACGTGAATTATTAAGTTGGGAGCCGCAAGTTAGTATCGATGAAGGTATAAAGGAGACAATCGCGTGGTATCGTGAGAATATATAGGTATGGTAAGCATAGGGGTTGGAATAATCATTGTAAATAATGAGGGTAGAATTTTGCTTAAGAAGCGGATGAATGCTCATGCTCCTTATTATTCTATCCCCGGCGGAAGCCTTGATCCTGGCGAGACATTTGAAGAATGTGCTGTACGTGAGGTTGAAGAGGAGACAAATCTCAAGATTAAGAATCCAAGAGTGATCGCACTTACAAATGATTTGCAGACATATCAGGAAGAGGGTAAGCATGATGTTGCAGTTGGGTTGCTAGTGGATGAATTTGAGGGAGAATTAAAGAACATGGAGCCAGAAAAGTGTGAAGAATTGATCTGGGCGGATCCACGCAATCTTCCGCAACCACACTTTAATGCAAGTGCCCAGTGCGTAGAGTGTTATTTGAAGGATAAGTTTTACATATGCTAAAAATCACATCACAAGACATAGATCATGCTGTTGAATGCCTAGAAAAAGGCGAGGTTATTATATTTCCAACAGAAACATCATATGGGATTGGATGTGATGCAACTAATATTGATGCGGTTGCTCGAGTTTTTCTAATCAAGGGCCGACCGGATGAAAAGGGAACGCCGTTGATTATTCCGGACCAGGATTCAGCATCTGATTATATCGAAATCAATGATCAAGCTCGTCAACTCATGGATAAGTATTGGCCAGGGCCGCTAAATATTATTGGACCGATAAGATCAGATTCGCCTATTGTAGATCAATGTGGCCATTCAGGCACACAGGCTGTACGAGTTTCATCACACCCGTTTTGTGCAACGATTGCCCGTAGATTTGGCAAGCCTATTGTTGCATCAAGCGCTAATGTTTCCGGGAAGGATGCAGCTTATTCGATAAAAGAAGTTCAGGATGCATTTGCTGATCGTCCAGATAAGCCGGATTGTATAATCGACGGCGGCGATCTTCCTGAGTTGCCCCCATCAACAACCGTTAAGATTGATGGTGATGAGATTGAAATCCTACGACAGGGGAGTGTTGAAGTCGAGTTATGAAAAAATCCTATGGCCAGCATTTTTTAAAAGACCGATCAGTTGTCGCAAAGATTATTGCAGCAGCTGATTTAAGTTCTGGCGATTTCGTTGTAGAGGTTGGACCTGGAGCAGGGGCTTTGACCGGTGAATTAATGGATGAGGTTGATCAGTTAGTTTTGATCGAGGCCGATCAGGATCTGATCCCCGATTTAGAAACTAATTTTCCCAAAGCTCAGATTATTCATGCCGACGCTGCCCAGATCGATATTGCCCAAATCGTAGAAGATCAACCATGGATTTTTGTAAGCAACCTGCCGTACAATGCAGCCAATGCAATCCTCATGAACATGCTTACTGCAAAGAATCCGCCAAGCAAGAGCATCGTCATGGTTCAGAAAGAAGTTGGTGATAAGATTGTTGCTCAGCCGGGCGATATGTCGGTCTTATCAGTCGCAGCTCAAATCTACACGCAGCCAAGTCGAATATGCAAAGTTAAACCAGGAAGTTTCACGCCACCGCCAAAGGTTGATTCTGTTGTTTTGAAGCTTGAACCTCGAGATGCGCCAGACAATGCCGAGGAGATTATTGCACTAGCAAAGATCGGATTTTCATCTCGTAGAAAGCAATTACATCGAAACCTAGCAGACGCAGGAATAGCCTTATCAGATCTAGTCAAAAAAGCCCTAACTGATTTAAAGCTAAAGCCTACGGCCAGGGCTCAAGAGCTCTCAGTAGAGCAGTGGGTACAATTAATCGAACTGTTGAAAAGATGAGTGCGATAAGTGCTCATTTTTTGGTATAATAGTTACGAAGTTAGATATCATGAATCAACCAAGAGAGCGGATTGTTATTCGTAAGACTAAGCCTTCGTTTACTAAAGAACAAAAGGCTTCTTTAACGCTTGTTATTATTGCCGGGTGCGTTGCATTAGTACTCGGAGGATTTTATTTAGTCCGCCACATTGCAAGTCCGTTTTTCATTGAATACTCGGGCGAGTTTTATTTCACACAAGAGCAAGAGGCTACTATCCAAATGATGGAGCAGCAGCTTAAGGACACGGACGGGGATACTCTCACAGATTATGATGAGTTGTATGTATATGGATCGTCACCATATTTGATGGATACAGATGGCGATGGATACAACGATGATACAGAGATATTGGCTGGTACTGATGTGGACTGTGCTGCGGGTCAGGATTGTTCTGATGCTGACATAGCTTCGACAACCGACCTGTTTGATGACGTTGCACCTGATGCAGCTGAGATTACTCCAAGCTCAGGAACATCTTTGTCAGACATTCAGGAAGCTATTAGAGAATTAACAGCTGAGGAGATTAGGGAGTTGTTAGTTACAGCTGGTGCAGATCCAGAAATGGTTGCCGAAATACCAGATGAAGATCTGGAGGCTTTGATTCTAGAAGTTATGGGTGACTTGGAAAGCAGCGAAGAGTTTCAGTTATTAGAGTAATAAGAGTAATTTGATCATTAGGAGCAATATGAAACACCGCAAGGTTTTTAATAAATTGACGCGCAGCCTACTTGCTGTGCTCTTGGCTTTAAGTTTGGGGGTATCGATTGCGCCAAAAGCGCATGCTCAACTTGTGACCGCTAGCCCGGATCTTATCGCGCAGATGACCGCTGATGATGTTATCGATACGGTAAAAGTAAAGCTAAAAGATGCGTTAATAGCAGCTCTTTCGGCTGAGATGGTCAACCTGCTTTCAATGATGGCAAATGAGCTTGCATATAACTCTGCTGTATGGATAGCCTCTGGTGGAAATGCCGAAAGTCCACTTTTTAATTCATTGCCACCATCTGACTACTTTAAGTACGCTGGAGCACGAGTGCTTTCCGAAATTTATAATGAAGTTGCGATTGATAATTTAGAGGATGGGATGTTCCCAACTCTGAATATTTATCTGCCAACAGATCCAGAAGTCTTGCAGGCAATTCGCCAAGGTATAAAGGGCATGGCAGTAGCGCCTGAGATTAGTTTTGAATATCCAAGCATTAAAGATAATTGGTCAGCATATCTCGCATCCCTAAGTGCAGAGGAGTTAGAGCCTGAGGAAAAGACTGCAATGGTACTTTCAGTAATGTCAGAAGCATTTGATCCAGATGTAAACGAGATGTCAGCTGTAACTCAGTTGCAAATGTATGCAGTAATCCAGTCGTTTAGTGAGGCACAGACTGAAGAGACTTCACTTATTGCCAATGATGGCTTTTCTGCAATTGAACACTATATTACTGGTCAGATTGAAACCTCAGCTGGGATGGTTAGAGATGAACTTGAAACGGCAATGGAGATTCAGAAGGAACTACCATTTAATTTGAGCACTGCACTGATGTCAAACTCAGACACATTGATTTCGATCGGAATAAACGCAGGAACCATTTTTACAAACACACTGTTCTCAGAGTTGATGAACAAAATCCAAGGCGGGCTTTTTGAAGATATTGTGTTTGATGATTCTGACCCATTTGATCCAGATAGCTCTTTTGAGTATTCACGTAGTCGCATTGCAGAGATATTTAAGAGCGTTACAGCATTTAAGCCACTTGAGATTACTGATTATAGTTTATTGTCTGAGCTTGCAACTTGTCCGTCAGTTTCTCGTGGGGCATCTGCTCAACTATATAACTGTGCGATTGATTCATCTTTTGTATCAGCCATTGCACTTTCAAGGGCAGGGAACACTATAACCTTGCAGGATGCAATTGATGAGGGCTATGTCGACGGCGGTTGGCCTTTAATTCCTTCAGCTGATACAGCTCGTAACCAAGATCCAAAGTGTTACACCTATGGATTCTGTCATAGCAACATCGTTAAGTTGCGAAAGGCGCGAATCATCTCAATTGGTTGGGAGATGGCAGCAGAGTCAGATCACAACTCTGAAACAGATCCAGTAACATTGCAGGAGGTAATAGATGGATTCTACTCATGTAATAGTGACGGTGAACTTGATGATGAGCATCCATGGTGTCACTTGGTTGATCCAAACTGGGTTCTTAAGTTTCCAGAGACACAATGTCGCACACTGGCGTATGGTCAGATTTTGTCTGCTCCAGGAACAGACCAGCGAGCAGAGGAGTGTGTTGATATTCAAAGTTGTATCTCAGAAGACACAAATGGAAATTGTGATGGAGGCTATGGCTATTGTGTGCGCGAGCAAAACACGTGGAAGTTCCGCGGATCAGAATGTCCAGAGCACTATGCGAGCTGTATGTCGTTTGAGAATCAAGCTGGCATCACAGTGGACTTTTTAACAAATACAATTGATTACGGTGATTGTAGCGCATCAAACATGGGATGCATGTGGTATGCAACACAAAAGGAAGATACTGACGATGTTTACGACTGGCCTACAATTATTAATGTTGAATCTGCTGATGAGGAGACTGATGCTTATCAAAATCGACTTTATGTTAATTCTGAGGTTGAATCCTGTGAGTCAGAAGATGCTGGATGTGAGGAGCTTTACTCGCGAGGTTCAGAGACCACGCTTAACATTCTTTCAAACTCAAGCTTTGAAACCGATGAAGATGAAGATGGCCATCCAGATGGGTGGGTGATAAGTGGTACTGATATTTACGACACAGATGGCGATTATGTACGGTCAGGAGCAGATGCGCTGCATATTATGGATAATAGCGGAGAGATGGTTGAGCGGTATGGCATTGTTCTTAATCAGACTCGTTACTACGCATTATCATTTTATGGTTATGCATTAGCTGGTGATCAGGGATATGCAACACTTTCATTTGCAGATGAGGGGGGTAATGCGCTAACGATGACGAATCAGAGCGTTAATGAAAGTTGTACTGGTGATGATTGTAGTATCACATGTAGCGCATCAGGGGATGAGATTAGTATAGAGTTTTATCCGAATGATTCGGATAGTTACAGCCGCTTTGAGTGCATATTTACAACACCAACGCTTACTGATCGATCTTTAGACATTTACGCTAAGCTCACATTGGAGGGGGTTGATGTTTATATGGATGACATCATGCTTGAGCAGGACGCTGACACCGATGCATATGCTGATGGTTATAGCGAGGAACTATCGTCTGTTTACATGAAGGTCGCTCCTGACTATCTTGGATGTACTGGTTCAGATGATGATGCTGCAGATTGTGCAAGCTATGCAACCATGTGTTCTGAGCAGGATGCGGGCTGTGGCGAGTTTACTCCAGTTAATGGCGATCCAAGTGTGACTGCGGTTGTGAGCTTGGTAGATCAATGCCCAAGTTCTTGTGATGGATATGACACGTATCGACAGGAGGCTACAACATATGAGCCTTATGGTGATTTCCCACTTTACTTTATTCCATCAAGCGCAGAAGCATGTACTGAAAGCGATGTTGGATGTACAGAATTCACAAATCTAGACACTGAGGGATTGGAGTACTACACATACTTACGAACTTGCGTGACTGAAAGTCAGGCACGCGCAAATGTCTCAGGAGATCAGGCAGCGACCTTCTACACATGGGAAGGATCAGATGAGGAAGGCTATCAGCTTCGAACTTGGCGACTAATCGAATCAGACCTTGATGATGGTGCTTACTATAACTATACATATGCAACTAGCGGTGAGACTGACACACGGCCTGGCCTAGCGCCTTGTACTAATTGGGTCACGGGTGTAGATGGAGTTTCCTGTGCTGATGATGCTGATGGAGATGCAGTAATTGATACAGACAATGAAGACTGTGATGAACACACAGACATTCTCACAAACCCTGAGTGTAGAGAGTTCTATGACACTCGAGGAGGTATCCACTACCGCGTTTGGGATGACACAGTTACAATCAACGATTCATGTGTTTCTTATCGGCTAACAGATCTGGTGGGCGAGGACGCAACTGACTGGGAGGCAGCGTGTGATGCAGCTGCTGGATATTATGATTCTAGTGCAGCATTCTGTAGATTCTATGGATACAACGTAGAAAGTACAGAGTGTTCAGATTCAGTAAATGGTTGTCGAGAATTTACAGGTGGACGCAGTGCTAACAGTCGACTTGTACTTGAAGATCTATTTGAAACAGGATCATTAATAAATTGGGAGGCAGATAGCGCAAGCGCTGTTACACTTTCAAACGAATCAGTTGCAGTGGATGGACACTCATTAAAGTCAGAAGGTGAGGTTGTATGGAGTCACATATATGATTATGGATCAGCCTGTGCGACCGAGGCTGGATGTGATTCATCAACCGGAACTTTGGGCGGCAGCTGTACTGTTTCATATGAAGATCAGTACTGCGGAACACTTGAAAATGAGCTTTACACTGATAAGACTTATACATTAACTTTCTGGGCAAAGGGAGATACAGATGTCCAGGTTGGATTTGATATAGAAGCAACTTCATCAATTAGCATTGATTCATTAGTTGATGGTTCAGTGCCAAGTGCTGAGCTTACAAGCGAATGGACTTATTACTCTATTGGTCCGTTTGATATGAACGCTAATGACTATTCAGCCTTTGGAGCTGGTTCTGTCTTGGCGTTTGTCCCAGATTCAACCGGAGATTTCTATATTGATAATGTTACGTTGCGCGAAGGTGAGGACGAGCTAACCCTCATCAAAGATTCATGGACTACTCCAGGTGAGTGTGATCAGTCATGGGAAGGTGAGACTTCTGCTCAATTCCATCTTGGATGTCAGGAGTATATGGATCAAAATGGCACAACCTACTATCTAAGATCATTCCGTGATTTGTGTGAGTCAGATGCAGTGGGGTGTACTGATTACTACACAACAGAGCAGTCAGATTCTGAGTATGTGGCTGTTTACAATGCGACTTGCTACAACCTTGATGTAGAAGATGGCGGCGATGGTGAGGCAGACTATGCTACAGATCGTACAAGTTGTTATATGTATGCCAATTCTGGTCGTACAGCATTTGAAACAGACTCGCCTGAGCTTTGTACAATTATTGCCGGAAAGAATTCTTGTCAGTTTGATTTTGAGGATTGGTTTATCCCACAGGCTGATATCTCAGACGAAACAAATATCCCAGAGCTTTACCATTTGAATTACGGACCAGATGCAACATTCGTGAAGGCTGATACAGATGTGTACATGATCTACAGTGAAGATCTTGAGTGCTCATCATCAGATGTTGCAGGGTGTACTGAGCTTGGAGAGCCGACGATGAGCATGGATCATTCAAAGATTTTAGAATGGACAAGTGTTTACTATCTAAACGAACCAGATGACTACGATGACATTCTATGTAGTCACGATGAATTGTTCTGTCGAGCGTTTGAGTCAACCAATGAAGGAACTTGGTACTTTAAGGCTCCGATCGGTCATGAATGTGAATACAAGACTGATGTGACTATTAGTGGCGAAAGCTACACTGGTTGGTTCCGTGAGGGAACAAGTGATTTCTGTTATGGAACAGGAACATGTTCTGATGATGATTCAGTAACTTGTTCTAAAGATTCAGATTGTATCTCCAGCACATATGACTATGGAACTTGTAATATCACTGACAGTGATTATCTAATCGGAGGAACAGAAAGTGGAATTTGGAGAAATGGTGATGAAGACTATGATGGATGGGTTGGGCACTGTGAGGCCGAGTATGATGGATGTAGTGCATTTGAGGATCCACTTGATGTTGATGATGATGAGTTCTATGGAGATGCTGACGGAACAATGTATTACTATATTGATGACGATCAGCTTGATGACGATAGCTTGCTTTCATCACAGCGATGCAATGGTCAAGTTTCACAAAAGGAAGGATGCACATTGTTCTATGATAATGGCGACACAAGCTTGGAATACAATGCAAGCGCGTCTTATGTTGTAAGTACGCATGCTGATGAGGTTTTGGGTGAAGAGCCATTCTCACTTGTAAGTGCGATTGATTGTACCAGTGAGACAACTTCACAGATCGTTCTTCCAGATGGGATCACCACATACGATCCATGTGCAAGCCGATGTTTGTATGCAAATATAGACCTTGTTGGTTCAACTGATGATGGAGTTTATGCAATAGGTCAGTCATGTTACACAGATGAGGACTGCCCTAACTATGAAGGTTACACAGGGGATATTGTCTCAGGTACTTGTTATGACGAAATCCCAGTTCTCACATTCTCTTATACAGAAGGCTTTGCAGTAACATATGATGAAATGGAGCGATTAGAAAATGACACTAATCGTGTAATTAGTGTTAATCAAGATCGCGTGTGTTCTGAGTGGTTGAGTTGCTCAAGTTCCTACTCCATTTGGGATCAAGACGCAGGGCGATATCGAACAATTTGTGATGGAATCGATCTGTGCACTGCATATTCAGCTGAAGGTCATCCATCATTCTGTAGCGCATGGGATCCAGATGATCCAGCCGTAGTCCTAGATGCAGACAAGTATGTATCACGTGATGTGACTTGGTATGGAGAAGAATACTCAGGATACTCAGTTCCAGATGTACTACCATTGCAGCACCTAAATCAGATCGATATTGCAGCACCAGTTGGATATTGTGATCTATCAAGTAGTAATGATGAAGATGATTCTGATTGGACCAGCTACCATGGTGAGCCATGTGAAGATGATTCAGAATGTGGTGATGGAGATTGTGTGACAGAGGATGAAAGTGAAGAAGACTACAGGCTTGGATACATAGCAGGGGCATGTACTGATGAATATTCAGAGGATTGTGCGGTCGGATACTGTACAGATAATGGATCTGCATGTACTGACGAAGATGATTGTGAAACTTCAGGCGCTGAGTGTGTCCCAGGTGTCTGTTACACAGTTGGAGCGGATGTATGTAATGACGATGATGATTGTGACACCGCCTCTGGCGAAGAGTGTCTCTCTGGAACCTGTGTTATCGAAGGTGATTATTGTGATTTGAGCGACTTGAGTTGTGAGTCTGGCGAGAGCTGCTTCACATCTGTCGCATATAAACAAGGAAGCTGTTATAGCGGTTCATGTTTCTTGGCAATGGATGGCGAGCCATTTGAAGAGGCAATGTACGAAGGTCAGGCTTGCCGAGCACAGCCTGAAATAAATAGTCCGTTCGGTGAGGGTGTTATAAGTGAGTGGAGTTACACAAATTCATTGGCATCCACGCTGAGCACTACAACCGACATGGAAGAGTCATTACTTCTTAGCACTGGCTTCGGGGCAGCTACTCCTCGGTCGTTCTTGTCTGGCTTTGGACAGGTGGAGACCTGTGCTGCCTCTGAGGACTGTGTTTGTTCATATGCAAAGGTTACTAATAGTGGTGGAGTATCTGTATATCTAAGCCCATCTTCCTCATACTTGGCTGAATCATTCATTGGGATTTGTTCAGCAACAAGTCCGGTTGCTGGTGCAATATGTACAGATCCATCTGACTGTATCAGTCCTGATGCAACTACAGCAGAGGCAGATGCAACTTGCGATCGTATTACTGAGGAGAATACACTATACGGACTTGAGGGATACTGTTTGGAGCGAGATACAGGATTAAATATTGAAGGCGATCAATACACTGGAGCATGTCTGACATGGTTCCCAGTTGATCAGCTATCAGGTGCAACTGACTTGTATGCTAAGTACAAGACTGCAGGATTTTTCAATGACATGTACATGTGTACATATGTGAGCCCATACCTAGATTTGTTAAGTGAGAATTACAATGATGAATATGGTTACAGTGGCGGGGGTGTTGCCTGTGCTGAAATAGAAAGCAGCTGTAATAAAGGTAATCAATGGACAGGAATAAATGAATGCGCAGGTAATCTCACATGTCCAGAAGGGTACTTTGCCATCTTGGGAAGGTGTGGTCACGATGATTATGACATTGATAACGGAAGTACATTGAATTGGACTGACATGGCTGCTCAGGCATGTGTTGAAGCTCAGAATGACTGTCCATATGTGTGTATTCCAGAAGACGCCATTCATGCGAGTGAGGATGATGGAGAACAGGGGGAGTCCTGCTATGACGACTTTTTATCAAGTGAGGACAGTAAAATACGTGGTCAAGGCTGGAACTATGACCAAGAGGGTAGCATGAAGAGCAGTAATTATACTGAAACTTACTATTATATATGGTCACACCGCGCATTTGACAGCGGGAATGAATATGAAAGTGATGATGATCCTACTGACTATGAAGAGTTTACATTAATGCTGAGTGACTATGACGACTGTGTGTCATTTGGAATTGAGCGTGATATGAGTATTTGGGATATGGTTTCCTTTAGTGGAGGAAGCGATGGGTATTCTGATTCTGGAACACAGGGCTATAGATACTTAGACATTCCAGATCTATATACACCATATCCTGGATGTAGAGATATACTGCAGACCGGTTCATCTAGCGACGGTGTAACCGCACCATTAACTAGCATGTTCTATGCAGCTGCAGAAGAGGTGATATCAGAAAGAGAGACCGCCTTGCAATATACGTATGAAACAACCAACTCACCATTTGGATCAGCCATAAATCCTGAACAATACAGTGATTTTGATCAAAACGATATTTACTCATATGGTCCAGAAATAGTTGCGTCCTGCGCAGGTGGGACATCAAAGACCTCTAAGATTTCCATCCATGATGAGGGTAATGACGAGGTATGTGATTATGAACTGTACAACGCCACAGACTTTTATGAGCGAACTAGTTATGATCCTACAGCTCCAGATGGGAGATCATATATCTACTTTGAGTACATTCCGGATGCGAGCGAGGCAACTCCATGGGATACGAATTCAGAGGATTTGGACGATGTGTTTGATCGTATAAACCAGTTGTTTGCAAATCCTCTCGGACTGGGAAGTATGTGGACTTGGCCAGGTAATATCGATGATAACGATGTTTATACCGCAGTATCTGATCTGTCAGATGTTGGAGATCCAACCTATGATACAACGGATTACACCGAATATGATTATGATATTCGTGACACTGGCACACCTCCGACTGTTTGGGCAGTAGACTCTGATGATTGTGGAGCTCGGTATTGTTCAGAGGGAACTGAGAGTGCCATCACATTGAACAACCAAAGCACTGGAGACCAAGAGGGTAGTGAAGGATTCTACCGTGCAACTATCAAGTTCTATGCTGCAGCAGATAAGGATCAGCTGCCGCTTCGAAGGGTGATTGTGGATTGGGGGGATGGTGATGAGTCAGGATCTGATGATGACGAGAACTACTATAAAAACCACCGTGGTTTGCAAGACGGTACTGATGGTGGCGAGGAGGATACTACAGTACTATCTAAGTGTAGTCTTGATACAGAGTGGGGGCTTACTGGAGATTCATGTGATCCAAACTACTTCTTATACCAGCACTCATATCGATGTACAGATCCAGGTGGATTGCCAGTGTGTGTTACTGATGACAATGGCAACTTAACAAACAGCCCATGTAGCAATGACGGTGAATCATGTATCTATCAACCACGTGTTCATGTCCGAGACAACTGGGGATGGTGCGCTGGAGTTTGCGACGAAGCCGGATGCTTTGACGCGTATGGAGATTTGAGCAGTCAGGCATCTGACAGTGAATGCAGCTATGACTACTACCCAGAATTTTATGCAGGCTATGATCCGTGGATTTACTATGATGGATTTATAACAGTTGAAGAGTAAGAAGATTGTGTCATCCTGAGCGAGCCTAAAGGGCGAGTCGAAGGATCTGTTCGAATAAAAAAAGAAAGAACCCTCCTTGTGAGGGTTCTTTTAAAGCAGAGAGCCCACCGCATCCGAGAGGATGGGTGGGCCGTAGAAGGGTCCCGACGTGTCGGCTAGAGGTGGCAGGTGATCTCGTTCGTGTACATCTCTGAGCCGTAGCTGAAGACGATCGCGGAGTCCTGGACCTCGAAGTCGATCAGGTAGAAGCCGTCGTCCGGCAGGTCGCCTACGAACTCGACGCTGTTGCCGTCGAACTCGAACCAGCTTCCGTCGCCCGTCATCTCGGGGAAGGCCAGCTTGTAGCCGTCCTGGGTCTCGATGGTGCCCTCGTCGAAGGTCGTCATGTAGGCGCCATCGCGGTACACGTCGCACTCGACGTCCTCGCCGTAGACGTAGCGGTTCAGGCTCACCGTGACCGGGTCCTCCGAGGTGTCGGTGTCGACGTAGGCAGCGCGGTGCACGTACTCGGCGTCGCCGATTTCGTGGATGCGGTAGCCGTCGGCGGTGACGTAGGCATCGGTGGGGCCGACCTTGACTTGGGCGGTGCCGCGCAGCTCGACGGAGATGGGCTCGCCGGTGATGCCATCGGCCAGGCTCTCGTCTGCGGTGTCGACCAGCGAGACAGGCTGCTTTTCGACCTCGATGCCGTCGAGCGTGGCCTGCACGGTGATGGTCACGACCTCGACCGGGATGTTGGTGTCGTCGGGCGTGTCGCCGGTGTCGGGGTTGGTGTTCTCGCAGCCCACCAGGGCCGCGAGGAGAGCGATGAGCATGAACGCGTAGGTGCGGAACATGTTGCCTCCTTAGGGGCAGGGGGTGGTGCGCCTGAAGTAGCGCGGCTGCGGTGCGGGCTCACAGAATGTGACCTGCACAGGAACTTCAGAAGGGACTAACTGTCCTAACTATAGCCCATTTTAGGGCTTTTGTCAATCTGTCAAGTTTTTTTTAAAAAAGTCAAACTCGAGCCCGAGCTTCGATATTTCCGCAACTTTCGCCAAAAATCCGCCATCCGGCGGATTTCGCATACACACAAGCTGTGGATAAAACACTGCAAAACATGTTGACAACTAACCCCCTCCTATGCTTGACCAACTACCAACGTTAAACGTTGGTAGTTATGTATTGCAAGTAATCGTCTTTACTTATGAAGTGACTCATTATTTTGTTCGTCGATATAAAGGGATAGATCTTGTCGTTGAGATATGCCCTAAGGCTTGACCAGGTATATGAGCTGATACGCTCATTTATCTTTTTTGGGTTGTTGTGAATATATCTTGAAAGGTGGATGAGCTGCTCCGTGCTTTTAACCGATACTGACTGAAAGCTGCTCGAGAACAATCTACCCTTACGTTTATATTTTTCGTTAAAGTATTTTGTGTAACTATTGCCAAGTCTATTCATCAATTTAGTAATTCCATTATCATTAACTTGCTCGACGAGCAGGTGATAATGATTTGGCATTAGACAGAAGCAGTGCACAGATGCAAAAAGGTCATTTTTGAGAAGTAGCTTTGATGAATACTTGGAAATCGAATTGCCGGGTTTGTGAACTTTGTTATTGATAGTATAAAGAGATTTCATAAATCTAAGATAGTCATATTGATCTAAGAATATATCTCGTTTATCGACACCCCGATTGTATATATGGTAGTAGTCTCCTGTGAGAAAAGTATATGGACGCATAAACTCCCAGCTAATAATTAGTAGGGAGTGTTTTTATATTACAACACATTGTTTCAAAAACTACCAACGTGTAACGTTGGTAGTTTGACTTATCCCCATTGGGTGTCAAAGGGCGTTAGACAGGATTTCGAGCTAAGGCTCGGCGCGAATCAAAAAGGTGTTGAAGCCCTTCAACACCTTTTTTGCCATTTTCACCCATTTTGCCTATTGCGAGCCACCGCGATCTCGAGTGCAATAGATATAGAACGTTCGCAGCTTTGCATTCTGCACAGCACCCGATCAAACCAAATCTCGAGCCAGGTTTGATTAACGTATTGCGACTGCACCACCCGTAACCTAATGTGTATTAAGAGGAGAGAACTTTGCGCATTGGCAAACGATGCTGTGGCCCGATACGTTTCAAAATGTGTTTCTTTAGGGGAGTGGGAAGCACACATGTCCGTACAACTTCTATTTTCTTTAGTGAGCGGGCGCGTGAAACTCGCGTCCTCAAGCGCCTGCGAACTAAAGAGCGTCTCTGTCTACAGTGGGACTGTTTCCAAATACCGTTTTTGGCCTAAACCTCATAAATCCGGCATATTTCTTCAAATATTTTTTCAATAATGCCCCGGCATTCCTTCAAAAATCTTTGAAGAAATCCGCTCGAATTTCTGAGATTTATTCTCAAAAGAGTATTCGGAAACAGTCCCATAACGTACTCCTATGTAGGCAGAGACGGTCAACCAATAATGGATCACCGCCTCACAATCCCTTAGAACGTGAGGTTACCATGTTCAACTTTCGTCACGCCCTTTACTCGTTTCTCATCGTTTTCATCACATTCATGACCTTCGCGCTGGCACATGGCTGCGAGGGCTTTGGTGGAGGTGGTCAGGATGTTGTGACCATTCAGATGCCTTTCGCCTATGGCTACACCTCGCTGTGTACGCAAGGCGCAGACGGCGAATACTCGCACACCTACACCTCAACACGCTACGATCTGGATTTGGATACACCTAATGACAGCGATGACTACATCTACGCGCCTATCAGCGGCACCGCCTATGTGCACAGCGATGAATCAAGTGGATTTGGTATCCACGTAAACATCGATATGTCAGATGGCACCTACATCATCCTGGCGCACCTTGATGACGTACTGATCCAGAGCGGCGAGGAAGTAGCGCAGGGTCAGCTCATTGCCATCGAGGGCACCACAGGCGATTCATCTGGCGACCATCTTCACATCGGTCGCCATAGTGGATACGCCTCAGATGATGGCCTTCAGGGTACGTCGATCGAAGGTCTGATGATCGAGGCCTATGATGCCAACACCGGCAACTATGACGCATATCTCACCTCTGAGTTCGTCTGTGACCTGTCGGGCGGACACCTCTACTCATCTCGGATGGAAACACCTGTCTGGCATCCAGATGGAACCCTGGTCATGACGCCGAATTCACCTGACGTGTACATGCTCAATGATGGCTACAAGCATCTCATTGAGGATGAGGGTGTATTCTGGAGTTACAACTGGGATTTTTCACAGGTGGCATATGTCGACGAGACAGAGCTCGCATGCTACATGACTGGCGCCAACTTCAGCGATGAGACTCAGATCACGGCTGTCTATGATGAGGGGGTAGTGTGGCTACTTGTTGGCGCACAGGATGGAGAGGACTACTTGCGCTACCGCGTACCGTCTGATCACTGGCAGGCCATACTCAAAAGCTGGGGCATCAGCGCCTCAACATACGACGACCTCTCAACCAACACTGAGCTCTTCGACTACTACTACGAGAGTGTCGAAACAGCCACATTGCGCGCGGGCACGCTCGTCACAGAGACCTCAACCTCAGACGTATACGTCATCATGCAGGGAGCTGCATACCCAATTTTTGATTGGGACACCTACTTGGCGCTTGGGTTTTGGGCCCGCGAAGTCATCCTACTCGATGATGGCGCAGTCCGTGATATCCAAGGGTCAGTCGGGGACTGTGATCGCTCACTCGGGTGCATTACCTATGACGATCTACTCTACTGCGGCGGAGAATCGTGGGACGGCAGTGGTGACACTGGTGAATGGGAAGATACGGATGACTACGACGATGAACCTGAGGACTATGAGCCGGAGGACACAGGCGACTACAGCAATGAACGACAGGACGACGAACCCGATGATACTGGTGATCCATTGGATGAGCCAGATGATCATCAGGACGATCCTGACACTGGAGAGCCTGACGTGCAAGATGATCCTTCAGATGATGGGAGAGAGCAGGATGATCCCAGCGATTATCTTGCTGATAATCTTGGCGAGGGCCTATCATGGGTTCGCATTGATGGTCCTTGGATTGGCCTGCAGGTCAGTGAGACCTTCAGTTCATCCGTCAACGGCAATGACGTCGCAGCAACCGGCGTTGGTGTCGATTCCGGCTGGGGATACAGCAGCGCAGACCTCGCAGAATATGACAGCGAAACAGACATGGCTTGGTACGGGCTTTACGACGGCTGGTATCGAATGACCATGCGCACCTCATCTGAGTGGGCGATCTACAACCATTACTGTGCTTCGAGCTCAAGTACTTCGGACCTGTGTCACGAAAACACAGATGGTTCGTATGCACTGTGCTTCGAGGTAGAGGATGGGGAAGTGTATACACTTTCAAGCTCAGATTGCCGAACCCTCGAATAACTTGTATTCGAGTACGTAGCGGGCCGTCTCACGGCCCGCATCAATGCCTAATATTTTGGGGTCAGACCCAAAATAAAGAAAGATATATGCCAAGACCTTCGAGGATACAATTTAAGCACGCAATGTATCACATAAGCGCACGGGGCAATTGGAAGAGGTCCATTTTTCGATCCGACCAAAATAAGAAAGACCTACTTGGGCTGTTAAACAAAGCTGTTCGTAAATATGCGATTAGAGTGTATGCATATTGCATTATGCCCAACCATTACCATGCCTTAATAGAAACTCCAAGAGCCAATATATCGAGTAGCATTCAGTATATAAATGGTCAGTTTGGTCGATTGTATAGTAAGAAAATAAATTGCAAAGGTCATGTTTTTCAGGGTCGTTTCCACTCTTCACTTATTGCTAATGACGAATATTTTCTGGAAGCTATTAGGTATATTGTTTTAAATCCCGTGCGAGCTGGTATTGTGAGTCATCCCGCGGCCTGGCAGTGGAGTAGTTACAGAAGCACTGCAGATTATTGCAGACCTAATGATTGGTTAGATATAGGGGATATTTTGAGGCTATTCTCGTACAATCACAAAGTTGCTGTAGGAAAATATCGAGATTTTGTTTTAGGTGGTTTATAGGCTTTAATGCAGGGGGTCAGACCCAACTAGGGTCAGACCCAGTTAGCAGATGTTTTTATCCTCAAACCAACAAAGTACACTCAAAAAAACGACTCTGCCGTGCTATAATACTCACAGTATGGAAAAAATAAAATTGGGTGCATTGCAACTGTGTAAATGGGTAACAATACACAGATCGGGCATTGTATTTTTTGCGTTTATTTTCGTAGTTTTGGCATCACTGCCAAGCGTGGCCTTTGCGTCAGATCTGGATGATATACTCTCCAGCTCACTATCAACACTGTTTGAGGCTGTTCTTGGACTACTAGCCCAAATGCTAGCTGTTTTACTCTCAGTCGTTGGAAAACTGATTGTAATGGTCTTAGGTGCATTAATCATCCCGATTCTTGGTTATAACAACTTTGGTGACAGCGCAATAATTGACATTGGATGGCCGCTAGTTAGAGATGTTGTAAACATGTTTGTAATTGTTGTGCTATTGGTTATCGCACTGCAGACAATCATTGGATACTCAAAGGCCCAGTGGGAAGCTCAACTACCCCGATTCTTCACAGCTGTTGTTCTTGTAAACTTTAGTCGAACGATTTGTCTTATCATGATCGATGTTTCGCAGGTAATCATGTTCACTTTTGTGAATGCTTTGCGTGATATAGCTGCCGGTAACTTTATGAGCTTGTTCCAGCTCAATGATTTTGTAGTGATGGGGGACACCCAAACAGCTCTAGGTCAAACAGGGGTTGAACTCTATACAATGTTTGCGGAATTCTTTGTTGTTTTGTCGCTGCTCTTGGTTGTCCTAGGAGTACTTATCATATTGGCAGTTGTTTATTTATATCGAATCATTGTTCTCTGGGTGCTAGTGATCCTGTCACCAATTGCATTTTTCTTGGGAGGTATTACACAATTGTTTGGTGAAGCTGGCGGTCGCTATAAGGAGTGGTGGAACATGTTTACAGCAGCTTTGACACTTGGCCCGATTCTAACCTTTTTCCTATGGCTTGGTCTGGCAGCGGCCTCAGCAGGTCCAATTGCCGTATCTGAGGGATTGGACTTTGAAGGAACTGAGGATATCCCTACGCTATTAGCTGAGATTTTCCTATCAGAAAAGCTTGTAAGTTTGGGTATCGCCCTGATTCTCATCATGACTGGATTTAAAGTTGCCAGCTCTGCAGCGCAGCAACTTGGAAATATTGCAGGAAAGCTTGTAACCGAAGACGTTGGAAAGAAGATGGTAAAAAGTGCACTTACTCTACCGGCCTCTACTGCATATCGAGGAGCTAGATGGACCGGAAAGCAGGCTGGAAGACAGATCGAGGGAAGGTTCGGAGTTGGTCAGAAGCTTAGCAAAGGTTTAATGGGTGCTGGACAGGCAATGGCGGAAAGGGGTGGCTTTATTGGCCGTGCTGTTGGAACGCGTGTTATGGGAGCAGCAGGCGCTGTGAGACGTGGTGCTGCAGCTCCAGATATTGCAGGTCGCGAAAAGGCACGTGAGGAGGTTCAGGGAATGACAATAGAGGAGCGTGTAGCAAGAGCTGGTTCTGTGCAGGTTGATCCAAGAACTGGAAAACCTCAAGCAATGACTCTATCGGAGCAAAGAAGGCAAGAAGCTCTTATGCTTGACGCTACAACAGATTCTACTTTTAGAAAGAAACTCAAGAAGGACATGGATCCAGATGCATACAAGCAATTCATGCGAGCTTCTATGCAGCATGTTGACAAGAACAAAAATGAGTTGCTCACGGATGACAAGCAGAAAAAGGATTTCAAGAAGACAAAGGCTGGAAACTTGCGTGAATGGATTGATGGTAAGGTCGCAGCAGATCCCAATTTTGATACTCAGAAAGAGCTCAACGATATTGTCTCCGATAGCGACTTTAAGGTGAATCAACTCTCAGCAGATGATATTGCAGATCCAGAAATTCGACAGGCGCTTGAGAATAAAACAGTTCGTTCATGGACTGCCCCGGATGGATCGCAGCGCACGGAGAACATGCTTGATCAGCTTAAGGCTGGTCGTGGTGTTAAAGATGAAGTTAAGAACGCGGCACTTACTGGATTTACTGGTGATGTAAACCTGGATCAGGCATCTGCTGATCAAATCGCTGAGGCAGTGCGAGCTGGTGTGGTTGATGCTGGGAATATTACTGCAGATCATGTTGCAGACCCTGCACGTGCGCAAGAAGTTGCTAATGGGCTTGCACGTGGCGGACATAATATGGAAGGCATTGACGCTGCGGCTCAGGCTAACATTCAGGCTGCATTGCGAGATCTTAGTACCGCTGCAGCCAGCGTAAATGATAGGCGTATGTATGACACAGCACGTCTAAGGTCTGGAGAAGCTGCAACAGATGTAATACAAGTGGCTGCGGATGGTTCAATGGATGCCAATGCTACGGCAACATTGCGTGAGGCATCACGAGGTAACCCAGATGTTATTGTCAATTTCCAAAATCATATTCAAAATGCAGTTAATGCAGGGGCAGGTAATGATGTGACCAGGGCAGTTACTGAATCATACAGTCGTCAAGATGTTGATAGACTGCTACAGCAGTACAATGCGGCGCAAACCGATGCTGATAGAGACAATGTGCGAAATATTGTTGATCAAATGCGTTCTGCAGTAGCGGCAGAAGGAAATAGACCCGCAGCCGATCGTACAGTGACCAACCGTGAATTAAATAATATGGCAAGACAGATGGATCTTGCACGTAGAGAAATGTAATAACGCATGAATGTAAAAACACATGCCAAGCGGAGGATTTAGAAAATTACCAAGAGTTCGCGATTATCTTCTAGACATTAAGATCTTTGATCAACTAGAAGGAGTTGTGGCAAGGCATAAGCTTCCACCAGAGCGTTTGGAAGAGCTTTTGGATTTATCCGATGCAGTCATCAATGATCAAGTAAAAGTTGATCAGATCCCTGAGTTTATCGAAAAGGCATTTGGCGTTGATGCTACAAAAGCAAAGGCGATTGCTGCAGACGTTGTAGGATTTAGACTTTTGCCTTTGAGCGCATTTATCAAAGGGATTGAGGATTCGATAAAGGCCTGGGGTGGTGATGTGGCAAATTATCCTGAGTTAAGGATTGAGAAGCCTGGATTGCAAGATGAGCTTCTAGAATATGCCCGCGAGATTGGCTTAGAGCTTCCAGAAAATCTCATGAAGCGTTTTATTTATCTTTCAAAAGGATATATTGAAAAGGAGCGCGACCGTGAGTCAACCTTGACCTTGATGAAGCGGCCAATGAATATTGGTGGTTTGGAGCTCAACGACAAGCAGATTGAGAAGCTTCTTGCAGTGTTGGATGAAAGGTTTGGGGGTGGTAAGGATGCAGAACCCAGAACACAGACTACAGAACCCAGTCGCAAAAATCAGGAGAAGGGCGGCGCGGCTCCCCTCATTCCCAAGGAGGGGCAGGGGGTGGTTGCCAGTGATCAAGAAATATCGGATTCGATCGAATCAGAAGAACCAAAGCAGTCAAAACCTCCGGTTCCCAAAGTTCCCAGAATAAGACCAGAGCCGAAAAAGCCTGAGCCAGTAGAAAGGCCTAAACTAGAATCAAAACCAGAAAAGGCAACTCGAAAGCGTGAGACGCTTCCAATCAAAGCAGTACCACATGCACTTACAACTGATGTTCCAGTTATTTCTGGTCATCTATTTGAGCACGAAGAGGCTGAAGTAAAAGCACATGCTAAAGATCTTCAGAAAAAAGGATTGTATGAAAATAAAACCCATGATCAAAAGCTCTTAAAGGTTGTAGATAGCGCAACAGAAAAACTTAGTTTGATTTTTAAGTCAGCGAAGCAGTCACAAAAGTCAGCAAGATCGGTTGCAGAGGCTTTTGTTCGAGGAAGATTGAATGAGCAAAGAGCTGACGCATTATTGCAGGACAAGTATGGAATGAGCGCAGAGCAATCCCATGAGACAATTTTGATACTAAAGAAAGGGTATGCAGAGCTGCACAAGCCACAAAAAGAAAAGTTAGTAAAACCCAAAGTGGATGTCAAAAAGCAGGAAAAGACTGTTCTAGACGAGCGCCATGCTGCACTTACTTCCTCGGTTCCAACAGAGTCTATTGAGCCAGTTTTGCCAAAGGCAAGGGTTAGTGCGGCTAGATCAAAGAAAGAGGAGCTTGAGGGTCAGCGCGCAAGAGTAGATAAAGAAAAGGTTAAGCAGGCTCAGGAAAAGGCAAGGCCTCAGAAAGCCAAAATTCGATTGAGTGCACCAAGTGCACCACCAAAGCGTCAGGCAGAGCCGTCAGTTAAGGTTGCAGATGTAAAGAAGGTTTCAAAGCTTATTGGTCCGATTGAGGAGTTGGGAACAATGGGGGTTGCAGAATTCAGACGGTTGTCATCTGATCCAAAAGAAGCAACCAATAAAATGATCAATACCTTAGAGTTACTTGAAGAAACTGATTATGAAGATCGTGTGCGTGGAATTCAGGCTTGGCGCAAAAGCCCGCTTAATAATCTATACATTGCATTAGTTCAGGAGGCGCTTACAAAAGGAATGACTGTCGCTGATGCCGCTACACAAAGGCGTAACACTGGCGAAGAGAGCCTTAGCGCGGCTGAGATTGAAGCGATCGTGACTTTTAATAATAAGATAAGCTTTTAATGATATACTGAGTCTATGCCGGAACAATTTGTTGTACCACAATTTCTAGACGTTGAGACAAAGATTATAGGGCCAGTTACACTGCGTCAGTTTTTGATAATGTTGGGAACGATTTTAGCAGACTTTTTAGTATATCGGATATTCTTGAACATCTTCGCAGTAGTCGGAATCGGAATTCCAATCTTGGCGATTGGAGTCACTTTTGCCTTTGCGAAGGTTAACGGCCAAGCGTTTCACTACGTGGTTCTTAGCATGATACAGACCTTGAGGAGGCCAATGGTTCGTGTCTGGGATAAGGCACTCTCCGATTCACAGCTGAGAGAAGGGCTAAAGAAAGAAGAAGAAAAGCCAGTCCCACCCACCCCAAAGAAGAGACCGCTAGAGAGATCTCGGCTATCTGATATCGCCTTAGTAGTAAATACAGGCGGAGTTTATAATCCAGAAAAAGATTAGTATATGCAAAAAAAGCAGGAAGAAATGCAATCAAAAAAATTAGCCAAGGCAAAGCCAGGGCCACCAACTCAGAGATTTTTGGACATTGCTGAGATCCGCGAAGATGCAGTTGTGCTAAAAGATGGAACTTTGAGGGGTGTTTTCATGGTTTCAAGTATAAACTTTGCACTTAAGTCAGAAGACGAGCAACAAGCAACAGTGCAGTCATATATGCAGTTCTTAAACGGACTTGAATATCCGATCCAGGTTGTTGTTCAGTCAAGAAAGATGAACATTGATGCATACATGGAGGCACTTAAGGAGCAGGAGAGAACTATAAAGAACGATCTTTTGAGAACACAGATTATTGATTATCGTGGATTTGTGAATGAACTTGTTGAATTGGGAGAGATTATGCAGAAGAAGTTCTATGTTGTTGTTCCTTATGATCCCGCAACAGATAAGAAAAAGGGATTTATGACAAAGCTTTCAGCAGCAATCATGCCAGCTTCTGTTGTAAAGCTGAATGAAAAGAAATTTAAGGAACGCAGAGATTCACTAATGGGACGGATGAACATTATTCAGGGTGGGCTTGTTGGAATGGGACTACAGAGCGCTATGCTTGATACCCAAGGCCTTATTGAACTTTTTTACACAGTTTATAATCCAGACGTATTTGATACGCAACGACTCGCGCCTCTTAACGAGTTAAGGGTCGAAGAAGGATTTTAATCGTTACTTATGTCAATTGAGTTAGAACAACTAAAGCAAGCCCAAACGCCTGATAAAAAGGCAGAAAAGCCAAAAAAACTTACACCTGATCAGGAAAAGGCTTTGCAGGAAAAAAAGACGCTTGAAGAAGAGTATGTGTATCGACGTGGGACTGTTACAGTCCGCGATCTTATTGCACCTGCATCATTCCAGGTGAATCCAGACTTTTTAAAGATTGGTGACACATTTGTTCGAACACTTTTCATCGTGACCTATCCGCGATATGTGACTATTGGATGGGGTGCGCCAGTTATTAACTACAGTGGAACGCTCGACATTGGGATGTTTTTCTATCCAATTCCATCTGAGGTGATTCTGAAGCAGTTGCGAGATAAGACTGGAGTTTTGGAGGCACAGATTGTGTCAGATAATGAAAAAGGAGCGCCGCGTGATCCAATCCGCGAGACTGCTCTGCGTGATGTTGAGCAATTGCGCGATGATCTTACGCAGGGAATTGAGCACTTTTTCCAGTTTGCGTTTTACATTACGATTTATGCTAATGACAAGGAGGAGCTTGATAAGCGCACAAGTCAACTTGAATCAATTCTTGGTTCAAAGCTGATTTACACAAAACGAGGTTTCTACCAAGCTGAACAAGGATTTAACTCAACGATTCCACTTGGTAATGACGAGCTCATGATTACATTTAACATGAGCACATCGCCGATTGCTTCTTCATTCCCATTCATATCATCAGATCTTACAAGCGATAAGGGAATTCTGTATGGAATCAATCGTCATAACAACTCGTTGATTTTGTTTGATAGGTTTTCATTGCAAAACGCAAACGCTGTTGTATTCGCTACATCTGGTGCTGGAAAAAGTTATGCAATTAAGCTTGAGATTTTGCGTTCAATGATGATGGGAACTGATGTGATCGTCATTGACCCTGAGATGGAATACAAGACGTTGTCAGATGCTGTGGGAGGAACATATATCAATGTGTCATTGGCTTCAGAAAGTAAGATTAATCCGTTTGATCTACCTCGTGCTGTTGGTGATGAAGCTTCTGTTGAAGATATCTTACGAAGCGCTGTTATCACAATCAAAGGTCTCTTGCGGATCATGATGGGTCAACCAATCGGAGCAGCTGGAAAGATGGGGTTCACACCAGCAGAGGATTCAATGCTTGATAGAGCAATCCTAGAAGCATATGCAAAAAAGGATATAACACCTGACCTTACAAATTTAGACGGAGTTGAATATCCTATTTTGCAGGATTTGCAGGAGATTCTAGAAGGAATGGAAGGATCTGGCGACCTTGTCGATCGACTTAGAAAGTACACAGAAGGAACATTTGCTGGTCTTTTGAATTCACCTACAACTGTAGAGATGGACAATCAGCTTGTTATCTTCTCTGTTCGTGATCTTGAGGACGAGCTACGGCCAATGGCAATCTATACGATTGTTAACTACATTTGGAATGTTGTGCGTTCGGTTCGAAAGAAGAGAATACTGGCAATTGATGAGGCTTGGTGGCTAATGACGCATGAGGATTCTGCAAAGTTCATCTTTGCTCTAGTAAAGCGTGCGCGAAAGTACTTCTTGGGAGTTACAACAATTACTCAGGATGTGAATGACTTTTTGCGAAGTGCCTATGGCCAGGCGATTGTTACAAACTCAGCTTTGCAGCTTTTGATGAAACAGTCTCCAGCAGGAATCGATATCATCGCGGAGACATTTAACCTAACTCAAAGCGAGCGGTATTTATTGCTCGAAGCTGCCATTGGAGAAGGGATTTTCTTTGCAGGTGCTAAGCACGCAGCAGTCAAAGTCGTTGCTTCATATAATGAGGATCAGCTAATTACTACAAATCCAGAGCAACTCCTAGAGATCGAGCGTGCGCGAAAAGAGTTTGAAGAGTCATTTAGTGCTCCAACTGAAAAACCCGAACAACCTAAAAGTGAATAATTATGGAAAGAAAACGCAAGTTTGAAATACTGTTTGCAATCATACTAATCATCTTGTTGGTTGGAGTAGTTTGGTGGTTATTAAGACCAGAGCCAGTGAATGACCAAGGGTCGTTTACAGATGATGGTCAAATGCAGGATTTTGAATCTATTGAGCCACTGGACCTAGATGGCTATGAGGAAGATGCTTCAACCATTGCCCGAGTGTTTGTTGAGAGGTTTGGAAGCTTTTCAAACCACGGTGATTACGAGAATGTGGATGCTGTGATGGACATTGCCACTAGTTCATTGCAAAGTAGGTTAGAAGATTTAGCAGAAGATGCATCAGGTGATGGTAATGCTGTTTACTATGGAGTATCAACCTATGTTATATCGATTACTCAGATAGAAGTCTCTGATACGCAAGAAGTTCTAGAAGTCTTAACACAGCGTGAGGAGTCAATCGAGAGTCCAGAAAACACATCAGTTAAGTATCAAACCATAGAAGTCACACTTGTCAAAGAAGGCGAGGAGTGGCTTGTAGATGATTTTGAATGGGTGGACTAGTGTCATCCTGAGCGCAGCGAAGGATCCACTCGAGATGAGTAGATTCTTCGGCCATAGGCCTCAGAATGACGAGTATATGAAGATATTCGATAAGATCAAAAAAACAATCAAGGACGCGGTTTTCCCGCGTTTTTGTATTCAATGCAACAAAGAAGGTTCGCTGCTGTGTGAAGAGTGTTTTGTATATTGGCAGCCAGGCAAGCTTCAAATTATCGACAAGGATCAACATATGCATTCATGGCAGTATGCCGATCCAATCGTTCGTCAATTAATATGTTCATGGAAGTATCACTTTGATCAAAGCGCCTGGAAGATCATTAGATTAAAACTTCAGTCCTCATTAATCGGACTCAGGCATTTGGTTCATATTCATTCGATCGAGGCGGTAGTGCCCGTGCCACTCCATTCGGTAAGATGCTGTAAGCGTGGTTTTGATCAAGCTGCAATGATAGCTGAGTTTGTTTCCGAGGAACTTGATATACCAGTCGTCAATCTAATCAAACGCGTACGATCAACCGGCCACCAAACCGAGCGCGAAGTTCACGAGCGCATTGAGTCGATGAAAAAAAGCCCATTCATTTGTCATCCTGAGGCCCAGCCGAAGGATACACTGAATTCGATACTCCTCATCGACGATGTCTGGACCACTGGCGCTACCATCAATGCCGCAGCTCAAGTTCTTCAAAACGCAGGCATTGATCAAATTTGGAAGTACACATTGGCTAAGGGGTAGACGAAAAGGCCTCGACAAAGTCGAGACTATCTCATGGCGGAGAGGGAGGGATGCGGCCAGCTATGCTGGCCTAGGAACAGCGTCCTCGTTCGGACAGAAAAAGTAAACTTTCTCTCCCCTCACTTCGTAGCTGTACGAACCCTGTCCCTCGGGTTCGATACCCCATTCCAATATAAAAAACCCACAGCTGGATTGCTGTGAGTTTTTTATGGCGGAGAGGGAGATGATATTGCCTCGTTCTCGGAAGTAAACTTCCTCCACTCGGCAGGATCCCTCCTCTCCTGTCTTACCGTAAAGACCCGGAGTAATCCAGACAAACCTATCGGTTTGTAGCCATCTAAAAGTCACAGCTTGCGCTGTGACTTTTAGATGGCGGAGAGGGAGGGATTCGAACCCTCGGTACCCGTGAAGGTACGACGGTTTTCAAGACCGTTGCCTTCGACCGCTCAGCCACCTCTCCGTGCAGAAGGATACACCATTTACGTGGAAAAATCAAGCCCCATAAGCTCTAAATCATGATATACTATTGGTGAACGTTTTTTATGCCTAAAAATAAAGAAAAACAAGAATCTGTTGAGCATTACGATGAGATTGAGGATGTTGGGACACCTATAGTGTCCTGGGAGGCTTTTGAATACACCCCGAATGATAGATCAAAGAGCTGGTACATCATAGCCTCAGTTATTGGAGCTGCATTACTTGTCTACTCAATAATTACAAGTAATTATCTGTTTGCGATCATTGTTCTCATGACTGGAGTTATACTCCTTATGAATGGTCTGAAGCACCCAAAGCGTATGGAGGTTCATGTCACAGATATGGGGATCGTTGTGGGTGAGACATATCATGATTACAAAGATATCAAAGAGTTTGCCTTAGTGTATGAACCACCGATTGTCAAAACTCTATATGTGGATTTCAATAGTGTTCTGAAGCCAATGATATCGATCCCCCTTGAAGATGCAGATCCAAATGCAATCCGCGAATCATTGCTTCCGTATGTTTTTGAGAATCTTGAACGGGAGGACGAGACCTTGACAGACATACTCCGGAGAGTGTATAAAATGTAGGCTTTTGAGCAAAACGCGCCCGTAGCTCAGTTGGATAGAGCGTCAGCTTGCGGAGCTGAAGGCCGTACGTTCGAGTCGTGCCGGGCGCGCCAGATATAACATAAACCAACCCCTAATCGGGGTTGTTTGCTATAATGAAATCATATGTTTGAGGATCGAGTTGATGCTGGCAAGCAGCTAGCTAAAGTACTCTCTGATTATAAAGATGATGGGTCAGCGATATTGTTGGCGCTTCCTCGAGGCGGGGTGGTGGTTGCTGATGAGATTCGAAAAGAACTGAACCTGCCACTCGATCTAATCGTACCTCGTAAGATTGGCGATGAGCTTAACCCCGAGTATGCAATTGGAGCAATAACAGAGACTGGTGAAGTTGTGTGGAATGAGGCTGAACGTGCGCGTTCTAATCCAGAGTATCTTGAAAAGGCCATCGAAGATGAGAAGAAAGAGGCAAAGCGCAGGTTAGATCTGTACCGCGGGGATTGTGCTCCTCGAAATTTGAAGGACAAGATTGCGATAATCGTCGATGATGGAGTAGCAACAGGTCTTACCATGATGGCGGCTGTAAAAACCGCTAAGGCAGAACAGCCTGCAAAACTGATTGTTGCTGTACCACATGGTGCTAGAGATTCCTTGGATCAAATTCGCAAAGAGGTTGATGGGGTCATAGCACTTGATGAGCCCATCATGTACTACGCCGTTGGTGCTTATTATAAAGTTTTCGACCAGACTGAAGATGATGAAGTTACAAAAATAATGAAGGGGGTATGATCTTATCTACACAATCAAATCCGCAACTTGCGCGTAAAGTGGCCAAGGCTGCAAAGACCAAGGTCGAGGTTGCGCGATTTCAGACATTTGCATGCGGAGAACGATGCGCTCAGATCGTTGCAAGATCCTTGCGAGATCAGCCTGTAGTCTTTGGATCACTCCAGCAGCCTGATCAGAATTTTTTTGATTTTTTACTTTTGTCGAACGCTGTAAGACATAAAGGTAAAAAGAAGCCTATCGCGGTTGTTCCGTACCTTGGATATGCACGACAAGATCGAACCGATCGGATAATGAGCTCTGTGGCTGCAGAGGTTGTTGCCGGCATGATTGAATCTGCTGGAGTTAAGAAGGTCGTCATAGTCGATGCGCACAGCGACAAGGCCATTTCATACTTCAAGATCCCAGTGGTTAATATGTCGGCCTTACCTCTGTTTTTACCAAAGATCAAGAGTTGGAAACTCAAGGACCCTGTGTTCGTCTCACCTGACAAAGGCGCAATCAAAAGAGCCAAGGCCATGGCAAAGCTGTATGGAACCAAGTCAGTTGCAGTAGTTGAGAAGAAAAGGCCAAAGCCAGGAAAGGTTGTAGCTACGAAGCTCACAGGAAATGTGAGGGGTAGGGACGCAGTGATCGTCGACGACATGATCGACACTGGTGGGACACTCATTGCTGCTGCTAAACTTCTGAAACGCCGCGGTGCACTATCGGTTAGCGTTGTAGCAACGCACGGCATCTTTTCGAAAAACGCACTTAAGAATCTCAAACGGTCTAGTATGAGTCGGATCGTTGTAACAGATACCATTCCTCAAAAGAACAAGCTCAAGTTCTTATCGGTTGTATCGACCTCAAAGCTTCTAGCTGAATCAATTTAATCAAACAAGCGACTTGCCTCTCCCCCTTCCCAAGGGGGAGCTGGAGGGGGTTGCCATCGAGTTTGTCGAGGCCGTGGGGTCTTTTTTGATTTGATCGGATAGAGTAAGATGTAGGGGTATGATGAAAGGCGCTATTGTTATTTTCTATAAAAAAACCGAGCAAGGGCTTCGGTTTTTAGTTGTAGAGAATGCCAAGACTGGCAATTTTAGTTTTGTAGGCGGTGCAGCTGATGAGATTGACGATTCACTGATCGAAACTGCACAGCGTGAAGTTAAGGAAGAGTTAGGCCTCAAGCCTGATCAATATGAGCTACAAGAAACAGACCTTGTTCATGAGTTTATTTTTGGAGAGTGGAAAAAAGATCGAGTTGGATCAAAGGGCGAATACAAAGTTTTCTTAGCAGACATATCGGACACTGATCAAATTGCGCCTACAAGCGAATTAAAGAGTGCTACATGGATGAGCGCATCGGAGGCACGAGATGCGCTTACGTTTGATGATTTGAGGGAAGTTTTTTATCAAGTAATAGAAAAATTTAATTTATGAATATCACGAAAATAGTTCAAGAACATGTAAAGGAGGAGTCTGAGAAGGGGACGAATATATTTCAAGGATGCTTCACAGAGCATTTTCAACCGGTTGTGCGGTATGCAAAGAAGCTATAAGAAGCTCTCAGATTATGGAAATAAGTTTGTGAAAGAATACTATGATGCAGCGATGATCATCTTGCGGGATTAAAACATGTAATAAGCCTTATAATCAAAAAACCAGCGATAAACGCTGGTTTTTTGGCGGAGAGGGAGGGATGCGGCCAGCTCTGCTGGCCTGTTGACTGCGTCCTCGTTCAGAAAAAGAATGTAAACACTCTCTTTCCTCACTTCGTAGCAGTACGAACCCTATCCTCTCGGGTTCTCATCCAACATCTCAACAATAAAAAACCCACAGCAGAAGCTGTGAGTTTTTTATGGCGGAGAGGGAGGGATTCGAACCCTCGGTACCCGTGAAGGCACAACACCTTAGCAGGGTGCCCCGTTCGACCGCTCCGGCACCTCTCCATTTGTTATTTGCCCCGATAGAATAGCTTAAAAAAGGGATTTTGGCAACCCCAACTACCAACGTTACACGTTGGTAGTTTTTGATAAAACCTTGATATTTGCTACACTTATATGAAGCTAAAGTTATGAATTTAGATAAAGAAGTTCGTTACGTGAAGGGAATCGGGCAGGTTAAGGCCCGGGATTTTTCGCGCATGAATGTTAAAACCTTGCACGATGCTCTGTATGATTTTCCATTCCGATATGATGATCTTTCTAATAAGCTCGAAATCTCTGATGTAAGGCCAGGCCAGAAGGTGACTATCGGCGGTACGATTGCGAGTATCACAAATCGTCGCAGCAATAAGAATCGTCGTATGGTTGTAACTGAGGCGATTGTGCAGGATGGAACAGGGGCGATAAAAGTAATCTGGTTTCATCAAGGATTTCTTACTAAGACTCTTCGAACAGGTACGAACGTTTCACTTTCAGGAAAGATCGATGATAAGTACGGACTCTCTCTTGTGAACCCGACTTATGAGATTGTAGGAAACTCACGCAAGACTATGCACACTGGTCGCATAGTTCCAATCTATCGATTATGCGGAGGTTTGACTCAAAAGGTTCGACGCCTGGTGACCGAAGAGGCTCTCAAGTCGATCGATGATGAAGTTGTCGATTATCTACCATCTGACATTATCGACCAAGAAAAGTTTATCGATCTACATACAGCCATGCGGGCCATGCATTTCCCAAATACGACTGCGACACAGGAAAAAGCCCTTCGAAGACTGAAGTTTGATGAGTTTTTTCTACACCAGATTTTGCACGGCAAGGCTCGAAGGGAGCTAAAGAAAAAGAAAGCATCAGCTGTTAAGTTTGATGAGAGCTATATTAAGAAAGTTGTTAGTGAACTCCCGTTCGAGCTTACTGGGGCGCAAAAGAAGTCTTTGTTTGCAATCTATAAGGATATGGAGCGTGAAGAGCCAATGAATAGGTTGCTTGAGGGTGATGTTGGAACAGGTAAGACAATCGTAGCTGCTTTGGCTGCGATCAACACAGCTAAAGCAAGTTGGCAGTCAGCGCTTCTGGCTCCGACAGAGATCCTTGCAGAACAACATGCAAACGGTTTGGAGGAAATGTTTGGCGATAAGCTGACCATTGCTTTGTTTACGCGCACAAAACGTTGGGTGTCTGGGAAAAAGGTCACAAAGAAGCAAATGCTTGATGCTCTGAAAAACGGCAAGATCGATTTTGTTATTGGAACCCACGCGCTCTTGTCAGACAATGTGCTTTTCAATCGTCTGGGATTCATCATTGTTGATGAGCAGCATCGCTTTGGGGTTAAACAACGTCAGGCGCTCAAGGACCGTCAAGGCGATAAGGACGGCATCCCGCATTTATTATCGATGACTGCGACTCCGATTCCGCGATCGTTGTCATTGGTTTTGTATGGGGATCTTGATTGCTCGATTCTGGATGAATATCCAGCAGGCCGTAAGATCATCGAGACCCACATTGTACACCCTGGCAAGGAGCGTACTTATTATCAAAAGATGCGTGATCAGATTGAGGCCGGCCATCAAGTATTTGTAGTGTGCCCGCTCATTGAAGAGTCTGATGCACTCGGAGTAAAGTCTGTGAATGAGATCCATGATAAGTATAAAAAGGGGCCGTTTAAGAATTATTCAGTGGGTATGTTGCACGGTAAGATGAAAACTGAGGAGAAGGATGATGTAATGCGATCGTTTTTGAACAACGAAATTAATGTGTTGGTCGCAACTACTGTTGTAGAGGTTGGAGTGGATATTCCGAATGCGACAGTGATGTTTATTGAAGGGGCAGAGCGGTTTGGGTTGGCTCAGCTGCATCAGCTGCGAGGACGTGTTGGGCGTGATGAATACCAAAGTTATTGTTTTTTGCATCCATCTGAAAGGCTAACACCGCTTGCTAAGGAGCGGCTATTAGCAGTGGTCGAGTCGCATGATGGATTTAAACTAGCAGATAAGGATTTGAAACTTCGCGGTGGTGGTAATATTTTTGGCACAACCCAGTCAGGCTTTGAGCAGTTCAAGCTTGGTAGCTATGCGGATATGGATTTGATCACAGCTGCGCGCGATTATGCAAAAGAGATTCTTGACGAGAGCCCAGACTTAGATCCTTGGCCCTCACTTCGCGACCGTGTCCAGGAGTATATCGAAGAGATTCATTTTGAGTAGGAAAAAACAGCCTTTGTGTGATTACGAAAGGCTGTTTTTTAGTTCTGAAATTTGTTTTGTTGTTTTGGGAGAGAGGACTTTGGAGAATCCCAGGCGCTCAGCCTCTTTGATGCGTCTTTCCAAAAAGGGAACTGATCTAACTTCACCGCTTAAGCCTAGCTCACCGAACACTATCGAATCCTGAGGCAGAGCTTTGTCTTTTATCGATGAGATGATTGCGGCACAGATCGCCAAATCAGCAGCAGGTTCTTTGATTTTCATTCCACCAACTACATTTACATATACATCAAATCCAGAGACAGCCACTCCTGCGCGGCGTCCTATGATCGCAAGTAGCATCTGTAGTCTTGAACCATCATAGCCTGATGTTCGGCGGATTGGATTAGCAAAAAAGCTTTTTTCAGCTAGAGCTTGAACCTCAACTAATATGGGCCGCGTTCCTTCCATGATGCAAGTTACTGCTGATCCTGGGTTTTGTGTGCGTTCTTCCAGGAATCGAGCTGAAGGATTTTCAACACCCTGGAGCCCTGTTTGCAACATTTCAAAGATCCCAACTTCATCTGTTGTGCCAAATCGATTCTTCCCAGCACGCAAAAGCCGATAAGCACTTTGTTGGTCACCTTCGAGCGTCAGCACTGTGTCAACTAGGTGTTCAAGTGTTTTTGGACCTGCAACAGACCCATCCTTAGTCATCTGACCAATAATCAAAACCGGAACATTGGATTCTTTTGAATACCCGATCAATTGCGCTGTTGCTGCCCTTACCGCTGTTGGTGTACCGGGAAGATTATCTATCTCTGCTGCGATCATTGTCTGTATCGAATCTATGATTATAAGAGATGGGTTAAGTTTCCGTGCGGCACTAATTATCGCATCAACTTCGACGCTATTTGAAAAGTTTATATTTTTCGGATCAATCTTGAGGCGCTGCATTCGCATTGCGACCTGACCCTGAGATTCTTCACCTGAAACATAGTAAGCTGGCTGCTTTGATGAAAATAAGTAAGCGATCTGCGCTACTAGAGTCGACTTTCCAATACCAGGCTCACCAGCCAAAAGGGTTACAGACCCGGGAACAAGTCCACCGGAGAGAACTCGATCAAGCTCACCAACATTTGTTGATATATGCTTTACATTGTGAGTAGCAGCATCTACAAGAGACAAAGTCGGCGCCGGTGCGGCGCCTCCTTTTGATTTAGTTGTTTTACTTTGCGATGTTTGCCCTTCAGAAATCGTCCCCCATTTTCCACATTCTGTGCATCGTCCCTGCCATTTTGAAAATTGCGAATCGCAGTGTGAACAGTTGTGCATAGACTATTGGTATCTTTCAAATATATATCCAGATTTCATCGTACTGTAGTATGTTTCAGGATCACGAGTTTCCATGATTGCTCCGTATGGATTGTTTATCATAAAGTTTCCATCAGAATCTACCCCAACCAGGACTACAAAGTGACCACCGCCTGATGATGTTGTGTAAGAGCTTATTACTAGATAGTCACCCGAGGCCAGCTTATCATACATATCAGACATGTCATCTGATGATAGTGTATATCCATCTGTTCCGATTGGGCTCCCCTCGATTCCTAATGCTTGTGTGAGCTCTGAATGTGTCATTGCGCTTCCAAAAGTTCCATTACAACCATCGCATACGTTTGAGTCTGGACAGGCTCTGCATTTATCACTGTATCCTTCGATCCCCACATCTTCACATGACCCTGCTTGTTTCCAGTATCCAGCAACATAGGGTGGATCAACACTCTCTCCCAAAATAGTAGATGCAACCATTGCAAAAGATGCAACTCCGCAACCAGATGACATAATACTACCAGTTGATGACGTTAAACATTCATCCTCACCATATGCTACATCAGGCCATGCTTTTTGATCATATATAACAACATCATCCCATCCAATTCCACCTTCTGCTGCAGTACTTGAAAGTGCATATGAGCTTACCGCAGGGAAGTCTAGCGGAGTTTCATTTGGGAAGTCAAAGGCTAGTGGTTCAAGATCTGTAACTTTGAGGCTGTCAAAAGTCGTACTCCCAGGGTCTACCATATATGCAATAGAGAACGCTGCAAACAGCAGTACTATTCCAGTGATCGAGTTTCTGATGCGTTTTTTGGCTTTTCCAATCCCTTCGGGTTTACCACGAGCAAGCATGTACTGTAGACCTCCAAGCATCAGCATTACTATAGCTAACAAAGATGCTGCACCGAGAACCCATTTGTACATAGCTTCAATATAGAGTCCCACAAGATTGTATTCAACAAATCCATCGACGACTATAGGGTCCTCAAATTCCAATCCAGGGATTTCAACACTAAGCTCGGGTGCAATCGGATCGGTTGTGGTTATTGTTATAAGCTCCTCGTCTGAGGTTAGTGCTCCTTGTCCAATAGTTGTAACAACTCCGTCTATCTCGCACTGAACTGAATAGCTTGTTATCTCCGCGCCAAAGACCTCTTCACCGTAAGGCTCGAGTGCAGTACATGCTTCCTGGCATCCCTCAATCGAAGTAACGGCATCTTGGTCTACACCAGAGGCATCCACTTGCGGGCATGAGCATTCGGCTGTTCCCTCATCACAATCCTCATAGTCCTCAGCAAGCACTGGTAAAGGCAGTGTAAGTAGAAGAAGAAGTGCTAGAAATAATTTCCTCATATGTTCGTCTTAAAGCCCAAGCAGAATAGAGTCAATAATAGATTCGATATCAGATTGGCTCATATAGCCAGCATAGGGTTGGCTGTTGATGAATAGCGTTGGCGCTGCAGTTAATGAAAGATCCATACCTTGATTGTAACTATCTTCAACCCAGTCAGTAGTTTTTTCACCACTTAAACATCGATTAAATGACCATTGCCATAGCCCAAGCTCAGTGGCAATGTCACCATAAAGCTCATTTGACAGTTGGTTTGGGTATACAAATAGATAGTCATGGAATTCCCAAAATGCATCCTGTTTTTGTGCACACCTGGCTGCAATCGATGCGTTCCATGATTCTGGATCAAGGCTTGTATTAGGAAAGTCCTTCCAAACTATTGTCACATTGTCTGTTGAATCTGCGATATTCTTTAATGACTCTGCCACTTCAGCACTTGATGAGTTTGAAAAATCTCCAAAATGATAAATCAATACATCAGGATTGTTGCTACCATAAATCGGATCACGGTCATCTATGGTTAGTTCACTATCCTCATCTGTTGGGAGGTTTGTAAACTCAATTCTATCTCCTGGAATAAATGAGAGTAGCATTGCGAAAAAAACTATTCCAAAGAGTACGGAGAAGATGGTAACGATTTTTTTTGCTTGGGTCATATTATTCTAGTCGCATGTAGTTAAGTCGACCGTATTCATCTGTAAAGTATAGAATCGAGTTGTCATCACTTACGTACAGATTGGATATTTCCATATCAAGTACGGGATATCCTAATAGCTTTTTCGAACCAGTAGTTATGTTGATTTCGTAAAGTGAGTCGGTCGAATCAATTAGCCTATGATCCAAGCCAGAGCCACTAGTGACCTCATCTGGAACTGCACAGATGATCACAGAGTCACTTTTGAATGTGCATTTCTCCACCCAAGTCTCAACTCCAAGGTTTTCACGACTAGATCCAATGTCGCCTGTTCCGTCCACTATCCAAAGAGAAGGGCGTTCATCATTTGCAGTCCATGCAACAGAGTAGAGAATCTTTGAGCTACTTGGTGACCAAATCGCAGAGAAGTTCCCACCTTCCACAATCAAATTCCCAGACTCCTGTCCATCGCTTCCAATAACATATATTTCATAACGACCAAAGCCCAGCGAGGTTCCTCCAGTTTCCGAGAACCCAACAACGTTATTATTAGTTGACCAGTTAACCGTTACTTTATCGTCATTTGAACCAAGCGCTGTGAGTACCTCGGTCTTTGATCCATCGGTTGATGTTACAACTAGTGAGTTTTGCGTAGGGTCAGAGCTAATGCTCTTTGATGCGACCTCTTCTCCGTCCGAAGAGAAATCAAAGTCTTCCCAGTGACTTGGTAGGGTGGTTTGTGTTTCTGTTTCAAAATCGTAGATGATGTTGCTTCCATCAGGAAATTCAATAGCAGCAACATCTGCAGTATCTGCAAACACAACAGTCTCTGCATCAGGAAATTGCTCCAAAGACATGGCAATCAGTTCACCGCTGTCATCAATCATGTAGAATCTTCCATCAAGTGGGTTGTAAAACGCAATTCCTGTCCCGTCTATCATGGTAGGGGACATTACAGCAGAAGATGTTAGCTGCTGTGTAAATGTTTCAACGCCTACTGCGATTGCGGTTGGTAGACCAACTTCCTCCTCTTCTTCGATAGCGACGAGTTCCTCCGCCTCTTCGGCTCCAGTAAGCACACCTATTGGCTCTTCCTCTTCAATAATGACCTCTTCTTCCTCAACAATTATTGGCGGCGCTGTGAAAAGCCAGAAAAGGAATAGGCCGATGGCCACAGTTGAGATCAGGAGGGCAAAGACTCCGAGTAAGCGTTTTTGATTGTATGTAAGCATGTCCAACATATGACGTTATAATATTGCTCCAATGGTTGCTATTGCTAGCATAACCACAACGAATAAGAAGATAGCTGCCCCAGCGATTAGAAGGATTGAAACTCCAACCACAAACCATCCGATAATTGCTTCAGGCCATCCAAGACAGAACGATTCGATGGTATTCTCCAGCTCGGTACCACCACCCAACAAGGGATCATCAATGCTTTCATCAATCGCCCTTTGTATATCCTTTGGATGCCAGAATCTAAAAAGCGGGGTAGGTTCTAGAAATCCCAGGAATCCTTTTATAATTTTCTCACCGTTATTAAATAGTGCTGTACAAGCCCTGTACATCTGCACCATTACAGTGAAGATAGTCGGAATCTCAAGGTCTGCTGGTTCAGCTGTGTCAAGAAGACTGATAGCATTCTCTGCATCCCAACCAAGTTTCCCTGCAGCTTGACCTGCCTGGCCGACTTTTTTAGCTTTATCAGCTGCTTCTTGAGCTTTCTTTCCAGCTGCCTTTGCTCCCTTTTTCAGTTTTTTATTTCGCAGCTGTGCATCCATTTTACTGTATATGCCCTCAGTCTTTTCTTTGGCTGCCTTCATGAACTCAGGAGTTTGAACTTGTTTTTTGAATTCATCTTCGTATGCGGTTTTCATGTCATCAAGCTGTCCAGGCTCCTCGTATCCACCAGTCTTCATTTCAGGCAACTGGTATGATTTCATCTCAGCGCGGATTCTTTGGCGTTCAGCCATAAGTCTGGTACGCGCTTGGGCTTCTAACTCTTTCCGAACCTCTGCGCTCACGGTGTGATAGATCACATTGACAGCTCTATGTTCTCCGGGAAGTCCATCTGGTATTAACTCAGGATTTTCTTGGGGCATTCCTGAGAAGGGATCCTCTGCTGACATGTTTACTTGCGATCGGGAGCGACGTTTTTTTCTAGAAGGCAAAGTAGCCCTACTGGCACGAGGGATTACTGTTCTTGCCCGGCGTGCAGCAGTCTTTTCTTTATTTAACTGCGTGCGGGCCATTGCATTTGCAGTTTGCGTGGCATTAAACGCCATGGCTACATTATAGCGTAGATTCGCGCCCTGTGTTAGGGAAAATGTGGGTTATTTGGCTTACCATTGACACAGCAGTGATCTTGTGCTAATATGAGGCGTCGATACCCGACCCGGTCAGCCTTGGTTAGCTGGCAATGGAGGTTTTCATGGGGTCTGTACCCAGGCTCGGCAACATTCGTTTTTCAACTGCGGAAGCAGGGCGCAATCACGGCGGCACTGTGCATCTCAACCTTGAGGATCCAGTTGCCCTTGCTCTGCTGGAGAGATCTGTCCACTCGATCGTGTTTCTGGGGGAAGGCGACAAGGTTGCCATGGATATGTATCAGGTGATCCTAGGGGGTTTTGGGAGAACACAGATTGTGGATCCCGACAACGAGACCGTCGCCAACCTGGCCAAGCCGATCGGAGATCTGGGTCTGCAAACCCGTGTCCTCAAAGCATTGACAGCATGCCAGTCACGTTCAGCCCACACTTCGATCACCCACACCTGGCAGCTGGTCATCCTGAGACGCGAAGTCGATCTGATGAAGTACCCAGATGTGTCCCATGGGGATGTGGGGGAGATCCGCGTTGCGCTGGCCAAGCTGGGCCTCAAGCTCAATACCTACCTGAGCAATGCGGCCATGGAGGCGGTTCGTCAGAAGATCAACAATCAGTGAACTACAAAAAGCCCACCCCTCTATTGGCACTTGGGTGGCAAACGCGTCCTGAGCAATAGCTCAGGTCTTTTATTCTTAAACTAGTTAATTTCAAAAATTGATCCTCTTGGAGAAATTTTCAGAGTTTTTTGCTTTTTATTGTCTAGGATTTGTTGGACAATCAAGGATTCGATATTTTGCGCGATAAATTGATGAATTCCGCGGGCGTTGTGCTGTTTTGATGCGCCTTTGATGATCGTGTTAATCGTTGACGGTGCAAATGCGCACTCAATATTTCGATCAGCGAGCTTCTCAGAGAGCCGATCTAACTGCTGTTTTGCGATCTTCTTTAGTGTATTGATCCCGAGTGCATCAAAAGCGCAGATCGAATCCAGTCGATTTAAAAGCTCGGGTCGCAGGATCTCTTCGAGTTTAGATCGAACCTCAGTTTCATGGATCGAATCATTAGACCCAAAGCCAACAGCACCCCGAGTGAACAGCTCTTGCCCGGCATTACTTGTTAGGGCAATAATCGAATGCGCAAAGCTTAGCTCACGGCCAGTTGCATCGCGAATAGACCCTTCTTCAAGAATTTGAAGTAAAAGATTGTGAATGTCAGGATGAGCCTTTTCGATCTCATCAAACAAGATAACGCTGTGCGGGTAGTTGCGAATATGGTCAGCAAGCACGTTTGTGTCTTTATATCCAACATAACCAGCAGGGGATCCAAGTAACTTGCTCGCATTAAAACTTTCCTTGTACTCAGACATATCTAAGCGCAACAAAGGCCGCGGTCCTTTGAAATAGTGCTTTGCGATTTGCTTTGCAAGCTCAGTTTTTCCAACTCCAGAAGGCCCTACGAATAAGAAGCTCGCAAGTGGCTTGTGTTTATCAGAAAGTCCAATGTGCGCCCTTTGAAGTGTATGGGAGACTGATCGAATTACATTATCCTGACCGATGATAGCTTCAGAAAGTTGTTTTGGTAGGTTGCGAAGGGTTTGCGTCTTCTGTTGCTTAAGTGTTGCTTTTGGCAGCCCGGTCATGTGTGAGATAGCTTCGATGACAAGAGACTGTGTGATCGTTTTAACCCGTTTTGTTTTTTGAGTTGCAAATGCTCCAATTTCATCCATAACATCAATGGCTTTGTCTGGGAAACATTTGTCAGGGAAGTGAACATCAGAAAGTTCGAGAATAAGATCAAGCACTGAATCAGAATAGCTCACATCGTGATGGGCACCATAGGACTTTTTAATGCCTTTGAGTATGGTACGAGTTTCTTCTTTGCTTGGCTCCTCAACTTGTATCTTTTGAAACCTACGCTCAAGTGCACCATCAGACTCAATCCATTTTTTGTACTCCTCAAAAGTTGTGGCTCCAATACACCGGATGTCACCGCGTGCCAGTGCCGGCTTGAGAATATTTGCAGCATCAAGTGAACCACTATTCGCCCCAGAACCAACAATGGTATGCATCTCATCTATGAACAAGATAGCACTGTTGTTTTCTTTGAGCTCATCGATCAACTGTTGTATGCGTGCCTCAAATGATCCACGATACATTGTGCCAGCTAAGAGCGAAGCAAGATTCAGTGAGTGGACAGTGTGACCCTTGAGAGTTTTGATTTTACCTTTTGCAATGCGTTGAGCAAGACCTTCGACAATGGCACTTTTTCCAACACCAGGATCGCCAACCAAGACAGGGTTGTTTTTTGTCTTGCGACCAAGAATTGTGCAGAGTCTATAGATCTCCTTGTCACGACCGATTACCGGAGTTTGTTCTTTAAGATATTCAGGATGAGTGAGCTCTTGAGCAAAGAACTCCAGCGCACGCTCGGATTCACTTAGTTCTTCCTGTTCAATCATGAATTCTTCTTGTGGCTGCTGCATTGGGATTTGGATCGTCATGTTCAATGTCTGCTTGATCTGCGTTTGCACATCACTTGTATCGATTTTTTCATTAGCAAAGAACCGCATTATTTCATCAGATTGCACTTGCAAAAGACCAGACAATAAATGCTCAGTACTTATGTAGGAGTGATTGTACATGTTGGCAGTAATGACCGCCTTTTCAATAATGATCTTTGTATCCTCTGCCAAGTTTGGAATCGAAAGTGGTTTTTGTGGCTTCATCTGTTGGTTTGAGATGTAGGTCTCAAGCTTTGATCGTGTTACACCTGCATTTTGTAAGATTTTGGCTGCAACCGAATCTGGCTGTAAGGCGAGTGCCCACAAGAGGTGGATCGGATTTACTGTGTTCTGTTTAGACTCAACAACAAAAGCCAAACTCTTCGCTAAAGCTTCTTTTAAGTGGTTTGTAAATTTTGCTGTGATTTCTTGCATAGATTATCGGCCCATGCTTGTGAGTCGAGCAATACGATCATCAATTGGTGGGTGGGTTGCAAATAGATTGGCGAAGAACTTTCGCTTTGTGCCACGCTTTTCGCCAAATGGACTTGTTAAGAATAGATGCGCTGTTGCGTGATTAGCCCGTTTCATCTTACCCTCGTGATCCCTTATCTTTTTAAGCGCTGACGCAAGCGCGTCTGGGTGTCTAGTCATAAGTGCGCCAGATGCATCTGCTAGATACTCTCGGGTACGTGATACTGCGAGTTTTATGGCCTGAGCTATAAATGGTGAAAGTCCTGCAAGGATTAGGGCTCCAACAATCACAGGCCATGGCATTTTTCGGTTATTACCTCTAAGCCCAATTCGAACCATAATGTCAGCCATAAGAGCGATTAACCCAACAAGCACAACGATTAAGGTCATCAATCGAATATCATAGTTTTTAATGTGCGAAAGCTCATGAGCAATCACACCCTCGAGCTCCAACTTATTTAGTTTACTCAAGATACCAGTAGTAAAAACAATCGAAGCATGCTCAGGATCGCGCCCTGTGGCAAATGCATTTGGAACATCCTCATTAATCAAATATACCTTTGGCATTGGCATACCACTTGCAATGGTGAGATTCTCAACCAGTAAATAGATCTCTTTTCCATTTTGTTTATCAATTTGTTTTGCGCCATGCGTTAAGAGCACAGCCTTGTCAGCCAGGTAGAAGCTAATCAATGAGTAGAAGATCGAAAACACAAGTCCAAAAGCAACAGCTGCATATGGATCAAACCCCGAGCCATAAGCTAGCGCCAAAAAGAGTCCCATGACGATTATCGAAAACAGCGAAACTAGAATCCAAGTTCTGCGTTTATTGGAGGTTATTTCTTTGTACATAATTCAGTTTTACCATCAAAGTAACAAGACTAACCCGATCTCCCGAGTTAGCCCGTCTTTCATTTCGTTTCGAAATTAGAATTTGACCTCTGGAGCGGCATTGACCTCATCAGGAGCATCAAAGAATTCGTACTTTTTAAATCCAAGGATTCCAGCAATCATATTTGTAGGGAATACTTGCATCTTTGTATTGAAGTCTCGAACATTTCCATTGTAAAATCGTCGAGCTGCCTGAATTTTGTCCTCAGCGTCAACTAGCTCCTGCTGTAGGTGTAGGAAGTTTCCTGAAGCCTTAAGATCTGGATAGTTCTCAGAAACAGCGAATAAAGATTTAAGGGTCTCAGTTAGCATGTTCTCAGCCTTTGCATGCTCGGCAGGTGTTTTAGCTTGCATTGCATTTGATCGAGCCTCAGTTACTTGCTTGAAGACTTTGTCCTCATGCTTCGCATACCCCTTTACGGTGTTTACCAAGTTTGGGATCAGATCGTATCGTCGCTTTAGTTGCACCTCGATGTCTGACCATGCTTCATCAGTGCGGTTTCGTAGGCGAATCAGACCGTTAAAGACTACAATAAGCCATAGAACGACCACCACGACAACACCGATAATTATATATAGAGCAATCATAGTTTTGAATCTTAAAAAAGAATAAGGTAATATAGGTTGGCATTACTTCTATATTCTATAATTTTGATGGTAAAAGTCAATGAGTTTGATAAATATCTTATGTTAGGAATTTTTGATTCAGGGATTGGGGGTCTTACAGTGCTGCAATCGGTTCGAAGGCGATTTGGAGAGATTGATATCTTTTATTTAGGTGACCATAAGAATGTGCCTTATGGTGAGAAGTCACATGATGAGATTTTTGAGTCAACATGGAACGCAGTGAAGTGGATGTTTGATCAAGGGTGCGTGATTGTGATCTTAGCCTGCAACTCAGCCTCGGCGCGTGCACTTCGTAGGATCCAACAAGAAAAGTTAAGCGAGTATCCTGGCCGAAATGTTTTAGGGGTTATCCGACCAACAGATGAGTGGATGTTGGAACAGGGATTTAAAAAGGCTGCGCTTTTTGCAACTGAAGCTACTTGTAGATCAAGGGCATACGAAGTTGAGCTTAGAAAGACTGACCCAAAGCTTGAGCTATCTTGCCACTCATTTCCATCATGGGTACCTTTGATCGAATCTGGAAAGGTGACGGATGAACAATTGGATCAGGTCAAAGTCGATGTTGAGCAGGCGTTAAAGACATTGCCAGGGGTCGAAGTAATCGTTCTAGCATGTACGCATTACCCAGTACTTTTCAAAGCTGTTCGATCCGTTGTGCCAAAAGAGATTCAAGTTGTAGCCCAGGGTGAGATCGTAGCGTTGTCATTGCAAGATTATCTTCATCGTCATCCAGAGTATGCACAGAAGATCAGCACCCATCAGAATATTAGATACTGCACAACTGGAGATGCAAAGCATGCAACAGAGCTTTCACAGCAGTTGATGGGCTTGCAGGTAAGATTTGAGCATGTTGATGTTAGCTTATAAAAACGATAGAATGTAGTCACTATGATTTGGACAGTGATTCTTTTTTTAATCCTTCTTTCTGTTTTGGTACTTGCCCATGAATGGGGGCATTATTTTACTGCACGCAGATTGAAGATGAAGGTGGAGGAGTTTGGACTGGGATATCCTCCAAAGCTTTTTTCGTGGACTTCGAAGAAAACTGGTGTCCGCTGGTCATTCAATCTGATACCAATCGGTGGCTTTGTAAAACTCGAAGGTGAGAATGGCGAAGATTGCGTTGGAACAGAAGATAGCTTTTGCAAACGCCCGATCTGGCAGAGGTTTACTGTACTTGTTGCTGGAGTGCTAATGAACATGGTTGCGGCTGCTGTATTTTTCTCTATCGCACTTGGCATGGGAACAGCGGCGATTGTAGAGGGCTATGAGGGCTCTGCAACAATTGAGGATCGATCTTTGCAAGTAACACAGCTCTTGCCTGATTCTCCAGCAGACACTGCAGGGCTGCAGATGGGGGATTCGATTATTTCGATTAATGGCCAGGTTTTTGAATCTGGTGATGACCTACGTGCGTATCTAATGGAACTTGATGCTGATTCTATTGTCGAGTTTGAGATTTATCGAACTGGTGAGGTCATCGGAATTACTGCGGTGCCGTCATACGTTGAGGAGATCGATGATATTGGACTTGGAGTCGCGATCTATGAAACAGGAATTGTTCACTATCCATGGTATAGCTTGCCGTGGCATGGAGTTGAAACAACTGTGTGGTATACAAAACAGATTTGCGCTGGGTTCTATGGTATGGCAAAGAGCCTAATTTCTGGCAATGGACTTGGAATAGAAGTGTCAGGGCCAGTAGGAATTGCTGTTATGACTGGAGAGGCTGCACAGCTTGGCTTTGTATATATCTTGCAGTTCGGGGCGATACTTTCAATCAACCTTGCGATTTTGAATATATTGCCAGTTCCAGCGCTCGATGGAGGAAGAATACTATTTTTGATCATCGAAAGCATTATTAGAAGGCCGGTTAACTCCAGGATTGAGGCAGCTGTACATAACATTGGGTTTTTGCTTTTGATGCTACTGATACTTTTCATAACGTATAAGGACGTGCTAGGATTATTTAAGTAAAACATCCAGAATTAGATACATATGAAACCAAAGTTAGAGCAATTAAAGACCGAATTTCTTACGGCCCTTGATACGATCACAGATGACCAAAGTCTTGAGGGGCTTCGTGTCGAGTACTTGGGTCGAAAGGGGAAGCTTGGAGATCTTTTGAAAGGTCTTAAAGATCTTTCTGCAGACGAGAAAAAAGAGGTCGGATCTTTTGCAAATCAGATGAAAACTGAGCTTGAAGCCGCTTTTGAGCGTAAGAAAACAGAGCTTTCGCACGAACTTGCAGGTTCTAAAGCGCAAGATGAGTGGATTGACGTTACTGCCCCAGGTGCTTCGCCTGAAGGTGGACATCTTCATATAACAACACAGGCTATTGATGAAGTGGTTGATATCTTTAAGCAGCTTGGCTTTGTACGTGTGCGTCATCCTGAGGTTGATTGGGACTACTACGCATTTGAGTCACTCAACATGCCAAAGAATCATGCTGCACGTGATGAATGGGAAACGTTCTTTATTGCAGATGGCGACAAGGTCATGACTGGCGAGAAGGGTAAAGTCGTTCTAACTCCTCACACAAGCAATGGACAGGTTAGAGAGATGGAAAAGGGATACATGCCTATCAGGATGATGAATATAAATAAGTGTTATCGAAGGCAGGCGGATGTTACGCATGTACCAATGTTTTATCAGTTTGAAGGACTAATGATCGACAAGAAAGTCACAGTTGCGCAGCTCAAGGGTGTGTTTGATTTTTTTGTAAAGCGTTTCTTTGGTCCAGAGCGGGAAGTTCGATTGCGTCCACATCACTTCCGTTTTACTGAGCCAAGTTTCGAACTCGATATAAGTTGTAATATGTGTGGTGGTTCCGGTAAGCGTGATGGCAAGCGATGCCGGATGTGTAAAGAAGGTTGGCTTGAGCTTGGAGGCGCTGGAATGGTGCATCCAAACGTGATTAAGGCAGGCGGCCTGGATTCAGATGAATACAATGGTTTTGCCTTTGGTTGGGGTGTTGAGCGAACCATGATGATGAAATCCGGGATGAATATCGATGACATTCGTGTTTTGTATAAAAATGATCTTAGATTCTTGAAGCAGTTCTAATATGAATATATTAGCAAGTTACAATTGGATTAAGGAGTATCTACAGATTGACGCGACTCCTGAGGAGTTTGCCAAGGAGATGAGTTTGAAATCCATGTCTGTTGAATCCATTGAATATCTTAAGGATCGATTTGAGAATATGGTCATCGGTGAAGTAAAAGAGCTAAAGGATCATCTTGATGCTGACAAGCTCAAGATAGCCGTAACAGATGTTGGTGATCAGCAAGTTGAGATTGTTTGTGGTGGACAAAATTTGTGTTCAGGCATGAGGGTTGTTGTGGCGCTTCCTGGTTCAAAAGTTCTCTGGCATGGAGAAGGAGATTGGGTTGAGCTGAAGGCTACCAAAGTTCGAGGTGTTGAAAGCCATGGAATGATCTGCGCTCCAGATGAGCTGGGATTTGAAAAGGCCCCGTGTCCAACTGGAGGTATCTGGGATCTGTCTGATCTGACCGAGGCACCAGCTGGCACCCCATTTGTCGAAGCAATGGACTTGGACGATGTGATCTTCGATATAGAGGTAACTTCAAATCGAGTTGATTCAATGAGTATCGTCGGACTGGCTCGAGAGGGAGGAGTTGTGGCAGATGGCGAGTTCAGATTCAAAGAGCCCGCTGGGATCCAAGAAGGCTCTGGCAAGGAGCTTGCTGTAAAGGTTGATGATCCTGATTTATGCCCACGATACATGGCAGTAGTGATCGAAGATGTTAAAGTTGGTCCATCTCCGCTTTGGTTGCAGAACAAGATACTTTTGTCTGGTCATAGACCGATCAATAATATCGTAGACATTACAAATTACATTTTGCATGAATACGGACAGCCGTTACATGCATTTGATTATGAAAAGTTAGATGGTAATACCATTGTTGTTCGTAAGGCACGAGAGGGTGAAGAGATGGAGGCATTAGACGAAAATACCTATAAACTAAAGGATCACCAGCTTGTTATTGCAGACGCATCAAAGCCAGTAGCTGTTGCTGGGGTGATGGGGGGTGAGCCTACTGGGACTCAAGACAGAACAACCACGATCGTATTTGAAGCAGCGACATTTGATCCAGTATCAGTACGAAGAACTTCGCGTGCATTAAGTCTTTACTCTGACTCTCAGTTACTTTTCGAAAAAGGGCTTTCAGTACAGTCACCAGAGGTGGCGCTCAAGCACGCGGTCGAACTGACGCTTGAAGTTGCAGGCGGATCGGTTGCGAGCCCAGTCTACGATGTCCAATCAGAAGATTACAAGCCTTTGCAGTTTCCATGGCGGTCACAAAAGACACGAGACATCATGGGCGTTGATCTTTCAGATGAGGAAATGATTGATATTCTCAAACGTCTTGGGTGCGAGGTCGCCGGAGTTGATGGTGAGTATAATGTGACTGTTCCATTCTGGCGTGATCATGACATTGAGGCTGAGATAGATTTTACAGAGGAGATTGCACGCGTTTATGGCTATCACAACATCCCAATCACTCTTCCAAACCAAGAGCCACCAACTGTTTATGAGGATCCAGAATTGGCATGGGAAGATCGAACAAAAAAGTTGTTCAGCTCCCATGGCTATACTGAGTTCTTTGGATACTCATTTGTCTCAGCTAACGATTTAGAGCGATATGATCTTGATCCAGCGAGTGCGGTAATCCTACATAACCCACTTTCATCAGAGCTCACGCACATGAGAACTTCGCTCACGCCGTCAGTTCTTAAGGATATAGAGATGAACCAAGGTGAAACTCCAGGTGGATGTGTTTTCGAGCTCCAGTGCGTTTATCTAAAACAGGAAGGTGATCTGCCAAAAGAAGAGACACGACTGGTGTTTGGTGAGTTTGGAGTAAGGGACGTTAATCAGAGTTTCTTGGAGCAAAAGGGTATGCTGGAGCTTTGGGCAGAATCTGTAGGGCTAGATCTATCGATAGAGCGTATCAAGGATGACGTATATTGGCATCCAACACGCTCAGCAGCAATCATGTATCAAAATAAGCGCATCGGAACTATAGGACAAGTAGCAGATCAATATAGACAAGCATTTGGTATTGAGCGACCAGTTGTACTTGCAGACATCGATTTCGAAGCTCTAGCACCAGACATGATAATTAAACGTTGCTATGAGCCAATCCCAGAGTTTCCAGCTGTTGTTCGTGATGTGGCTATCGAAGTTGATCAGAGGCTCGAATTCGATAAGATTCGATCAAAGCTAGTCGACATGGACAAATTACTTCACGATGTTGGTCTAAAGGAGGTTTATCAAGGTGAAAAGATCGAAGTGGGTAGGAAGAGCCTAACACTCTCATTAACGATTCGATCAGATGAGAAGACTCTTTCATCAGAAGACGCTGATGCTGTAGTAGAAAAGATCTCAAGAGTACTAGTTGATCAATTCGAGGCCAAAGTGAGATAATCAACTTATAACCAAAACCCCCTATGCTTGATACAATTGATATTCTTTATATAGTAATCGCATTTTGTGCGTTATGGATCACAGCATTCATCTGCTGGTTTATCTATCAGCTTGCTGTGGTACTAAAACATATTAATGATTTGGTGTCTGAGCTTAAGTGGCAAGTTGAGAAGATCGAACAGGCGTTGAATGGAATGAAATCCAAGTTCGAAACCGGCAGCGGACATCTGGCAAAGCTGACGGACCACATTAAATCTTACGTTTCAAAAAAGCCTAAAAAATAACAATTATTTTATGAGAGAACGAGAGGGGATGCCCCCAATAGAGATGACATCCGAAGAGCTTCGAAAAATATCAGATGAACATGGGATGGAATACGGAATGGAAGCTGGCAAGTATAAGCTTTCAAAAAATGGAGTAGATGGTCTTATTGAAGTGGGATTTGATGGATCTATTGAATCATTCGAGCTCTTTGATCCAAAGGGTGAGAGTATCATGAAGATGGGTAAGACTGATCTTGGAACAGTTGAAAGCAATGTTGCTGGATATGCCGAGAAGTTCGGAGTAGATGAGAAGGCAGCCTAAGAGTAAGATCAAAATCCCAGCTCAGGCTGGGGTTTTTGTTTCCTGGCTCTAGAGGCTCATTTTTGATAAGATTCAAGGCGTTATGATGCCAGAAGATTTTGTTCATCTACACGTACATTCGCACTATTCGCTTCTTGAGGCTCTTCCAAGCCCAAAGGCGCTTGTTGCGCGTGCAAAAGAGCAGGGGGTAAAGGCTTTGGCACTTACTGACAATGGTGCCATGTATGGCGCTGTTGAGTTTTTTAAGGCCTGCAAAGCAGAAGATATCAAGCCAATCATCGGGCTTGATATTTATGTTGCACAAAATCGGATGACTGATAAGCGGGCACGAATCGACGACAGGCCTTATCGCCTAACGCTTCTCTCATATAGCGAGGCAGGATATAAGAACCTTTTAAAGATCTCTACTTCAGGTTTTTTGGACGGGTTCTATTATAAGCCGCGAGTTGATAAGGAGTTTCTTGCTGAGCATTCAGAAGGTCTGATCGCGCTGTCAGGTGGTGTGCGAGGCGAGGTGCCTGATGCTCTTTTGCTTGGCGACCAGAAAAAGGCTGAGGAGCTTATCAAGACGCACCAAAAGATCTTTGGTAAGGAAAACTTCTACCTTGAGCTCATTCATCATCCAGACTTTCCACGTCAGGTAGAAGTGAATGATCTTATCAAAGCTATCGCAGAGCGAACCAAAACCCAGATGGTGGCGACTAAGAATATTTTTTATCTTGATCCTGATGACCGTGAGGGATATGAGGCACAGATGTGTATCATGCGCGGCAGGACACTTGAGGATTTCCGACGGACAAGCACTGAAGATGTAGATCTGTCAATGATTAACCCCGCCGAGATCATCGAATACTTCAAAGACGTCCCAGAAGCGCTTGAGAATACAAAAAGAATCGCAGATAGAGTTGATTTCGAAATGGACCTGGGTAATAACTACTTGCCAATATTCCCAATGCCAGAGGGGAAATCAGATGAGGATTATCTCCATGAACTTGCTTGGGAGGGTTTGCGAAAACGTTATGATGAGATAACACCGGAGATAAAGGAGCGATTTGAATATGAATTTGGGGTGATCAAGGATATGGGATTTGCCTCGTACTTCATTATCGTCCAGGACTTTGTCAACTGGGCAAAAGACAGGGGGATTTTAGTAGGGCCTGGGCGTGGATCAGCTGCAGGTTCGATCATTTCGTATGCTCTGAAGATTACAGACCTGGATCCGCTTGAGTATGGATTGCTGTTTGAGCGATTTCTAAACCCAGACCGTATTTCAATACCTGATGTTGATTTGGACTTTGCTGATGCTCGACGTGGAGAGGTGCTTGATTATGTTAAGCAAAAATACGGTGAGGACAAGGTTGCGGGAATCATCACATTTGGAACAATGATGCCGCGTTTGGCTGTCCGTGACATGGCCCGTGTTTTGGGACTAACGTTTGATGAGGCTGATTTGATTGCTAAGTGTGTACCAGAACCTGTCCAGGGTCGTCATACGCCACTCAGGGTTGCAGAGGTTGAGCATGCTGAGCTCCGGGAGTTACTTAGATCAAATCCGATGGCCCGTCGTGTTATTAATCTTGCTAAAAAGGTTGAAGGAAATCCACGGCACACTTCGCAGCATGCGTGTGGAATCGTGATTGGTGACTTGCCGCTTGTTGATCGCGTACCAATACAAGAGGGTCAAAAAGAAGACATGGCATATGTCTCACAGTATTCATTGAACTCAGCAGAAGCTGCGGGCTTGGTAAAGATGGATTTCTTGGGGCTTTCAAACCTTACTATCATTCAGGACGCTCTTGAGATTATCGAAGCTGTGCATCACGTTAATATCGACATTGAGAACGTGCCTCTTGATGATAAGAAGACTTTCCAGCTTCTGGGACGAGGTGAAACAACTGGAGTGTTCCAACTTGAGTCAGACGGAATGAAGCGCTACATTCGAGATCTTAGACCTTCGCAGTTTGAAGATATTATCGCGATGGTGTCACTGTATCGCCCAGGACCAATGCAGTTCATTGATAGTTTTATTCGCCGTAAGCATGGAAAAGAAGAGATCACATATGAGCATAATCTCATGGAAAATGCATTTCGTGAGACATATGGTATTCCAGTTTATCAGGAGCAGGTGATGCAAGTCTCCAAAGACATGGCTGGCTTTACTGGGGGTAAGGCGGATACACTTCGAAAGGCGATGGGTAAGAAGATTGTTGAGCTCATGGCTAAGATGCGCATCGAATTTATCGATGGTGCAGTAGAGAAGGGTGTTAAAAAAGAGATAGCAGAACAGGTTTTTCAAAAGCTTGAGGATTTTGCTGCATATGGATTCAACAAGTCGCACGCAGCATGTTATGCAATGATTGCATATCGCACCGCATATCTAAAGGCACACTATCCACCTGAGTTTATGGCTGCTGTTATGAACTCAGATATAAATTCGATTGATCGAATTACAATTGAAGTTGAGGAATGCAAGCGCATGGGTATCGATGTCCTGGCACCAGATGTAAATGAGTCGTATCCTGGTTTTGCGGTTGTGCCTGAGAGTGGAAATATACGTTGGGGATTGGCTGCAATTAAGAATTTTGGGTATGAGATCGGTAAAGCAATCCAACGAGAGCGAAAAGAAAATGGACCTTATGAAGACTTGGCTGATTTTGTCTCGCGTGTTCCTTCAAAGTATTTCAACAAGAAAGCACTTGAGTCGCTTATCAAAGCAGGTGCACTGGATAGGTTCGCTGACCGTGGCCAGTTAGCAGCAAACATGGATCAGCTTTTACTTTTGAATAAGCAGGCGCAAAAGGACAAGGAACAGAATCAGGTTTCAATGTTTGATTTTGCACCCGATGTTGCAGAACATAAGATAACACTCAGGCCTTCGCCAGAGTTATCAAAAGAACAGATTTTAGATTGGGAGCGTGAGCTTTTAGGTATTTATATTTCAGATCATCCCGCAAAGATTATAAAAGAAAAGGTAGGTGATTTAGTCACAATGACGAATCAGATCGCTGAAAAAGAAAAAGACACTATTGTAAAAATGGCAGGAGTAATAGTGGGTATCCGCAAGATTCTTACAAAGAAAAGGCAAGAGCCAATGGCGTTTGCGCGGTTTGAAGATGCAAACGGGCCGACTGATATTGTTGTATTTCCAAGATTGTATCGTACTGTGTCTAGTTGGCTCGAAGAGGGGAAGATGGTTCTTGTTGAAGGAAAGGTCTCAATACGCATTTGGGATGAACGTGAGGAGTACTCAGTTCTTGCTGATAAGATCTCAGCTTTCACAGAAAAAGATTTTGACGAAGTTGTCGAGCATTTAAAGCAGGGATCTATGTGGGAGGAAGATAATAAAGGGTCAGAGGTAGTGGAGGGTATTGATGATGAGGGGGTGTATATTACTGTTCCAGAAAGCCCAGATCACAACATAATTGTCGAACTTCGATCATTATTGAAAGATCATCCAGGCCGTGAACGCGTTTATCTATTGGTCGAGTCAGGTGATCAAGTAAAAAAGGTTTCTACTGAATATTCGGTTACCAAGGATCGTCATTTGCTCGAGGGGGTTGCTGAGATTGTTGGACAGGGGAATGTAAGGTAAGATGTGTATATTGAACTAGGGGGTTGAATAATAAATGTATTCATATGACTGCTAAAACTTCAGGAAAGCCGCTTTCACGATCATTGCGCGTCTATCAAAAGATCGCAATTGCCTTTGTGATTGTGTCATTCATCCTTTTATTGTTTGTACTATATCTATCAGTCTCGTCAGCCACCATTCGAATTACACCTGTGCCACAGGTAGTGAGTTCGAATTTGTCAGTTGAGGTAGTCCCCGAAGCCTTGCAAGAGGGCCAGATTAGCGGATATGTACTAAGTGCTGACTTCAAACAGGCGCAAACATTCTACTTACCAGAGGAGGGCGCGACTCCGATTGAAGGAAGCGCAGGAGGCATGGTGACACTTATCAATGAAACAACTAGTGAGCAAACGCTTGTTGCAACGACACGGCTCTTGTCAGAAGAGGGGGTTTTGTTCAGGTTGGATGAGCAGGTGATTGTACCGGCCGAAGGCCAAGTTGAAGCTATGGCACATGCTGATGAGCAAGGATTGTCAGGTGAGATTGGACCAACACAGTTCACAATTCCGGGGCTTTCAACTTCAATGCAGGAGGTAGTTTATGCGGTCAGCATTGATTCAATGACCGGCGGTGTTGAGTATGTGCGCATACTTGCAGAGTCTGACTTGGAGGACGCTGCTGTGTCACTTGAAGCAGAGATTCTTGAAGGTGCCAAGGAAGAGCTCGCAGCATTGGTGGATGCTGAAGAGTTTGACGGTGTTACATATCTTATTGAGGAGACCGAGCGTTTGGCAGATCAAGAGCCAGGTGCTGAGGTTGGATCGTTCAGCGCATCTTTAACCCTCAGTGTTACAGCTGTGTATTACAGCGATGAGATGTTGCAGGAGTTTGCTGTGGCTGATTTACAATCGCGCATTTCAGAGAACTATGATCTGGCAGAGGTAAGTGAGGATGGAGCACAAGTTGACGTTCGTTCAGCAGACGCCGAGAATGAAGAAGCAACATTGAATGTTTATATCGATGGTACTGCGGTTATATCGACTTCAAGCGATGTGCTTGATAAAGACCGGCTTGTGGGTCGATCACCAACAGAAGTTATGACCATTCTCGAGGCCTCTGAGCTTATCGAAAGCGTATCAGTGGCGTTTACACCATTCTGGCTTAAGCGCGTTCCAACGCTTAAAGACCATATCAAGATTATAATCGATTAAATAAAAAGCCCCGAGCGATCGGGGTTTTTGATTTGACAGAAAAAACAAGTAAGGCGTATTATGTTTAGTACGCGATGAAAGGGCCTCACCAACCCTGGAGCTGTGACCTGTAGCACTTTCTACAGAAACAAGAGATGCCTTTTGATTGAGAAAGTTCGATTGGCAAACTCGGGTGGAACCGTTTCGACATTTGTCGGAGCCCCGGGGTCGATCTATTAGATCGAGCTCGGTTATTTATTTCAAATGTTGAAATTGTCCAATCATTCGGCCTCTGGCCTCACTTGTTGAAAGTGTTGTCGTTGGTTCACTAACCGTCAACAATTTAGACATGTTAAACATTTAAACAGTATGCAAAAAGACGAACTACAAAAGATGCGGCATAGTTGTGCTCATCTACTTGCGGCTGCTGTGCAAAAGCTTTACCCAGATGCAAAGTTTGGAGTGGGCCCTGCAGTAGATAATGGATTCTATTATGATATATCACTTTCTGAGACGATCTCCGAGGGTGATCTGAAAAAGATTGAAAAGACCATGAAAAAGCTCATGGGTCAGAAGTTGGAAATGGTGCGTGAAGAAATGTCACTTGACGATGCTATCAAGTTTTTTGAAGAGAAAGATCAGGAGTTTAAGGTTGAGCTTTTGAAAGATCTTAAAAAACGCGGGACTACAAAGATTGGCGAGGATTTGTCCGATGAGATCGATACTGAGAATCCCGATCAAGTATCGATTTATCACACAGGTGAGTTCGTAGATCTTTGCCGTGGTCCTCATGTTGATCACTCAGGTCAAGTTGGAGCATTTAAGCTGACAAAAGTTGCTGGTGCTTATTGGCGCGGAGATGATCAAAAAGCTCAAATGCAACGTGTGTATGGTGTTTGCTTTGGATCTAAGGAAGAATTAAAAGAGTACATGCAGATGCTTGAAGAAGCTAAGAAACGTGATCATCGAAAGCTTATCAAGGAACTGGATCTGGTGACCTTCTCGGATCTTGTTGGACAAGGTTTGCCACTTTGGACTCCGCGAGGAACTATCGTGCGCAATGCTCTTGATGATTTTATCTGGAGTCTTCGCAGTCAATATGGGTATGAAAAGGTGACTATCCCACACATAACAAAGAAGGATTTATATGAGACTAGTGGGCATTGGGAGAAGTTTAAGGACGATCTTTTCAAGATTGTTACACGTGAAGGGCATGAGTTTGCAATGAAGCCAATGAACTGCCCGCATCACACTCAGATTTATGCTGCGCAGCAACGAAGTTATCGTGATCTTCCACAGCGATATGCTGAGACAACAATGGTGTATCGCGATGAGCAATCTGGGGAGTTGGCAGGTTTGACTCGTGTCAGAAGCATTACCCAGGACGATGCACATGTGTTTTGTCGTGAGTCTCAAGTACGTACTGAGGCATTTAAGATTTGGAATATAGTTGAAGCGTTTTATGGCCAGTTCGGGTTTGATCTTCACATTATGTTATCCGCACATGATCCAGATAACATGAAGGCCTATCTCGGAACAATTGATCAATGGGATAAGAACGTTGAGGTTTTGAAGACATGGTTGGATGAGCGCGGTGTTAAAGATTATGAGTATGGAGTGGGGGAGGCCGCTTTCTATGGGCCAAAAGTAGATTTTATTGCTAAGGATGCACTTGGTCGTGCGTGGCAGGTGGCTACAATCCAGGTTGATCGTAATATGCCAGAGAGGTTTGAGCTGACGTGTGTTAATGAGAAGGGGGATGAAGAGCCAGTTGTAATGGTCCATGCTGCAATCATGGGTGCTATCGAAAGGTTTGCCGCTGTACTTATCGAACATACTGCAGGGTCACTTCCAATGTGGGCAATGCCTGAGCAGGTTCGACTTGTGCCAGTTAGTGATGATTTTCTGAAGTATGCTAGTGAGATTGAACGTCAGCTTAAGGGTGCGGGGGTTCGTGTGTATCTTGATATGAGCTCTGAAGGGGTTGGAAAAAAGATTCGTAAGTCTGCAATGGATAAGATCCCATGGACCGTGGTAATCGGCGAGAAGGAAGTTAAGGGTGGCGACTTCATTGTGAATGTGTTTGGAGATGATAAGGACCTTGGCATTGCTCAAGATATTTTTGTAGACGAGGTACTAAAACGAGCTAGGATTCCTGAAGTTGAACTTCCTGAGGTTGGGTAAAACAAAAATCCCCATTCACGATCGAAGTGGGGATTTTTGAATTCTATTCCATTATTGGAGTCTCTCCTTCGCCAGCTTGCTCTTCGCCTTCGGTTACAGGCTCATCAACTGGATCTGGTGTACTTGTCTCCTGTTTCTCATCACCACAGCAAGAATCGCAATCATCGCCACACTTGCCGAAAAGTCGCTTAAACCATGACATATATAAAAACGTAAAGAATAACGTTCCTCCTACCACTAGCTTACCCTGACCCATGATTAGCGTCAAAATAGTTATCCATAGTCTTGATAAAAGTTGTATTTTTGGCTAGTATAAGCGCATGAACAAACCAAAAGTCATTGTAATCATTGGACCGACAGCAAGTGGCAAGACCTCACTTGCCATTAAGGCTGCTAAGCAGTTCGATGGTGAGATCATCTCAGCTGACTCACGAGCGATATACAGGGAGATGAGTATTGGAACAGCCAAGCCAGAGAGGGATGGTGTCTGTCATTCTGAGCGCAGCGAAGAATCTATTCGAGTAGATCCTTCGGCGTCTACGACTCCTCAGGATGACGATTTATATCTTGTTGAAGGGGTTGTGCACTATGGTTTCGACATTGTTGAACCTGATGAGCATTTTCAAGCATTTGATTTTAAAGAGTTTGCCGAGGCTAAAATCAAGGATATTGTTTCTCAAGGCAAAGTACCGATTGTTGCCGGTGGGACAGGTTTGTATGTAGCAGGGCTGGTTGACAACTTTGATTTTGAGGGAGGTAAAGCAGGTAAGTCAAAGTTTGATGTTTTGCAAATTGGCATAAAGGTTGATCGCGAAGTTTTGTATGATCGGATCAATAAGCGGGTTGATGAGATGGTCGACGAAGGACTTGTAGATGAAGTTTGCAAGCTGAATGATAAGTACGGTTGCGAGATTAAATCAATGACTGGAATTGGCTATCGGCAGATTTGCGAGTACTTGAATGGTGATGTTTCGCTCGAGACTGCTATTGAGAACCTTAAGCGCGACACTCGGCACTATGCCAAGCGTCAGATGACCTGGTTCAAGCGCGATGATCGCATTAAGTGGATTGAAAAAGTGGAAGAAGGAATTAAATTAATAAAGAATTTTTTGTAAGCAAAAGACCAGCCTTGCGGCTGATCTTTGATTTGTTTTTATTTCAACTTTTGTTTCAAAACCTTAGCGCTTGCGCCTGGATCAGCATTGCCTTTAGTGGCTTTCATGATTTGCCCAAGGAAGAATTGCATAAGCTTTTCTTCACCATTTTTGAAACGCCCTACTTCACTTGGATTTTCTTCGATTACAGTATCTACGATTGAAATAAGTGCGTCCATATCGTCCATTCGAGATGCTCCAAGGTCATCAACTACATGCTCTGGGTCAGCCCCTGAGTCAAGCATCGCCCCCAGCACCTCAAGTCCTTTAGTTCCGGTGACCTTGCCTTCAGCAAGCATGACAATGAATTCGGCAAAGTTCTCTGGAGTGACTTTCATTGTTCGAATATCGATCTTACGTTCAGTTAAAAGTCCCATCAGCTTGTTCAAAAGCCAGCTTGAGAAGATTTTGTTCAACTTCTTTCGTGCCTCAAGTACATTGTCTTCATTAACATCCTCACGCGACTGCAACCAAGCTGAGAGCTCGCTCATGGCGTTCTCAGTAAAGTCTGCAAGCGCGGGATCATCTATCATCTGCTTTATGTCTTCCTTTTTGAACCCGTACTCATCAGCAAATCTCTTACGCCGATCCCATGGCAGCTCAGGTAGAGTTCGTTTAACTTCCTCAGTCATTTCAGTCAAATCAAGTGGCGGTATGTCTGGCTCAGGGAAGTACCGATAGTCAGCAAAGCCTTCTTTTACACGCTGCTCAACTGTAATCTGCCTTACATCATTCCATCCACGCGTTGTAGTTTCAGCTGGTGGTGTGCCCATTTCCCAAAGCTTTGTTTGACGTTGGATTTCGTGCTCGATCACACGCCCGATTGCCTTAAATGAGTTTACATTTTTAATCTCAGTTTTTGGATGCAGCAGATCATCAAGCGGTTCTCCATTATCATCAACCTCACGAAGTGAGATATTCACATCACATCGAAGCTGACCTTTTTCCATATCACCATCTGACACTCGAAGCGATCGAACAAGCAACCGAAGTTCCTGCGTATAAGCTTTCGCCTCCTCGGCTGAATGGATATCAGGCCGTGTAACTATCTCGCACAATGCTGTTCCGCCACGGTTAAAGTCAACATATGTTTTCCCATCGTCTCCGTGAATGTTCTTTGCTGCATCCTCCTCAAGGTGAAGACGTTCGAGCCGCACAATGGTCGGACGTTCTTGGCCTGGGATCTCTAGCTCAACCTCACCATCTTCCATGACGGGTAAGTCGAACTGAGAAATTTGGTATGCCTTTGGAAGGTCAGGATAAAAGTAGTTCTTTCTATCGAATTTCGATCTAGTTGCAATTTTCCCCCGCAATGCAAGTCCTACAAGAATAGCCCAACGAATAGCTTGTTCATTTGGCACAGGCAATACTCCGGGGTGGCCCAAACAAACAGGGCACACATGTGTATTTGGCTTATCATCTTGTCCACGCGCAGAACATGCACAAAACATTTTTGTGTTTGTTTTGAGCTGTACATGAGTTTCTAATCCAATGATTGGCTGTAGGTTCATACGAGGCTGATATTATCACATGCAACTATAGTAGTCTATGATTGAGTCTTCTTTGCGTTTTGGTACAGGATAACACCAAAAATCACAAATAGAGGTATCAAACATGCATCGATTACGCGGACCAGAATTTGTTCCATAAGTGTGGCAGGACTGCTCACCAATGCATCCACATCTCCGTTATGTGCCATCAAAAGAATGCTGGCAATAATAATCATGGCAACAAGGTAGGGTATTAGGAGGATGAGATTTCCAAAGAATACGCGGTGCAATACTGTCCAAAAGCGACCTTGCACTAATACAAAACTCTTTTTTATTGATTCAATGATTTTTGTGCGTTCAAGAACAAGAATGGCTGACGCAAAGGTGATATAGATTGCAAAAACTATACCTGGAATAATAAACAGCACAAAACCGACTACAGTTAGCACAGAAAGAAGGAGTGTTAAAAGCAGAAAGGGAACTGCTAGATGCCATGAGCTAGCGCCTACCTTACGGGTATCAATGCGCTTTTTACTTTGTGCAAGTGGCGTGACTTGAATCAAAGAAATTATGACCCAGGTCATTATTAAAATATCAAGCACTAATACGATCGGTTCTATGATGTACGTATAGTCTGCTCCAAATGTTACAGTTAAAAGTACATTAAGAACCATTGGGATGAGCATCCATGTGCTATATCCAATAAAAAGACTAACATGGGAACGGTATAGTCCCCATGTGTTTTTTACTAATGTGAAGACTGGCTCCATGCTTTTATCTGGTTTTGATAAGGCTGTCATAGAGGAAGTAGTCAACAATTATGAAGATTGGCACTGTCAGTACCATTACTCCAGTTTCCAAAAATAGCGACACAATCGAAAGCGCAGCCTCAGACCCGCTAGCTAGCGGGAAAAAGGCAAATTCTATACCAACAACTAACATGATGATTATTACATGCAAGAGTCCTGCTCCAATGCCAAATACTATTTTTGTAATAAGAAGTCGCCAGAATGTTTTCCAGAATCGTCCATGAACCAATCTATATGAGCCTTTTACAGCCCTTATTCCTCGTTTATTAGCGATGAGTCTTTCGAATGCAGAGAATCCCAACTTAACACCAAGCATGATCATCAAGACAAGTGCGGCAACAACTCCGACAAGCATTATAAGATTACTTACTGCGCCCAAGAAAGTTCCACCGTCGTAGTAAATGTTTGAGAAGATAAGCACTATTCCAGGAACAAGTAAAAGTAACGGCAGAGCTGTTATTAAAGCCTTCAAAATGGCAACCCATAGATATGAGAAGAACGTTTTCCAGCCATACTTACGTAGCTCCTTGAATGAAATTGATTTCTTTTTGTTTTGTGATTCAATAGCCTTAACAAGATTGATGTAGATCCAGATCGTGATAGCAGGCACTGCAATGGCTGACACTAGGATTGCGAAGACTATCCCAACCCACATGAGAACGCCACCATAGCCACTAAAGAGATAGGCAAGTGAAAGAACCTCATCGCTTGGAACAAGTAGCATTCGAATAATCATGAGCGCAGGCAATATAAATGCCCAAAGTGAGATCTTCATGAGTTGTTTGAAAAACGCAGAGTAGTGATCCCAGCTTCGGTCAATGAGTTGCCCGATTGATATGAGATTAGCCATAAGTTTTGTTTAAGATCGAAGTTATTATTTTTGTCATGTGCTTGATCATCTGCTCCTTTGGTTGATCAGTATTAAAGTCATGCATACAAGTTCCTCTGGAGGTGAAGATTTGTGAAAACCAGTCAGATTGAAACCGCTCGTTTACTTTTTTGAGGAATTCAATATTTTCAAAAACACCCTTTGATTCATCGTCACGTGTATCAAAACGTTCTTGAAGTTTTTCTGGATCAATGTGTGTGAGGATTAAATGATTTGGTGGATAGGCCATTGCTAAAGCATTGCCGGGCATTTCAAGAAGTTCATCAATCGTTGGGGCATTATCCATGATTGGCTGATACACGATTGATGAAGATACAGAGCGGTCCTGGATGATTATTTTACTAGCTTCGAGTGCTGGGATGATGAGCCGGTTGTACTGCACGTGCCTGTCAACAGAAAACGCTTCTCCGATAATCATTCCCGATGCATTTGTATGTGAGAGTTCATATCGAATGGCGGCTCCCGCCCAGTACTTTGTTGGTTCAAATGTGAAGTACGCGTCGTAATCGGCAATATCCTTGAAGTGGGGTGGTTCAGCATGTTCTTTGGTCCACTCAGCTAAATCAAATATCTTCAAGCCTTTTTCTTGAAGCTGTTTTTTTATGGCGCGGATAAGGGTGGACTTTCCACTGCCTGCTACCCCATCGATTACAATAAATTGACCTTTGTCCTGGCGCATAATGTATTAATAGTATATCAAAACGACGTTCCTTTCTGAACGCCGCTTGTTAATGAATATTATTGACCTGTTGTCCCAAATGCACCTCTGTTAGGCGCCCTCATGCCATCGACTTCTTTAAACTGAGGACGTGATACTGGAGTGAATAACCCTTGTCCAACTCTATCACCTGCTTTGACCACAATTATCTCGTCGGTGATATTTTTTACAAGCAGCACAAGCTCGTCATTTGGTCCGCAAAAGTCAGAGTCGATTACACCAACGCTGTTTGCTAGATCAACACCCTTTTTAAATGGATTCGATGAGCGTGAGACTATTAATAGTGCATGATCATCTGGGACGTTTATTACAAGGCCGGTTCTGATTTTGGTCTTTTGCCGTGGCTCGATCGTTGCATCCTCTACTATCGCAATATCAAATGCAACAGCGCCTGAGGTTTTGTATTCTGGCACTTGGGCAAGTGGGTGGTTTCGTTTAAATTCTACTTCCATATTGATGAATGTTATCATATTTTAGTGAACACATATTAGATGTCCACATGTAGGATTGAGTGTCCCACTAGTTCTGTTAAAGTCGACACATGACAGAGTTTGATAAAGTTTTTCGTGACGCTATTGCAAAAATCGTGCTTGAAGGCCATGATGTCTTTTCTGAGCGTTCTAATATTGCAACTCGAGCATACCCGGGGATTACGTATGAGCTTAATCCTGCAGATGGTTTTCCTGTCTTAACTTTGCGTAGAATTCCGATTCAGATTTTTGTTTCCGAAGTAGTTTGGATGATTACAGGCGAAAAGGATATTTCGTTCATGCAGGAGTTCACAAAGATTTGGGATGATTTTGCAGAAAAGGATAACACTATGGCGGCAGCATATGGGTATAGATGGCGTCATCATTTTGGTCGTGATCAATTGTTAGATCTTGTCGAGCATCTAAAAAGGGAGCCAACTTCGCGTCAAGCAGTTGTTGTGATGTGGGATCCAGCAGATGATGGTTTGCTATCTCCGAAAAAGAAAAATGTACCATGCCCATTTACTTTTAGCGTTGATACGATTGGTGATAAATTGAATTTCCATCTTAGCATCAGATCTAATGATATGATGTTGGGCAATCCACATGATACAGCCGGCTTTGCGCTCTTGCAGGCTATGCTCGCTCAGGAGTTGGGAATGGAAGTTGGGAGGTATATTGTTTCTATTTCACACGCACATATCTACGGTAATCATTATAAGCAGGCGCACACCATGCTTGAGCGCATGCCACATATGCATGATGAGATTATGTTACAATTGCCGGAGAGGTCGTTCCAGCGAGCTCTGCAGCGGGATATTAGCTTGGTGCATGAAATAACAGACAGTCTGAAGGCCCAGTACAAGCCCATGAAAAAACTAAAGAAAATGAAGATTATTGTAGGAGAGCATAGTAGTACGTAGTATGAAAGTATTATTACTCGCAGCGATTAGTGCAGATGGTCGGATCGCCAAATCCGCAGATCATTTAGCAGATTGGACTAGTAAGGAAGACAAGCGTTTTTTTGTTTCCAAAACAAAAGAAGCCGGGGCTTTGATTATGGGTAGAAAGACTTACGACACGATCGGCAGGCCACTTCCAAATCGATTGAATATAATCATGACACGCGAGGCTGATACATCGAAGAATATTGAGGGTGAGCTTGAGTACACGTCAAAGTCTCCACAAGGTCTGATCGAAGAATTACAACAACGTGGCTATGAATCAGTTGTAATTGGCGGCGGAACATCAATCTATTCATTGTTTTTGCGTGAAGGGTTAGTGACGGATTTATACTTAACAGTTGAATCGCTCTTGTTTGGGTCTGGCATACCACTAATCGATAACGCACCGCAGTTGAATCTTGATCTGCAATCAGTTGAGCGGATTGGAGAGCAATCAGTTTTATTGCATTACAAGATTGTATGAATTTAGAAGCACCACAAGTTGATTATCCGTATCTACCGGAGGGTCGTATGTTTAAGTACGTGACACATGATCATTCAATGATGGTTGAGGCAGCAGAGGCGCGAGAAGTAAATTCAGGTGATCCTAGCTATCCAGTTGGATCTGTTTTGGTCAAAGACGGTAAGATTATTGCTAAAGTAGGGAATGGATATAACCAGGGCCGGCAAACACATATTTGTCCTCGATTAGTCCAAGAGTGCCCAAGCGGCACAGGTTATGATCTCTGCACCCTTCATGATAACCCTGGGCATTCTGAACAGATGGCAGTAGATGAGGCTCAAAAGGCTGGGCATGATACACAGGGCGCGGATTTATACATGTATGGACATTGGTGGGCTTGTGAGCCATGTTGGAACAAGTTGATAGACGCAGGTGTTCGAGATGTGTATTTGACTGACGATGCACATATTCGATTTTCTCGGGATAAAGTTTACTCAGCGTTTTTAACACCATCATCAAAGTCAGTCTATATTGCAGGATCAATTTCAAGCTTGCCGCAGAAGGATCGATACGAGTACTTGCGATTGTACGAGCGGCTTAATGAGACTGTTCAAGAGATGGGACTCGAGTGCTTTGTGCCTCATATTCATTCAAATATTGAAAAAAGTGAGAATCAGGATGTGAAGGAGGTGTTTGATGTTGGAGAAGCTGAGATTGCTAAACGAGATGCTTTTGTCGCAGAGGTGACTAATCCATCGCATGGCGTTGGCATGGAAATGATGAATGCGTATAAACTTGGTAAGCCGATTGTGCTTTTATCAAAAAAGGGAAGTAATATAGGGAGATTTGTGAAGGGTGTACCAACAATTGTTTATCACGCTGAATATGAAGATAATGATGAGGCGTGTAAGTTTTTAAAGAATATACTAAAGCAGCTTTAGATTATGGGTGGTGACCGAGACATGTACTGCGTTGGTATAAATGTTTTTGTCGTACGTGATGGCAAGCTTCTTTTGGGAAAACGGATAAATTGTTCTGGTGATGGAACTTGGGGTCTGCCTGGTGGCCATCTGGAACGTGGTGAAGCCATGGAGGGCGCAGCAGTACGTGAGCTTATGGAGGAGACTGGGCTTTCTGTGGGGTCACTTGAGTTTACAGGCCTTGTGAATGACCGCAGTGATGATCAGCACTATGTTCAAGTAGCCTTTCTTGCGCATGACATTGCAGGGGAGGTGCGATGTATGGAACCAGATCGATGTGAGTGCTGGGAGTGGTTTGATCTTTCAGAGTTGCCTAATCAAGTATTTCACGGGCATGCAAAACAAATAGAATTATTTTGTTCAGATGTTATATTTAGCGATTAATCGAATATCTAAAATAAAGCAGCTCCAGAATCCGTCCATCCCGAGCGAGGCCAACAGGCCGACGAGCCTGCCTGCCGGCAGGGGATCTCCTCGAGAAGATCTTGATGTACTGGATATGGACAGATAACAAGCTGTTTTTTGTCTGAAATGCGAAAGCCGCGCCAGCAGGTGGAGTTCCTGTGCGCGGCTCACGTTACGAAGGACTAGCGTATGCCAAAGTCCTCCTTGAAGTTTCGACCCATTATTCACCTCCGTGGTGTAGGGTCTGGTCGTTGTGTGGCATCCCCATCGAGCCTATCTCGATTTTCCACTGGGGCGCTTACCTGCGCGAGGGGTTAGACTCTTGCCCGGTCTGACTTAGGGGTCCCCAGTGCTCATGGGTAGAGACAAATCCTTTTTCCACGTTGGAGCCTGCAAGCTCACGTACGCAGACGGTTCAAATGAGAAGGTACCGTTTTCGAGGGGGTGCCAAGTCCCTCATTTTTCGAAGGGTGCGAAACCTTCATTTTTGGAGGGGTGCCAAGTCCCTCATTCCCACTTGATAATGCAAGTGGACACATGTGCGTTGTGACTTGAACGGGATCGGTGGTCCCGCCAAGCTTTTGGTGGTGCAGGACCCCTGCAGTCACCACGACTTATCTAATCATCCAGCCTTGCAGGGCCTTATTGATGAGTGAGGGCTTCTTTGTATTTCTCGTAAACTGGTTTGACGACCCAGGGTCGCTTCCCAGCAATCAGCAGAATAACCTACGATGAAGTTAAACCACCAAGAGCGTCTCCATTCAAAGCTTTCCTCTCGCTGCCGTGCTGGCGTCATCGTAGATCGTACTAGCGCTGTTTGCGCCCCCTGATCCACTATATTCACGTACAGTACCAGCTGTCACGACTACCCACCAATTAGGGGCCATGACCATCTGCACGCTTCTCTCATCTGTTTTCCATGATCTATCTCCTCCGCGTCTTTGCGGGGTTTGTGAGAGCCTATCTGCCCTCGTGTTCATTCCTACAGTTTACGTCCCCTGCTCCACAGGGGTGGGTTAGGGTTTTTCGATCGGTGCCCGCCCATACGAACCCAGGGCGGGTGAGCGTAGTTGCCGGGGTTTTCCCCGCGGCCGCCGTTGCCTCCTCAGCCGAAGTGCGAATCGAACATGCGGCTCTACCTCCTTTGTAGGATGGATGAATAATATAGCATAAAATCAACCTTTTGTCAAGTGAAAAGGCCAATTTTAGCCATAAAATTAGGTAAAAAGCAGAATCCGCCCCAGTGGTGGGGCGGACGGGGTGAACTCGTCGGTTCTAGATTCCGCAGAGTTCGCGAGCTTTTGCAACGATGTCGCCTTTGATGGTCTCGACATTGAGTCCGCTGACCTCGAAGCGGTGGTGTGCGACCTTCTCCTCAAGAGGTCGGACAGGCTCGTGCATCCATTCGGAGACAAGGATGATGGGTGTTTCATCCCCTGCAGCCCGCAGGTAGCCGGCAAACAGGGCACCGATCATGTCTGCAAATCCAGGTGCATATGGGTTATGTTTTTCCTCGAACTTCGTATGGATTACGATGACGTCGGGGCTTTTATTGAGAACGACTAGTGTGGCTGTGGTCACGTCAGTCGCCACAAGAACCCGGAAGGTTCCTTCCTCATCGAACCCTGATTCGATAATGTCCCGTACGTAAAGGTCTTGACCGAGAATCAGAACATGGCGCATGTAATCCTCCTGCGCAGCTAGTGTTGTGTAAAGATTTCATCATGAATCTACACCTGCGTCAATCACAAAACCGCATCCATTCGTGTAGATCCCTCGTCGGCTTTAGCCTCGCTCGGGATGGAAAAGGGAAGATGCGGTTTTGGTTTAGAGTGAGAATTTATCTTTCAGAGCCTGTAGATTTCCAGATGTAAGAAGTTCTTGTTCATCAGATTTATCAACTTTGTACTTTGGCTCGCCTGAGTTCGAATACTTTGCCTGTGTTAGTCCATGCTGATCTGCCTCTTGTGATGTAAGTGGATCAGTAAGTTCTTCAAAGATCACCTGACAGATTCGCTCTCCTGGAAAGATTCGCAGAACCTGGTTTCCAGCCTCGTTTTTCATTGGGAAAATGAGATTGCCATTGTAGCCAGTATCAATTATTCCAGAAAGCGAAAGGTTGATACCTCTGCGGTTGGTTGAAGTTCGTGGAAAGAGAATAGCCATAAGATCTGATGCATTCATTTCGATGCGTTCGAGGCTGGTGGCAATCACGAATTCATTTGGTAGTAGATCAAAGTACTGCCCTGGCTTTAGGATTACTTCATCGAACTGCTCTGAGTGGATATCAACGTCTTCGATTGAAATTTTTAACGCAGCGCGGCCTCTTTCGGTAATGGTCCAGTTTTTCGGGATTAAGAATTTATAGCCTAGGCGCAGATCAATCGCATGTGGTTGAAGTTGAAACTGATCAAGCCCTGGATCAAAGACAAGGTCATTTGATCGAATTCGTTCAAGGATAGCTTTACGTGTCAAAATCATATGTCACCAGGTTATCATATCGCGCTTTCTATCTCCAGACGCGACATCACCGCAGCTCAAGGGCTGCGGTGGAGTGATGCGCTGATCCATACATTACGCATGGCATGTCGAATGTCATCAAGTGAGAGTATTGCCGGATCGGCTGACCCAATTTTCACGCAAACTATAACGACCCCTGCACGAACCCAAGAGCATAGGATGTCATGTGATTGGATGAAGTGCCTGAGATGAGTGGGCGTAGGAAGAAGTCTGTCTGTAGTTGGGATATCAATGTATTGTTCTACTTCATAACCGTGGAGTTCTTTGAGCCTCTCACGGTCCGCGTCACCTAAGTTACGGATAGTAATGGGCATTATAACTCCGGCTTGGTTATTGTAGGCCCTAATCTTATCAGATAAACATCAATATGCAAGAAACGCAAAACCGCTCGTTTCCTTCAAGTAGATCCCTCGTCGGCCTTTTGGCCTCGCTCGGGATGGGGATAGGGTGTCGAGCGGCTTTGTTGAATTTTGATTTACAGGCTTGCGGTATCAAGTTTGATTGCAGGTCCCATTGTTGAAGTTAAGGTTGCAGACTTGATGTACGTTCCTTTTACTTTTGCTGGTCGCGCCTTTTTTATTGCGTTGATCGCAGTTTGTGCATTCTCCACAATCTTTGGCTCATCAAATGAGATCTTGGCCACAGTCATGTGAATATTTGATGTGTTATCGTTTTTGAAAGATACTTTTCCAGCTTTCTGCTCTTTGATCATCTTTTCAACATTGGTTCCAACAGTGTCTGTCTTAGGGTTTGGCATTAGACCACGTGGTCCAAGCACTCGTGCAGCTTTTGCAAGCTTAGGCATCATTGTTGGCATAGCCACTGCTACATCAAAGTCGATTTCACCTTTTTGAATGATTTTCGCAATCACCTCTTCGGTTCCAACAATGTCAGCCCCAGCGTCCTTTGCCACTTTCTCATTTGCTGAGTCAACGAATGCAATAACGCGTACGTCTTTTCCAGATCCATGAGGAAGAGTGATTGTTGGGCGAATCTGTTGCTCTGACTGCTTTGGATCAATACCGAGCAGCATGTGAATCTCTACAGACTCATCAAACTTCGCATTAGCTACTTCCTTGAGAAGTGTTACTGCTTCGTCCAACTTGTAGGTCTTTATTTTATCAACTTTTTCTGTTGCCTCCTTGAATCGCTTACTTACTTTTTTCTTTTTCATATTTTTGTTGTGGTCCGAACGCCTATTCAGGCTCCCACTTTATTGGTTATTTAATCTCAACTCCCATCTGACGACATGTTCCAGCAACAATGTTCATTGCCATCTCAACGTCATCAGTGTTTAGGTCAGGCATCTTCTGCTCTGCGATCTCCTTGAGCTGTGCCTTGGTGATAGATCCAATTTTTTCAGTATTTGGTTTTCCAGATCCTTTTTTGATTCCAGCAGCTTTTTTGATAAGCGCAGCTGTTGGGGATGTCTTTAGGATAAAATCGAACGACCGATCTTCATAAATGGTAAGCACTGCTGGAACAACTTCTCCGCGACGATCTTGTGTCGCATTGTTAAAGTCATTCACGAACTGTGCGATGTTTACTCCATGCTGAGAAAGTGCTGGTCCAAGAGGTGGGGCAGGCGTTGCTGCTCCTCCCATTGCTTGCACCTTCATAACGGTCAAAATAGGTTTTGACATATTCGTTGTTTTTTAAGTGGATTCTCAACTGAGTCGAGCTACCACGCGAATTAGTTAGCGACAAAATTGTGCCATTTCTGGCACAATTTGTCAATGATTTGGGTTTTAAGCCTTTTTGACTTGCAAAAAGTCGAGTTCTACAGGAGTTTCGCGGCCGAACATGGATACAAGTACTTTAACCTTTCCACGCTGTTCATCAATCTCTGATACCTTTCCTTGCTGTCCTTTGAATGGTCCGTCTGTAATAGTAATTGGATCATTCTTTTGGATGTCGAATGTGAATTCTGGCTCATCCACTCCCATTCGTTTCATTAGAGCATCGATCTCTTCTTGCGCAATTGGAGTTGGTGTTGTTCCAGTTCCGATAAATCCTGTCACGTTTGGTGTGTTTCGCACACAGTACCATGAGTCATCGGTTACGATCATTTCCACCAGTACGTATCCAGGGAAGATTTTTTCTTCAACAATTCGTCGCTTTCCGTTTTTGATCTTGATTTTCTTTTCTTTTGGAACAAGTACTGCGTAGATTTTTTCTTCCATGTCCATGGTTTCAACACGCTGTTCAAGGTTTTCCTTTACGTTTTCCTCATACCCTGAGTATGTGTGAATCGCATACCAGCGCCTTCCATAGTTTGCGGTTTGCTTAGCCATAGATTATGAAGTTATGTAAATTAGACCTTCAAGACCGAGGTTTAGGATATAGTCGAGAATTCCGAAATAAACTGCTAGAGCCAGCACAAAGACCACAACAATGATTGAATAGCGGGTGGTTTGCTGCTGTGTTGGCCAGGCGACCTTCTCAAGCTCCTGCTTTGACTCGCGCAAGTATTTCACAAGTCGATTGTTTTTTAGCGTTTTTGTCATATTCATATTTCGAAGATTTTTCCAGGCGGATGCAGCACTAGGAGAAATCGAGCACTCTGCGAGGCGTACCAATCCGTACGGTGAGCAGAGGGCGGAGATTTCGACAACGTGATGCGCCGGCTGGGAAATCTTTGTTTTTTAAAAAGCCCTTCCGGGCCGTCTATGCATAAGATACTAACATTCGCGCGAGATGTCAAGTATTAAATAGATGCATCAAACCCGACGCAGGCGCGCCGGGTGTACGGGGAAGGGGCCATTGCCCGCTAGTACTCATCGATTACGAAGAATTCGCCGATGTCATCTTCTTCCACGGTGACCGAGACGGTGATGGGCGCGCCGTCGTAGAGGTCAAAGACCTCGATTTCGACTTCATCCCAGTTGATGAGTCGGATAACCTCGTAGGGGTCGGTATCGTCGGAGCGTTCCATCAGAGCATAGCCTGAAACGATTACGGGGAGGTTGTCCACGAACGCGTCGATGTAGAACTCCTCAGGTTCTTCGGAATCGACTGGCGTGAAGGTATAGAAGCGCTCGAGACCACTTTCCTTACCTTCTTCGGCGACAAGGACTCGTGCATTCATAGCGCCGGGTGGGGGTGTGGCTGTGACGGTGATGCCTACACCAGAACAGCTCATGGAGAAGGCGGCGCACAGAGCTAGTAGAGTACGATTCATTTCATCACATCCATTTTGTTCGGCGTAATTTATGCCGGTGTGCGTCATGCACAACAAAGGAATATACATGACAATCTACTTATTGTCAATAGTTGATTAAAAGTTTTCTAAATTAAAGCACCGGCCATCCACGAGGGGATAGGCCGGCACGAGCATTATACAAGGTGGGGTCGCTACATTCCCACTCAGGCTGCTATGGGCAGGGTGCTTTGTTTTACAGGACGATCCTTTACCATCAGATATGGCCCTGTCTTTCCGCTTGCCTTCTAGATTCGCACGGTGTTAGAGGTGTTACGATGAATTCTCATCGTTGGGTATCACTAGGCCTACCAATTCAACCTAGCGAAATACACATAACTGATTCCTAGGTTACCCTCTCATTTAGCCTGCTCCTTGGTGAGCAGGCAGGGTCGACGCGGTCGGTTCTCGAGCCTTCACCAACTTCGTCTCAGCCGAGGATCTTTTTATCGCGCTATTACCCAATATTTTCGTGGTCACAGCAGAGACCGGACGTGGGTGGGGGTTGGCCCCGGGGCTGGAATAGCCAGTCGCTTGGACCGCAGTGGTGGGTTTGAGTACCCACACGGTCACGGCGACTAGCCGGAGGCTTTTCCTTACCTGGCAAGGTAAGGCTCTCCAGGTCCTCTCAGACCCTTCACGGAGAGGTCATGGCCTCACGCCCCGAGATAAAGGGGCACCGAAGGTTGCCGACCTCCGGTTGAGGTGATTTGCCAATGAAGCAGCCGGGGGAAGCCGCTACCTGATCAGGAAGTCCTCCACGAAAGCCGGGGCCTGGCGTGTAAACCGGCGCGGGCAATCATTCTTCCTGTCAGATGCGTGGTGCCAAACACGCATTAAACCGCTGATGCGGTCGAGACCTTGACTAGTCTCTTGGGTTCTCGGGTTGTTGAAGTTTGGACCTCTGCCGGACCAGGGTCTGGACCTGTAGGTCCTGAAAAGTGGTCAGGTGGGTTAGGAGTTCGTTGCCAAACTATCACCTCCTCCTCAGTGGGTTAAGTTGAATCCTTATACCACGCACTTTGTCATCTTAGCTCTACTCGCATCGCTTATTTACTAACCATACTCCAGACACAGCAGGTCTCTGTGTTGATCCAGAGCCCCGAGGGTTAGTGCGACATGAGAAAGATGATTCCGTGTTAGGATTTCGGATTCGGTTCTGAGGCCTAGGAAAATAGCACAGATTGGCGTAATTGTCAACCCAAAGGCCAGCACCCGGTGCTGGCCCCTGGATCAAAAAAAGAGCCATTTTTGGCTCTTTTTTTTCAGGTCGGTGGTTTGTCTTAAACGTCCAGGTTCATTACGTCTTTTGCATGGGTTTGGATGAATTTCTTTCGAGGTGCAACTTCTGATCCCATCAAGATTTCGAATGTTTCATTGGCATTCTCGGCATCTTCGATTGTAACTTGCTTCATAAGACGCGTCTCTGGATTCATTGTTGTATCCCACAGTTGATCTGGGTTCATTTCTCCAAGACCCTTGTAGCGCTGGATGTTAACTTTCACGCCCTTGGCTTCGATTACTTCAGCCTCGATCGCATCTCCCTCATCTGTGTTCTGTGTTCTGGGTTCTGTCTTCTGTTTACCTTTCGTCATCTCCGTAATCACAGAGTCTTTCTCCTCATCTGTATAAACATATCTTGCATCTTTTCCAACCTGTATTCGATACAGTGGCGGCATTGCGATGTAGACATGACCTTGTCGAATGAGCTCTTGGAAGTGTCGGAAGAATAATGTCAAAAGCAAAGTTCGAATGTGGGCTCCGTCAACGTCGGCATCAGTCATGATCACAATCTTGTCGTAACGTAGGCTCTCGATCTCAAACCCTTCGCCAATATTTGTTCCAAGTGCAATGATCAAGTTTTTTATTTCATTGTTCGAGAGAAGCTTGTCTAGTCGCGCTCGCTCAACATTCAAGATTTTTCCTCGAAGTGGCAGGATAGCTTGGAAGTTACGATCGCGTCCTTGTTTTGCAGAACCTCCAGCAGAGTCTCCCTCTACAATGTATAGCTCTCCGATCGAAGCATCTTTAGAAGAACAGTCTGCAAGCTTTCCAGGAAGCATAAGCCCTTCAAGCGCTCCTTTTCGAAGTACAGTATCACGCGCAGCACGGGCCGCAGCTCTAGCACGAGCTGAAAGCAGACATTTTCCAACGATTTCCTCTGCATCTTTTGGATGCTCTTCAAGATAAACCTTGAGTGCTTCACCGAACACGGTTTCAACAGCGGTCCGAGCTTCTGGATTTCCAAGCTTACCCTTGGTCTGTCCCTCAAACTGAGGCTCGCTCACTTTCACACTGATAACAGCTGTAAGTCCTTCGCGAGTATCGTCACCTGTGAGATTTCCGTCCTTTTCTTTCAAATATCCTTTATCACGAGCATGAGAGTTTAGACTTCGAGTGAGGGCTGATCTAAATCCAGCTAAATGCGTTCCGCCATCTGGGTTTGTGATGTTATTTGCAAAACAATGAACACTATCGTGATAGTCAGTTGTATATTGCAAAGCTACCTCAACCTGAACATCTTCATACGACTTATTGATATAGAATACATTCTGATGCTTGATGTCATTATTCGCATTCAAGTGGCGAACATATGAAGAGACACCACCTTCAAAGTAAAAGCCGTATACCTCTCCATTTTCCTTTTCGCGTTCATCAATGATCTCAACCTCAACTCCGGCGGTTAGATAGGCTTGTTGTCTTAAGTGGTCAACAACAGTTTTAAGGTCAAACTCAATGGTTTCAAAAACTTTAGGGTCAGGATGAAAGCGGATCATGGTTCCGGTTTTTCTAGATTTGCCGACTGCCTTGATTTTGGATTTTGCTTCCCCGCGTTTATAAGCCTGGAACCATTCTTTTCCACCCCTATAAACTCTAGCTTCAAGATCAGTAGAAAGCGCGTTAACAACAGAAACACCCACCCCGTGCAATCCTCCAGAGATCTTGTATCCACTTTCTTCACCTCCAAACTTACCTCCAGCGTGAAGCTTTGTAAGTACAAGCTCTAACGCTGAAACCTTTTGTTCTGGGTGAACATCAACAGGGATTCCACGACCATCATCCTCAACTTGGATCCAGTTGTCTGGCTGCATGCGGATAATAACTTTTTTTGCATGGCCGCCCATTACCTCATCAAATGAGTTGTCAACAACTTCCCAGATCAGATGATGAAGTCCAGTGGGACCAGTTGATCCAATGTACATTCCCGGACGCTTTCGAACTGGTTCTAAGCCTTCAAGAACGCTAATACTCTTAGCGTCATATGCCCCCTTTTTTGTCTTTTTTGTAGCCTTTTTGGCTGGTGCTTTTTTTGCCATATCGGCCTATATTTTACCACATTGTAGGGCCAATTCCAAGCAACTTATTTGTTCCATTATGTCCATAATTCGGCTGCACCTCGGAGAAAAAGCCTCGCCATAGCGCCACTATGCCTGCGTTTTTTCTCCTTTGGTTCGCTCGAATTCTGAACAAATGGTTTCAAATAGCTGTTCGGAATTGACCCTAGGGTTTTTCAAGTAATTTCATGATATAATTGAGGCATCTATGGGGGATCAAAATACAACCGGCTCTTCTGCCGAATTACAACAGATTGAAAAAGAATTTAAGCGCGAGGTGGCGATAACTCAAGCGCGTCCATTGTTGCACAGAATTTTATTTGTTTTGTGGATTGTGTTTGATGTGGCGCTTGTGGGGTTGTTGATTTTAGTAACGGTTGGATACTTGGTAGCAGGGCAGTGGTCAGACAGGTCAGATACTGCGGGGCTGGTAAGTAATCTTTCCTCGATCCACTCTGCTGCACTTAGCAATACAGCCTCGTCATTGTTTGTTGGTGATGCGATAGTTATGAGTTCAGGGGATGGGTATGACTTTTATGTTGAGATAGAAAATCCAAATGAGGATTGGTATGCAAGCTTTGATTATTCATTCATGACTAGTTCTGAGGAAACCGATACCCACCATGGTTTTGTATTCCCAGGCGAGGCGAGGATACTAATAGCATTGAATGAAGAGTTTGAATCTGCTCCATCTAGAGTCGATATAGATGTAAGCGATATTTACTGGGAGCGCATGGATGCGCACAGTGTTGAGGATATTGTTGAGTGGTATGAGGATCACAGCGACTTTGAAATAAGTGACGCATCGCACAGCACTGTCGAGGTTGCTGGCACAGATGTTGTTCGGTCGTCCTTCACTATAAAGAACAACACGCCTTATGCGTATTGGTCAGCCCCATTTATTTTGATCTTGGAGCGTAATGGTATTCCGGTTGCTGTGAATCAGGTATCAATTGCAGGATTCGAAGTTGGTGAGACTCGTGAAGTAGTTGTGAACTGGTTTGATGACACACCAGCGTCTGGAGACCTTATCATTCAACCAGGAATTGATTATTTAGACGATGATGTTTACATGAGCGCAACATCAGAGGCCGAACTAGATGTCCGTGATATTGATTACGATTAGATAAATCTGAAATTGACGATAAACCCCGTACCAGCGGGGTTTTCTGATTTTTAGTTGCGCGTAGACGAAGTTTCTGAAAAAATAGATCCACATGCAGATAGGTAAGGTATTTCGACATCTACAAAGATTTGACTGGCTCTTGATCCTTGGAGTGCTTGTTTTGTTCGTTTTTGGGATATCTGCGATCTATTCAGTTGAGCTGTCACGTGAAGGTTCAGAGTTTATACTTGCTAGAAAGCAGCTTATCGCTTTTGTACTCGGAGTAATTTTGATGATTGCCTTGGCAAGATTCAATTATCGAATGCTCCGCAACTGGGGTAGAGCACTTTATATAATTGGCATCATACTTTTGATTCTTGTATTGATCTTTGGAACGACCATTAACGGAACTACGGGTTGGTTCGTGATCTTTGGAGTTTCTTTTCAGCCTGTTGAGTTCATGAAATTCGCGCTTGTTGTCCAGCTTGCTCGTTACTTTGGAGAGCATGCTCGTAGAAAGTTCGGTTGGAAGGAGATTTCTGGAAGCGGATTGCTTGTACTTGTTCCAGTAGTGCTAACCATGCTGCAGCCTGACTTAGGGAGCGCTGCCATTTTATTAGGACTTTGGGGTGCAATGTTGTTCTTTGCGGGATTACGCTGGGTACATGCTGGTGCTCTGTTTGGCGGGGCTTCACTGGCAGGGGTAGCTGGCTGGTTGTTCTTGCTTGCGGATTATCAGAAACAACGGTTAGAAGTCTTCTTGAATCCCGAACTTGATCCACTCGAGACTGGTTACAATATAACGCAGGCAAAGATAGCAATTGGATCTGGAGGATGGTTTGGAAGAGGTCTTGGCTTTGGTTCTCAAAGTCAATTGCAGTTTCTTCCAGAGAGTCAGACAGACTTTATTTTTTCTGTTATTGCAGAAGAGTTGGGTTTCTTTGGTGTTTGTATTTTGTTTTTGGCGATCTTACTAGTTTTGTGGCGGATATTACGCTCGGCTAGATTAGCGCGTGATCATTTCTCAAAGTTTTTAATTCTTGGAATATTTAGCCTTTTTACTGTCCAATACATAATCAACATTGGCGTAAACTTATCACTTTTGCCAGCAACAGGAATTGCTCTGCCTTTTGTGAGTGCTGGTGGAACATCGCTCCTTGTTTCCCTTGCAATGATAGGCATTTTGCAAAGTATAGCCGTACGAAGGCGTCCAGGGGATGAAAAAATCACATAGTTGAGGTATAATCGCGGGGCTAATTCTTGACATTTTTTCCAGAATAAGGTGAAATACCGCCGAATTTAAAACTTATTTTATGGTAGAGACAATTACACTTTCTGCAGATGCTCGAGAGCTGACTGGTCGAAAGACTGAGGGTCTTCGTGCAGAGAACATGGTTCCGGCTGTGATGTATGGATTTGAAACAGATCCAGTAAACATACAGCTTAACCGTGGTGACTTTGGTCGCGTTTACGAAAAGGCGGGTTCTAGTTCAATCATTCAGCTAGATATTAGCGGTACAACTCACCCGGTGCTTGTACAAGACATTCAGTATGATCCACTTACAGATTATGTAACACACGTTGATCTGCGACGTATTAACATGAGTGAGAAGGTTGAGACTGCTATTGCGATTGTTTTGGAAGGTGTTCCACCGGCTGTTAAGGATCTAAACGGAGTACTTGTTCAAAGTATCGAGGAAGTCGATGTTGCAGCATTACCCACAGCACTTGTTCGTGAGTTTGTACTTGATACAGCAAAACTTATCACATTTAATGATGCATTGCGTGTTTCAGATATTGAAGTTCCAGAGGGGATTGAGATTTTGACAGATCCAGAGCAGACTATTGCTATTGTTCAGGAGCCACGTGTTGAAGAAGAGCCTGTTGAGGTTGAGGGCGAGGAAGGTGAAGAAGGTGAGGAGGGTGAAGGTGCTGCCGAGGGAGAAGAAGCTAAGGAGGGCGAGGAAGCTGCTCCTGCTGAAGGTGGGGGAGAAGGAGAAGGTAAAAAAGAATAAATTATGAAAAAAACTCGCAAAGAAAAACAGCGGGTGCAAAAGAAAGTCGAGCAACCAAAGAAGCTCGCTTCTTTTGTATCCTTTGCAAAGCAAAAAGAAATCCTCGTAGGGATCGGCGCCCTGATTATTGTGGCTGTCATCGCCTTGTTAGTATTTGGTCTAACAATCAACGATCCCATTGAGGTCATTGAAGAAGTATTTGAAGAGGAGGTAACTCGTCATCCTCTGACTGGGGAAGTTCTTGAGGAAGAACTAGATGAGCTCCCACAGGTTTTCGGAGTAATGGTTGAGAATGCAGCTGATGCTTGGCCACTTGTAGGTCTAGATGAAGCATTTTTGGTCATCGAGGCTCCAGTTGAGGCTAGCATTCCTCGCTTTATTGCATTTTTTGGTTCAGACGCTGAGGTTGAAAAGATTGGACCAGTTCGTTCAGCTCGACCATATTATCTTGATTGGAATGATGGTCTTCAGGCGATCTACGCGCACGTGGGAGGTTCACCAGAGGCTCTTGAGCTAATTGCAAATACTTACGATACGCTTGATCTGAATCAGTTCTGGTATGACAAGTACTTCTATCGTGAGAATGGGACGCGCTATGCTCCTCACAATGTTTTCACAAATATTGATATGTTGCTTGAAGCTTGGGATGAGGTATTTGACGGCGATGAGCCTGAGTACGATGGGTGGCAGTTTGCAGATGATGCGCCGGTCGGAGACACTGAGCCTGTCGAAGGTGTTGAGGATTATTCATCAGTTACTATCGACTGGACCGATGGCACAACTTATGATGTGACTTGGGAGTATCAAGCAGACACAAATGATTATCTTCGGTATCAAGGATCTTACGTAATGCAACTTGAGGATGGCGATACAATCGAAGCAAACAATATCGCCGTGATTGCTACTGATATCCGTATTATCGACAACGAAGGACGTCGAAGCATTGTTACAGAGGGTGAAGGCGATGCACTAATCATCCAAAACGGAGAGGTATATCTTGCGCGATGGCAAAAGGACGATCACGATGATCGACTAAAGTTTTACACTTCAGATGGCTATGAAATTTCATTTAACGCCGGCAGCACCTGGATCGAAATAGTATCAAGCTTGAGTCAGGTGGAAATAGAGTAAATAGTTTTATTTCCATCCCGAACGAAGGTGAGGGATCCCGGCTGGCTTAGTGATTATCAGCCAGCCGAAAAATTGAATAGAAAATAAAAAAGACCGAGCATTGAGCCCGGTCTTTTTCAATTCTAGATTTTGATTTTTACGATTCGCGCCTGACCGTTCAGGTCTTGAATGATTTCGATTTGTGCTTGTGGGAGGATTTCTGAGACAAGAGATTGTATAGATCGTTCTTGTTGTGGATCAATCTCAAAGTACAAATCAAGATCAGTAGAAAAGAGCTCGCGGTTTTGAGTAACTTGTTGTAGTAGTTGATCGTAAAGCTCCAGTCCGTCGATTCCACCCACAAGTGCATGCTTTGGTTCGTATTGTTTTACATCTGGGTCAGATAGTTCCCACTGCGTCGGGGTGAGATAGGGGAGATTGGCAAAAATGACTCCGTGACCAGTCTCGCGAATGTTTTTTTCAATGTATGGTTCGAGTAGTGATCCATGTAGGAATGAGATAAGATGATTTACTCCATGCTGTTGTGCATTTCGATCAGCAACCGAGAGTGCCTGTGGGTCAACATCAACAGCAATGATCGGCTGTTCTAGCTCAGATGCCAGTGTGATAGCAATCGCACCAGATCCAGTTCCAATTTCGATTAGTGTTGATTTTGGAGTGATTGTTTCAAGGGCGCGTTCGATCATGACCTCAGTCTCTGGCCGAGGAGTTAGTACGAACTGATTTACGAAAAACGGTCGGCCAAAGAATTCTTTTTGCTGCAAGATGTGTGCGATTGGTTCATGTCGTTTTCTGCGTTCAATGAACCTTTGGTATGTTTCAATAGTTGCGGGTGTAAGTTCCTCCTCGCCGTGTGCAAACAGGTATGATGTTGGCTTTTCTAGGCACTGAGAAAGCAAAATCTGTGCATCAAGCATTGGGTTTGCTTGCATGATGCGTTTTTCTTCCGCAGTACTTTTAAGTTGTCCCTGCGCCCAGTTAAGCGCTTCAAGTATTGTCATAATTTTGTTATCCTGAACGGAGTGAAGGATCTGTTCAGGTGGATTCTTCGCTACGCTCAGAATGACAGTTATTATTTAGGCTTCGAGTATCGCCATGTTTTATCAAGTTAACCCCCTCCATCTCCCCCTTCGAAAGGGGGAGGGATTAAATCGAAGTCCGAAATTTCACCCCCTCCTTGCGAAGGAGGGGATAGGGGAGGTTATGATTCGAGTATATCATCGATGTTTCGATCAGCTAGTTTTAGCTTTGCAATTATCTCCATGATTTGCCCATCAAGTATTCCTGGAAGGTTGTGCCATGACTCTTTTATGCGGTGATCAGTGATTCGATCTTGTGGGAAGTTGTAGGTTCGGATTTTCTCAGACCGATCACCAGTTCCAATCTGACTTCGTCGTTCTTCCGAGAGTTCTTTTTGTTTTTTTTCTTGCTCATAAGCAAACACACGCGCACGCATGATGTTTAGAGCCTTTTCTTTGTTTTGATGCTGTGAACGCTCACTCTGACAATTAACTTGAAGTCCAGTTGGTTTGTGGGTCATGCGAATAGCGGATTCAGTCTTGTTAACATGCTGACCACCAGCGCCTTGTGCGGTTGTGGTTTCAATTTCTAGATCACCTTGATCAAGGTGGAATTCTTTTTCTTCAACCTTTGGCAGAACTGCAACTGTTGCGGTAGATGTATGAACTCTTCCTTGTTTTTCTGTGTCAGGAACACGCTGTACGCGATGAACTCCAGATTCATACTTCATATCTCCATAGCTTCCGGTTCCTCGCATTTCAAAAACAACTTCTTTAAATCCGCCAATGTCGTTCTGACTCTGTGAGATTAGGTCAGTCTTTCTGTCTGTGGTTTCTGCAAAACGTCCATACATCCGAAAGAGATCAGCGGCAAAGAGTGCAGCTTCATCTCCACCAGCACCTGCGCGAATTTCAATAATTGCATCATTGTCATCTATTGGATCTTTTGGAATCAGGGCAAGCTCAAGATTCTGTTCAAGCTCTGGCAGCTTAGCCTCAAGTTCATCGATTTCGTTTTGTGCAAGTTCCCGGACCTCTTTATCAGAATCTTCAAGCGCCTTTCGAGATGCTTTAAGATTATTTTGCGTTTCAAGAATTTGGGCAGCTATGGCAAGTGTATCGCTCACATTTTGAAAATCACGGTTAACCTCTGCCAATTTTTCTTGATCACCAATGATCGCCGGATCCATGAGAAGGGCGTTTAGTTTTTCAGATTTTTTTACGTACGTGTCGTGAATTTTCTTAATATCCATATGAGTTGATTATAGCATTGTGTGGAATACGTTTACATATAACAAAACACCCGATCTCCGGGTGCTTCATATGTATGTAATTTACTCTTCGCTTTCCTTAAGTTTCTTGTCTGCCTTTTTCTTTGCGCGAGCCGCTTTCTTTGCAGCCTTTGCTTTACTATCCAAAACAGCATCTGATTTCTTTGTTTGTCGTGCTTGGAATTTTTCAACACGTCGAGCAGTGTCAACAATCTTTTGTTTACCAGTGTAAAACGGGTGGCACAAAGAACAAAGCTCAATATTGTTGCTCTCAACTGTTGAACCAGTTTTGATCTCATTACCGCAGGCGCATTTGATTACTGCCTGGGTGTGATAGGTTGGATGAATTGCCTTTTTCATATGCTAGAATTCGCCAGAATATTAGCATGGCTATTTTTCGTTGTCAACGATCTGAGGCTGGAATATGGACAGAATTATTGATAGTGTGTAAATTAGAGCGTTCTGTGCGAACTTTTCGTACAGCGCCCCCAAGCCCCTTCACTTGTAAGAAATCTGTACAACCTGCGCGCGGAGGAAAAAACCATGCGCCCGATTTCCCTGATCTTGGCCCTTTGGGCCGTCCTGATGACCGGGTGTTTCACCACCCCCCCGTACGACGCTTCAGTCGAAGCGCCTGCGGATGTGGATGGCGACGGCTACAACGTGGTCGACGACTGCGACGACAACGATGCCAGCATCAACCCCGCAGCCACCGAGATCTGCGATGGCAAGGACAACAACTGCGACGGAGACACGGACGAAGACCTGATTCAGACCTGGTACCTCGATGAGGACGGCGATGGCTACGGCAATGTCAGCAACTCCATCCAGACCTGCGATCCCTCGGTCGATTATGTGGACAACTCGGACGACTGCGACGACAACGATGCAGACACCTATCCGGATGCGCCGGAGCGCTGCGATGAGATCGACAACGACTGCGATGACGAGATCGATGAAGACCTCATCCATCTGTGGTATCTCGACTCAGACAGCGACAACTATGGCGTGGACGACGAGACTATCGAGTCCTGTGATCCGGAGGGATCCTGGGCGGACAACTTCGACGATTGCGACGACACCGACGCCAGCATCAACCCCGGAGTAGAGGAACTCTGCGACGAGGTGGACAACGACTGCGATGATCAGATCGACGAAGACGATGCGGTCGATGCCGAGACCTGGTACCTGGACGAGGACAGTGATGGCTATGGCGGTGATGACACTTCGGTGCAGAGCTGCGAACAGCCTGAGAGCTACTCTCACCTGAGTGGCGACTGCGACGACTCGGACGCCGCCTACAACCCTGCGGCTGTCGAAGACGACTGCGCTGATCCAGAGGACTACAACTGCGATGGATCATCCGGCTATGCCGACGAGGACGGGGATAGTTGGGCAGCGTGCCAAGACTGCGACGACTCTGATGCCTCGATCAGCCCTGATGCTGGCGAGGTTTGCGATGAGATCGACAACGACTGCGACGGACTCATCGACGACGAGGACAGCAGCGTGGACACCTCCACTGGCTCCATCTACTATGTCGACCTTGACAGCGACAGCTACGGTGACGCCAGCTCAACTACTGAAGCCTGTGATGTGCCTTTGGGCTACGTCGAGGACGACACGGACTGCGACGACACCGACGCCAGCATCAATCCCGGCGCCACAGAGGTATGTGACGAGATCGACAACGACTGCGACGAGCAGGTCGATGAGGAGACCACCACGACCTACTACGCTGATACGGATGATGACGGCTACGGCGACGCCGGCTCAACTACCGAAGCCTGTGATGTGCCTTCTGGCTACACTGCGGACTCCACCGACTGCGACGACTCGGATAGCCACATCAACCCCGGCGAGACCGAGGTGTGTGATGACGATGACGTTGACGAAGACTGTAGTGGTCTGGTCGACGACGATGATGCTGGTGTAGACACATCTACCATGACAGACTGGTACGACGATGGCGATCGCGATGGCTACGGAGACACCTCGTCACTGCTCACGCAGTGCGATTCACCTGATGCCTACGCTACCACCATTGACGGTGACTGCGATGACTCAGACTCGGATATCAATCCCGGTGCCACAGAGGAGTGCGACGAGGTCGACAACGACTGCGATGGGCTGATCGATGATGAAGATGACAGCCTTGACGTATACACTGGTGACGAGTTCTATGCAGATACTGACGGTGATGGCTATGGCAACGCCAGCAGCACGACCTATGCCTGTGATCAGCCTTCGGGCTACGTCTCGGACGATACGGACTGTGATGATACGGATGCGAGCGTGAGTCCAGATACCATCTGGTACGCGGATGAGGACGAAGACGGCTACGGCAATGCCTCAGATACGTACACATCGTGTCTCAGGCCTGTGGGCTACACCGCGGACGCCACCGACTGCGACGACAACGACCATACGGCCTACCCCGGTGCCGACGAGTACTG